>QCFC01000001.1 GCA_003278465.1 Prochlorococcus sp. AG-363-B04
GCGACTTTTAAAGGAAATGAAGGCATTGATCTGCGTCAAGATAAACAGGCTCTGCAACGTTTAACTGAAGCCGCTGAGAAGGCAAAAATTGAGCTATCAAGTGCTACGCAAAGTGAGATAAACTTACCTTTTATTACTGCTACTCCAGAAGGACCTAAACATCTTGATCTCACGCTTACTCGTGCAAAGTTTGAGGAATTAGCTTCAAAATTAATAGATCGTTGTCGTGTTCCTGTAGAGCAAGCCCTTAAAGATGCAAAGCTGTCTTCAGGAGAATTAGATGAAATTGTGATGGTTGGTGGTTCAACCAGAATGCCTGCTGTTCAGGAATTGGTTAAGCGTGTTACGGGCAAAGATCCAAATCAGACTGTTAACCCTGATGAGGTAGTAGCAGTTGGAGCTGCTATTCAAGGAGGTGTATTAGCTGGTGAAGTTAAGGATATTTTGCTTTTAGATGTCAC
This sequence comes from Prochlorococcus sp. AG-363-B04, assembly GCA_003278465.1. Classification (GTDB taxonomy): domain Bacteria; phylum Cyanobacteriota; class Cyanobacteriia; order PCC-6307; family Cyanobiaceae; genus AG-363-B04. The sequence continues at coordinate 462 of QCFC01000001.1, forward strand.
GCCTTTGTCTTTAGGAGTTGAAACTTTAGGTGGTGTAATGACCAAGATGATACCAAGAAATACTACTGTACCTACGAAGAAATCTGAAACATATTCAACTGCTGTTGATGGTCAAACAAATGTTGAAATACATGTGCTTCAGGGAGAACGAGAGATGGCTTCTGATAATAAGAGTCTTGGAACTTTTCGTCTTGATGGCATCCCCCCTGCTCCTAGGGGTGTTCCACAAATTGAGGTAACTTTTGATATTGATGCTAATGGTATTCTTAGTGTGAATGCAAAAGATAAAGGAAGCGGTAAAGAACAGAGTATTTCTATTACTGGTGCTTCAACCCTTTCAGACAATGAAGTGGATAAAATGGTTAAAGATGCAGAAGTTAATGCTACTGCAGATAAAGAGAAGCGTGATCGCATTGATGTTAAAAATCAGGCTGAAACGCTTGTTTATCAGACAGAAAAACAGCTTGGAGAATTGGGTGACAAAGTTGAAGCATCTGCAAAAGCTAAAGTTGAAGAAAAACGTCTCAAATTAAAGGAGGCTACAGAAAAGGATGATTATGAAACCATGAAACAATTATTAGAAGAGTTACAACAAGAACTCTATACATTAGGTGCATCAGTATATCAACAAGCGGGAGCCACACCAGGTGCAGAAGGTCCTGAGCCAGCACAACCTGACAATGGATCTTCATCTAATGATTCAGGTGATGATGTAATTGATGCTGAATTTACAGAATCAAAGTAGTATTAATTGATTTTTTCAGGAGTAAGAATATATTTTAAAAGTATTCTTTTCCATTAAAGTTAATTTTATTTCCTATCCATTCGGCCGTCGCAGGAGCCAGGAGTATGCCGTTTCTGTAATGACCTGCAGCAACAATTAGTCCTGGTTCTAGTTTCTCTAATATAGGTGCAGGTCTATTAACTGGTCTACCTCTTAAGCCATACCATTGATTGATGATTTTTGAATCTAATAGCCAACAAGGAGCATTACCTTTTAGGTTTTTTAATTCCTGAAGTAAATCATTATTTGGCTTTAAGCTTGGCTCAAGAGTTGCACCTAGCCAAAGGCGATTGTTTGAACGTGGAATCAGATTTATTCCATTAGATATAAGAACAGCTGGCCAGTTTGACCAATCATATGAATCTGATTTCAGCTCTAGTTCCATTGCTTGGCCAAGAATTGGTTCTTGCTTTATGTAATAATCTAATTGCTTTAGTAAAGATTCAGCTCCTAGAGAGCAACATATTATTATTGAATCTAATTTATGAAAACTTCCATCTGTAAGATGAATACCCCATCTTTGTCCTGGCTGGGAAGATCTTCTTTCTATAGAAATCACAGATTCAGGTATCTGTTGAACTTCTTTCTTGTTTAAAAGTTCTTTTAACGACTTTTGTAAAGTAATTGGATTGAGAAAGCCATCATTTTTAGAGAGTAAACCACCATAGTGATTGAATGGCCATTCCCTCTTGCTGAGAGTATGCAGATCTTTTGTTACTATTTTGAGGCCTAAATTTTCTTTTTGTTTTACTAGTAATTTCATTCTGGCAAGTTCATCTTCGGAATTAGCTAATTTGATCAGTGGGGTTTTAATTTGTATAGGATTAGTTTTTGTATTGAGTTTTTTTGTCCATTCTGGCCATAATTTCATACTTCGTTGTCTTAATTTCCATGCCCTACCATTTGTACGATTGAAAATATTACCCATCAAAACTCCTAGCGAAGCTGATGTGCCTTGTGCTTGATTATTTCTCTTGATTGGTTTGTTTAGTTTTGGATCAATCAGGATGACTTCTAGTCCTAATTCTGTTAGCTCCCATGCGGCTGAGCTGCCAACTACACCTGCTCCAATTATTGCTATTGAATGCGTCAGTTTTCAGAGCTCCAGATTATTGTTAATTGTATTTTGTCCGGTATTTTATTGATTGCTTTATTTTTATTGAACTTTTTTAAGTAACAATGGTTCTTTGTAGTCAATACACGTGAGCACTACCAGTGTTATTCTTCAGCTGATTTGTCCTGATCAACCAGGATTAGTGAGTCGTATATCAGGATGGATTGCATCAAACGGTGGGAATATTAGACATGCTGATCATCACACTGATTCTGGTGCGGGTCTTTTTTTAAGTCGCATAGAGTGGGATTTACAAGGATTTTCCTTGGATAGGTCTAGCATTATCAGGGACCTACATTCGCTCTCTGGAGATTTGGGAGGCAAAGTGCAGGTTCACTTTTCCGATGAATTGCCAAAGGTTGCGATCATGGTTAGTAAGCAAAGTCATTGTTTATTGGATTTGCTTTGGAAAGCGAGAAGTGGAGAGCTGCCAATGGAGGTGCCTTTGGTTATTTCCAATCACAAAGATTTGGAACCACTTTGTCATGCGTCTGGTGTTCATTTTGAATATGTTCAGGTTATGGCACACGAAAAATCTAGATCTGAGGAATTGATTTTAAATTTATTAAAAAAACATCAAATTGAATTAGTAGTCTTAGCTAAGTATATGCAAATTTTAAGCGCTAATTTCCTCAAAAGTTTTTCATCAGTTATTAATATCCATCATTCATTTCTTCCAGCTTTTAAGGGGGCTCAGCCATATCATCGGGCCTGGGCAAGAGGCGTTAAATTGATTGGTGCAACATCTCATTATGTAACTGAAGATTTAGATGATGGTCCTATTATTGATCAAACAACGATAGCAGTAAGTCATCGTGATGAAGTAGATGATTTGATTCGGAAAGGACGGGATACTGAACGTTTTGCTTTATCAAGAGCAGTAAGATTACATTTGAGACGTCAAGTAATGGTTTACAGAGGTCGTACTGCTGTTTTTGAATGATGTGTTTTTCTTGGCTCTCCAAATCTCGTCCTAATGATGCGCATGCTGTGGGATGGATTACCTTTCAGATTGGTTTAATTTTTTTAGCTTCTAGTGCATTTATATCTGGAATTTTTCTAATTATTTCATTGGTATTAGGTAGTCGAAGACGAGATTTACTTTTTTGGAACGATCCATGGAATTGGCCTTTACTTTTGTCTGCAATTATTATGATATTTGGTTGTTTTAATGCATATTCAGGTTGGTTAGCTTGGGTTGGTTTGTGTAATTGGTTGCCATTTTTTTGGGCATTTTGGGGATTACAACCTTATTTGAAGACTAATATTTCAAGAAGACGTTCCGCTCTTTTATTGCTTATTGGTACTCTTCCAGTAGTGGTAACTGGTCTTGGCCAAATTTTGTGGGGATGGGAAGGACCTTGGCAACTATTTGGGGGCTTAATAGTTTGGTTTATGTCTCCTAATGGTAATCCAAATGGTCGTTTATCAGGGTTGTTCGACTATGCAAATATTGCTGGGGCATGGTTGGCTTTAGTATGGCCTTTTTCTTTGGCTGTATTAATTCAACATGGCATTAATAGAATTCAACGAAGTCTTTTGTTGTCTCTTTCTATAGCGATAGTCACAGCATTAATTCTTACTGATTCTAGAAATGCGTGGGGAAGTTTAGTTCTTGCTATTCCATTTGTTGTTGGACCAGCCAGTTGGTTTTGGCTCTTACCAATTTTGTTTTTGTTATTAATGCCTGTGATCCTTGCTGTCTTGCCAGGAATTCATTCTGATTGGCAGTTTTGGGCTCGTAATGTTGTTCCAGAAGAGATATGGGCACGTTTAAATGATATGCGATATACAGAGGAAAGAACCTTAGCTTCAACTCGCCTTAGTCAATGGGGAGAAGCTTTTAATTTGCTTGTTGAACGACCCTGGCTTGGATGGGGAGCAGCTGCATTTTCTATTCTTTATCCTTTAAGGACTGGTAAGTGGCATGGCCATGCACATAATCTTCCTCTTGAACTTGCCGTCAGTCATGGCTTATTAGCGGCCTTTTTAATTGTTGGTATGGTTTTGGCTTTATTGATTACTTCATTGAGACGTGGAGTTTTGAATAATACTCAGATTAGAAAAGATGAGTCTTTGAGGCTAATTATATTTGATAGAGCTTGGTGGACATCTAGTTTTATTTTAGTGGTACTTCATGGTACAGATATGCCATTTTTTGATAGTCGTTTAAATATTGCTGGCTGGATTCTTTTGGCAGGATTACGTTGTATTATTATTTCTCCAAAGAAAATTTATTCATTATTTTGATTTAAGGCTATTTCTTGGTGTTTCAATAGATTGAGCTCTGAAATCGGACCATTGAGATGTGTCCATGGAAGAATTTTTGTTTCATTCCAAACTGAATAAATAACTTCATCCCAAGGAGGTGGTTTCGGAAGAAGAATTGGAATTTTTTCAGTTTGAATAGTATCTTCTCTTACACCCTTGTAAGCTTTTTTCCATCCACCAAGTGTATTTTGTGAATTCCTAACTGCAAGAATGACAGGAGCAAGACGACGGTCACTTCTTGAAAAAAGTGCTTGAATTGTACTCCATCCATAGCTTTCAGCCCGGAGATCTATACCTTTAGGCTTTAACATTTTATGCAGAAATTTAATACGTTGTTTTGATTCTTGCCGAACCCCTTGCCATTGAAAAGGAGTTTGAGCTTTTGGAACAAAAGTACTTAAGCCAAAAACTATATGCAAGCCAGGAGTTCTTTTTTTTATTTCTATTAATAATTTAGCAGAAGCTTCTATATCGTCATCACTTTCTGTTGGGAGGCCAACCATTCCGTATAATTTAAGTTTTTTTAATCCACCTTCTTTTGTATATTTAGCAGCTGAAAAAATTTCGTCTTCAGAAAGCTTCTTATTGATAACTTGACGTAATTTAGAACTACCACTTTCGATGGCTATTGTTAATGATTTGCTGCCACGTTTTGCCAGTATTTTTGTTATTCTAGAATTTAATGATGAAGCTCTAACAGAACTAATACTTAGCTGTATATCATTAAATTGATCTTGATTTAGCCATGTTAATAGTTCTAGAAATTCAGGATGTTGGGTTACTGATGCACCCAAAAGGCCAAGTCGATTAGTTGCTGAAAGCCCTTTTTCAACAGCTTGAATTAGTCCATCATTTAACGATGGACTTCTAAAGGGTAGGGTTAGGTAACTGGCCATACAAAATCTACACATTTCTGGGCAACTTCTCACGACTTCAACCATATGAATATTTGGCCATGCCGCCTCTGGAGTAATTACAGTTGAATGGCCAAGTATGTTGCTATTCCAGGTTTGTTTTGTGATTGATTGAGGCAAGTCAGTGAATATAGGATTTACTCCTAATAATGTGCCATCTGAACTATATTCAGGTTGATATAAGCTAGGGACGTAAATACCAGGTATTTTAGCTAGCATTTTTAATTTGTATGCTCTAGATTCATCTTTTAGTTGTTTAATAGAGTTAATAAAATTAGGTAATAGCTCTTCTCCATCTCCTAAAAGAACAACATCTAAAAATGGAGCTAATGGTTCAGGATTTGCTGTTAAAACAGGACCCCCTCCAAATACGATAGGATCATTTTCTGTTCGGAGATCGCTCCAAATATTTATATTTTGTTTTTTTAATAGATCTAATAAAATTGGGCTATCTAATTCCCAGCTGAGTGAGAGTCCAAATAGATCACATGTTCGATCTAATCTCTCTGCCGTATCAGTAAACATTCTTCTAACATCTACATCATTCCTTTTAGCTAGAATAGACCAAATAATTTGATAACCTAGGCTTGTGATTCCAATACTATATGTGTTAGGAAAAGCAAGTACTACTTTAAGTGCTCCAGGTTCTGGAACAGAGGGTTTGAAAAGTAGGGTTTCTTTATTCAGGGTTAATTTCTGGCGGAGAAGTAGGATTTAATGGATTTGGATTAATTGTTTTGTTTAATCTCTTATTATTCCCTTTCGGATCAATAGAGGAAGTGTTTGTGAATTGTAGGTTTAATTGCCTGTGATAAATTGATTCATCATTGAAGACTCTTGCTACTAAGAAGCTAGCCAGACAAGTTATTAGTATTGGCTTTAGTACTACTAGATCTTTTGTTAGAGCAAATGCAAGAAACATCGCTGAGACTGGAGTTCTTGAACAACTGGCTACAAATGCTCCCATACCTGCAAAAATATAGGTAGTTGGAATGTGTCCAGTGATAGTTTCTACATAACCACCAAAGGCAAAGCCAATAGCACCGCCTAAGGTCAACATTGGAGCAAAAAGTCCTCCTGGAGCTCCTGACGCAGCAGCAAGTCCTGTGCTTAGAAATAGTATTATAAAAGTCATAATTGCCATTCTTATATCAATAGACCCATCAGCAATTAAATCTTGAATCTTGTGAGATTGGATAAATTCTTTAGGGATAAAAGAGTACATTAAGCCTAAGATAGAACCTGTAATTGTCATTTTTAATGCAAGCCTATTTCCTAGATATTCCTTAACTTTAATTTGCATCTTTATAACATATAAGCAGTATAATTCTGCTAAAATACCTATCAAGATACCTAGGACAATTAAGTAACCTACATCAATAGGTAGGAAATTAATAAAAGGTGTATATTCTCGTTCTAATGGAAAACCTAACGTGTTATCTATTGTTAATTTATAGCTGCTAAGACCTAGGCTTCCGATTATATCTGCCCATGTATCAGCCCAGAAAGTTGTTATTACTACTAACAGTAGAATGATTGGTTTAGCTGAATTGAGTAGTTCCTCTATTGCATAAATAAATCCTCCTATAGGAGCACTAAATATTGCAGCTATTCCAGCTCCACCTCCAGCAGCCACGATCACTCTTCTAAAAGAAACTGGAGCTTTGAGCCAGCGTGCCATTTTCCATGCTACGGAGCCGCCCATTTGGACGGCTGGGCCTTCTGGCCCTAGTGGAAAACCACTGCCAATGGCAATAATCCCTGCGACCAATTTAACTAAACCTACTTTCAAACCCATAGGTACAGATTTGTGACGTAGATACGCCATGATGTGGGTTATTCCTGACCCTTCGGCAGAAGGTGATATGTTTGTAATAAGTGTGCCAGAAATAAATCCTCCAGTTGCCCCTAAAAGTGGGAGAATAAGAAGAGGAGGCATTACATTAGTCAAACTAATTCGCCATTTATCTAATGTTGTATAGCCAGTTTTGAACAGGACTCCGGTTAACGCAGCTCCAAGTCCAGTAAGAATTAAAGAACATACGATAACAAACCATCGTTGTCTTATTAAATCTTTAAGGCTAATATTTTTAACCCGAAACTTTTTTCTAGTTTTTTTCATGAATTAAGATTTAGTTAGTTTTTAGTAATGTAATTTCATTTTCTTTGCTTATTGTACGCCCTTCATTCTCAAAATTTGAAATTTGATCAAAGTTTAAATATCGGTATAGTTCTTTAGAATGTGGCGATATTTTTTCTGATGCTATTTTTTGATATTCCTTTGCACTAGGTATGTAACCTAACAGAGCACATGTTGCTGCAAGTTCTGCGCTTCCTAAATATACTTGAGCGCCTTTCCCAAGTCGATTATTGAAGTTGCGTGTACTAGTAGAAAATACGGTTGAATTGTCCTCTACACGTGCTTGATTTCCCATGCATAAAGAGCAACCTGGCATTTCCATTTGGCTACCAGCTTCTTCGAATATTTTGTAGTAGCCTTCCTCTTTTAATTTTGCTTCATCCATGCGTGTAGGAGGACATACCCATAATTTTGCTTTATTTTTACCATTGCCTTGCAGGATATTTGCAGCGGCTCTGTAATGACCAATATTTGTCATGCATGATCCAATAAAGACTTCTTGTATCGCTTCTCCTGCTATTTCATCGAGGAGCTTGACATTATCAGGATCATTAGGGCACGCAACAATAGGTTCAGTTATTTCATCAAGGTGTATTTCTATTGTTTGTGCATATTTGGCATTTGAATCAGCTTTGATTAATTGTGGCTTATCTAACCAAGATTCCATTGCTTTGATACGTCTATTTATGGTACGTGGATCTTTGTATCCTCGCGCAATCATATTTTTAAGTAGGGAAATATTGCTACGTAAATATTCAGCTACAGTTGTTTCGGAAAGTTGTATACTGCACCCTGCGCATGAACGTTCAGCACTTGCGTCTGTAAGTTCAAAAGCTTGTTCTAATTTTAGATTTGGTAATCCTTCTATTTCTAGGATCTTCCCATTAAAAATATTGAGCTTGTTTGCTTTCTCTATAGTTAATAATCCTTTTTGAATTGCCATCCACGGAATTGCATTGACAATATCTCTTAAAGTTATTCCTGGCTGTAACGATCCACTAAATCGGACTAAAACTGATTCAGGCATATCTAATGGCATAGCTCCTATGGCTGCCGCAAAAGCCACTACACCTGAGCCGCCTGGGAATGATATGCCTAGTGGAAATCGGGTGTGGCTATCTCCCCCTGTCCCAACTGTATCTGGCAATAACATTCTATTTAACCAACTATGGATAATTCCATCACCTGGTTGTAGTGCTACACCTCCTCTTTCTGCAAAAAAATCTGGTAATTCTTTTTGTGTTTGTATATCAATTGGTTTTGGATAAGCGGCAGTGTGACAAAAACTTTGCATTACCAGATCTGCTGAGAAGCCTAGGCAGGCGAGTTCTTTCATCTCATCTCTTGTCATTGGTCCCGTTGTGTCTTGACTGCCTACGGTTGTCATTACTGGTTCGCAGCTTGTAGAAGGTCTGACGCCTTTGAGTCCACAAGCACGTCCCACTATTTTTTGTGCTTGAGTAAAACCTTCATTGGTTTCTTGTGGCTGGCTTGGTCGGATAAACAAATTAGATGGTTCTAGTTCCAGATATGTCCGAATTTTGTCTGTCAGTGCCCTCCCGATCATGAGTGGTATTCGTCCTCCTGCTTGTACTTCATCACTAATAGTTGTTGGTTTTAATTCAAAACGAGTCAATATTTCTCCAGCATTAGTTTCTCCAACTGCTCTTTCAATTGTTCCAAGGAATGGTCTAATTGTAATTACATCTCCAGTTTGCATTTGGCTAACATCGCATTCAATAGGTAATGAACCAGAATCTTCAGCTGTATTGAAGAAGATTGGTGCTATTTTGCCACCAAGGATTACCCCACCGTTTCTTTTGTTGGGAACAAAAGGGATATCCTTTCCAATATGCCAAAGAACTGAATTAATTGCTGATTTACGTGAGCTACCAGTTCCTACAACATCACCTACATATGTAAGTGGGTGTCCTTTTTTCTTTAAATTAGTGATTGTTAATATTGCATTTGGATCTCGTGTTTCAAGCATTGCTAGTGCATGTAATGGAATATCAGGTCTGGTTGTCGCATGAGTAGCTGGAGACAAATCATCTGTATTTGTTTCTCCATCAATTTTGAATACGGTTAATGTAATTTCATCAGGCAATGGTTTCTTAGATGTAAACCATTCTGCATTCGCCCAGCTATTGATAACTGCTTTTGCAAAGTTATTAGTTTTTGCTAAATCTATTATGTCATTTACTGAGTCATATACCAGCAATGTATGACTTAAAGCCTTTGCTGCATAATTTGCTATTTCATGTTCAGGGTTTTTTAGAAGTTCTATGAGTGCAGAAACGTTATATCCACCTATCATTGTTCCCAAAAGTTGGGTGGCTTTTAATCTAGATAAGTAAGGGCTGTGTAATGTCCCTTGAGCTATTGCACTCAGCCACGTGGCTTTTACATAAGCTGCATCATCAACACCAGGAGGAACACGTTCCACTAGAAGGTGTAGTAACTCTTTGCTATTGATACAAGTTGGTTCTTCCAAAAGCTTTGTTAAAGCTTGGGTTTGCTTAGCTGTGAGAGGTAGGGCAGGTATCCCTTGGGTTTCACGTTTGGTGGCGAGTTCACGATAGTTACTCAGCATTTCTCTATTCCTTGGAAGCAGTACTTGGTTTCCTATTCTTGATTGTCATGGAACCACTTAGGGTTGATCTTGATGCTGATATGAAAGTTCTTGATGCTTTTTAGGCTTTGTTTCCTTAATCTTAGTGGTGATGAAAATTGGTGACATGACTACCACCTCTGATCTCCATGTGGTGGACACAAGACCTTTGGTCCCACCGGCTTTACTGCACAGGGAGTTGCCTATAGATTCTGATGCTGCAAATACAGTTGCTGTTACAAGAAAACGCATTCAAGGAATTTTGCGGGGGGAAGATTCTCGTTTATTGGTAATTGTTGGTCCATGTTCAGTTCATGATGTTGCTGCTGCAAAAGACTATGCAGAACAACTTGCTCCTTTACGACAGAAGTATGCCGAGCAGTTAGAGGTGGTAATGCGAGTTTATTTTGAAAAACCTCGTACAACGATTGGATGGAAGGGTCTTATTAATGATCCTCATTTAGATGGTTCTTATGACATTAATACAGGCTTGAGAAGGGCCAGAGCACTTTTACTTGATCTTTCGCGGCAAGGAATGCCTGCAGCTACTGAATTATTGGATCCTGTTGTTCCGCAATACATTGCGGATTTGATTAGTTGGACTGCTATTGGTGCTAGGACAACAGAAAGTCAAACTCATAGAGAGATGGCATCTGGTTTATCCATGCCAATTGGTTATAAAAATGGTACAGATGGCACTGCCTCAATAGCTGTTAATGCCATGCAGGCAGCATCTAGACCTCATCATTTTCTAGGTATTAATTCGGCAGGGCATGCATCGATTGTTAGTACAACGGGCAATCCGGATGGTCATTTAGTTTTGCGAGGCGGAAAGTTAGGTAGTAACTATCACTGCGAGGACGTAAAGCATGTTGCTGAGGAATTATCTAAAGCGGGAGTTAGTGAGCGTTTAATGATTGATTGTAGCCATGGTAATTCCAAGAAAGATTTTAGACGTCAGTCCGAAGTCCTAAGGGAAGTAGCCAATCAAGTACGTCAGGGTTCTCCTTATGTTCTTGGCGTGATGCTGGAAAGTCATTTAATTGAAGGAAATCAAACATTGGTTTCAGACCTTTCACAACTTGTTTATGGTCAAAGTATTACGGATGCTTGCATTGATATACAAACAACAGCTGTGCTGCTAGACGAGTTGGCAGTTGCAGTAACCACTTCAATTCATTTGTAATAAATTAAATGTTATTTATCATGTAGTAACAAGCAAGTGCAACTCCAATTGGTACTAAAAGATTATCAATACCCCATAAACTAAATTGCTCTAGAAATACTGCTAAAAATGTAATACCTATAATTGGGAGAAGAGAAATAGAATTAACCAGTAAACTGTTCAGAATGATTAGCGTAATAAAACTAACTAATCCCATAGTTATTGTTCCTGCAAATGACTTTTTTTGACTAAATATCAACCAAGTAGGTGATTTTATGTTTCTACCAAGAAGACCAGCCAAGCCATCTCCAAATGCCATTACAAGCACTCCAGAGCATACTGCTAAGGCGTTTTCAGGCCAAAAAATAAACAATAATAGTGTAATCGAAATACCGTATGCCACTGTTCCATAGCTATTTCTTTTTATATCTTCTACATTTGGCAATAGATTCCATTGATGATTGATTATAAGTACAAGTGTAATTATAATCGCAACACTTACTGCTTGAGTTTTAGGAATATCTAACCACCATGCTAGAGGTATTACAGGTCCTGTACCTATGTGAATAATTTTACGACCCAATTCTTTTTGTCTTGGCCATTGATTATTGCAATAAATTGAAGTACAAAAAACTAAAACTATCCATCCACCAATAATTAGAATGGAGTTGAAATAGCTCAAGGTTTTTGTTTATGCTGCTTGTTGATGAGTTGTCATGACTCGAAGTTTGAGAATTGCTTTTGCTTCTAATTGTCTTACTCGCTCTCTAGAAACATTAATTTGCCTTCCAATTTCTGCAAGTGTTAGCGGTTCTTGTCCATCTAAACCAAAACGAAGTTTTAGAATTTTTTGTTCTCTTTCATTTAGTTGAGCTAGCCAACCCCCTAAATGTTCTTTTTGAATATTTCGATCCATACCTTCCATTGGTTCATCACCATTAGGATCTGGAATTAATTCGCCGAGAGTGCTTCTATCTTCTTCTCCTCTTGCATGTGCATCAAGAGATGCGCATGGTGCACTTTGTGCAATAAGATCTTCAAGATCACTTGGGTCGATTCCCATTGCGTGAGAAAGTTCTAACCTGTTTGGTTGTCGACCAAACCTATGAGAAAGTTCTCTAGATATTCGTCTCATCTTTGAGAGTTTTTCACTTATATGAATTGGTAAACGTATTGTTCGTGCACTATTGTCAATTGCTCGTGTCATACCTTGCCTGATCCACCAATAGGCATAAGTGGAAAATTTGTAGCCCATTGCAGGGTCAAATTTGTCAACAGCCCTTTCAAGTCCAATTGCACCTTCTTGAACCAAATCAAGCAATTCTAACCCTTGATTTTGATATTTTTTTGCAACACTAACTACTAACCTTAAATTGGCTGCCATCATTCTATCTCGAGCACGTTTACCCATACGAATTTTGTGTTTTTGTCTAGGTGTATGTTCATTTTCAGGAATATCAAGCAATTCTTTCATTGCTTGAACATGGTGGGCTAGTTCAATTTCTTCAGCTGGTGTTAGTAGAGGAATTCGTCCAATACTGCTCAAATAGAATCCAATTGCATCCGTACCTAATCGCCCACTTTGACGACCACGTGTTGATTGACTTAATTTTTCTTTTCGCTGCTTAGAAGCTGAATGCAACACAGATTGTGTCAAGTCAGCATTGACAGACTTATCAGATTCCAGAGGGATCCCCATCACCCTGGCCTCCTAAAAATTAGATTTGTCAGAAATTTAGCACTTATTAACGAATTAGGCTTGCTTGAATTGGAAATCTTTCAGTAACTCATGGTTTCATCAAATCTATTCTTATTCATAGGTAAAAGACGCAAATACTTTGCTTCGTTAGGTATGAATAGCATTTATAAATTACTTTTTTTATCTATGTCTTTGAATTATTCGGTAATTAGGTGTTTTTTCTCCAATGATTTATTAGATGATTTTGTGGACATATCCTGTTCTTGTTAGAGGTATATTTGGAATAGTTTCCATTAGGTTGCATAATCCAAGCCCCTTCAGTGTTATTCAGATATAGATCAAACAGCCATTCTAGCTTTTCTATTAGTTTTTCCTCTTGTATAGGAACTACTGCTTCCACGCGTCTATCGAGATTGCGACGCATCCAGTCAGCGCTGCCAATATATATTTTTGAATTTCCATCATTTGCAAACCAAAAGATTCTTGAGTGTTCTAAGAATTGTCCAAGAATACTGATGACTGTAATATTTTCACTTTGATTCTTAATTCCTGGATAAAGACAACACATTCCACGGATTATGAGTTCTATTTTCACACCTGCATTTGATGCTTCATATAGAAGATCGATAATTATTGGATCAACAAGAGAGTTCATTTTGGCTCTTATAAAACTAACCTTTCCTTTCTTAGCATTTTCAATTTCGCGTTTAATTAGATTTTCTATTCCGTCTCTGAGGGTAACTGGAGCCACAAGCAAATGACGAAATTTTTGTTGTTTGGAAAATCCAGTAAGATAATTAAATAATTCCACTAGATCTTGCCCAAAATCTGATTTTGCAGAGAGTAATCCAAGATCTGTGTATATTTTGGATGTTTTTGAATTGTAATTACCAGTTCCAATATGGAAATAGCTCTGAAGCTTTTCATGCTCTTTGCGTACAATTAGCATGATTTTTGTATGAGTTTTGAGGCCTACAACACCATAGACAACGTGAACCCCAGATTGTTCCAGATGTTTCGCCCATTGTATATTATTATCTTCATCAAATCTTGCTTTTAGTTCTACGAGTGCCATAACTTGCTTCCCATTCTCAGCAGCTCTGATAAGTGCACTAATAATTGGTGAATCTTTTGATGTCCTATAAAGTGTTACTTTGATTCCCATTACTAGAGGATCATCTGCTGCTTGATTTATAAATTCCTCTACGCTTGTTGAAAAAAGATCATATGGATGGTGCAAAAGTATATCTTTTTCCTTGATGATATCAAAGATACTGATGAAATCTTCTTTTTTGATTGAACCATCTTCAAGCATCCCACGTTGACTTTTGGTTAAACTTGTTGGTGTTTTGCCTTGGTAGGGTTCAATTTTAAGCTCTGGGAAAGGTAAATCTGTTAATTCAAATAAAGTATCAAGTGCCATTAAGCCATCTAGCTTATAAAGATCACATTGATTTATATCCATTCCAGTAGTAAGTAGATTGATTATTTGTTCAGGGAGATTGTTAGATATTTCTACTCTCACAACTTCTCCACCTCTTCTCCTCTTTCTGAGCCCTTCTTCAATTGCAATCATTAAATCATCGGCTTCAATATCTCTTAATTCAAGGTCTGCATCTCTGGTCACTCTAAAGAAATAATGATCTCTTACTTTCATTCCAGGAAACAGCATGCTTAAGTTGAAAGCTATAACTTCTTCTATAGGAATTGAGGTATAAAGAGGTTGATTATTATCGTGACTTAGCTCTTCTGGGATTCTTATGAAACGTTTAAAGGGCTTTTGAGGAACTTTAACTCTCGCAAACTGTTTTTGATGGCTTTCTGGATCTTGTATGATTGTAGCTACGTTGAGACTCAGATTACTTACAAATGGAAATGGATGTGCTGGATCGACTGCTAGGGGAGTCAAGACTGGAAAAATTGATTTTATGAAGTAATTATCAATCCATTTTTTTTGATTGGGATTGAGCTGTTTATATTTGAGAATTTGAATTCCATGCGATATTAGTTTTTGATTTAGTTTGTTTTTAAAATGATCTTGTTGTTTATTTAGTAATGGGAGAATTGTATTACGAATATCCTTAAGTTGTTCTTCTGGTGTTTTACCATCTTCAGTTTTTTTAGTGATTCCGGCTTCAACCTGAGACTTTAATGATGCAACTCTTACCATGAAGAATTCGTCTAGATTGTTACTAAAAATTGCACTAAATTTAGCTTGTTCTAATATTGGTTTACTGGTTTCTATCGCTTCTTGTAGGACTCTTTCATTGAATTTTAGCCAGCTTAGTTCTCGATTTATATATTTCCTTTTATTTGAATTAGTTAGAAACATGGAAAAACCTCTGATATTAATATTAGAAGAATTAGCAATTTAGAATTTCTTTCATGATGACTTTTCACTTTGTTTAGTCATGGATAGGTTGATGTTTCTCAGGTGCTAAAACTTGTCCTGAAACTAATCCTATTACAATCATAAGTAAAATGGTTGCACCATAAAATGGACTACGATATCCCAGAATATCGTAAGTAAGTCCGGCTATACTGGCTCCTGTGAATGTAGCTAAACTCTGAAGACCTTGCAGGCTACCAAGTAAAGTTCCTTGCCCTGCAGCTGATAATCTTCTAGAAATTAGTGCACGTAGAGATGGTGTAACTAGTCCTGTGCCAAGAGCTAAGATTGAAACAGCAGTGAAGACTATTTGCGTGGAATTTTCCTGAGTTGCTAATGGTAATAAAATACATCCTACAATTACAAAACCAATTCCTGACAGAGTTAATTTTTTTTCTCCAAATTTATTCACAAGTATACCTATTAATGCACCTTGAACAATCATTGCTACTAAACCTACAACTACGAAGGTTAGGCTAGCCATTTCTGGTGTCCAATAAAAAGCCTGTTTTAGATAAAGGACCAATACAGCAGTGAAACCATTAAAAGCCATAAAAAAGAGAAAAAATGCAATGCAAAGAGGTTTGATGGATGGATTAGTAAAAACCCGTTTTAATTGCGTAAAAGGGTTTAATTCTCTTTTACGAGGAAGGTTTGTTCGTTTTTCTGGCTGATGAGTTTCGGGTAGAATCCAAATAACTAAAGCTAAGTTTGCTATTGCAAACCCAGTGGCCGCCCATACTGGAAGAGTTACGCTAAATTTAGCAAGAGTAGTACCTAATCCTGGCCCAAGAAGAAAACCAAGGCCAAAAGCTACTCCGATTAATCCAAATGTTTTAGCTCGATTCTTTGGGGTTGAAATGTCTGCAAGAACTGCTGTAGCAGTTGCTGCCGTTCCACCACTAAGTCCATCAATTATTCGAGCCAAAAAGAGACATATTAAAGGAAAAGTAAGAGCCCATCCAGGTAAAAATTTGCTCCACTCCAGACTTACAGTTAAAGCAAATAAGAAAAGGCCTATTACAGAACCTGCTACACATGAGATGATTACTGGTTTGCGTCCAAATCGATCACTGAGAGCACCGATAAGGGGTGACACAGCAAATTGCGAGATTGCGTAGGTTCCTGCTAGTAAACCAAGAGTGCTTCCACTGCTAGTAAAACGGTCTAGAAGGAAAGGTAATAAGGGGAAGACAATCGTTTCACCAAGTCTGTCATTTAAGAGAGTTATAAAGGCACTGAGAAGCGTTGGGATTTTGAGTCGTTGCACCTGTGCAAGTTTCATAATGGATCTCACCTTCTCATACTGACTTCTCGATTGACTGGTTGAGGTATTGATGTCTAGAAATCTGGAATTAAGGCAATTGACTAACAATGATCATGTTTTGGCGAGGCAGATTTATGCTGAAGCAATTGAGTCTCAAGCCACTAAGTTATATAAAGCCGAACAAATTCGTGCTTGGTCTGCAATAGCTTGGCTTCCAGGTGTACTAGATAGACCCTTATCAGAAGGCAAAGGTTGGTTAAGCATAGAGTGTGGAGAAGCAAAGGCTTTTGCTGTGAGATATCCGAAGGATCGTTTAGCACTCTTATATACCAGAGGTTGTTCTGCTCGTCGAGGACATGGTAGCTATTTGTTGAATCAAATAGAAAAAGAAGCATGTAATGAGGGATTGTACTGTTTAAAGACAGAGGCTAGTTTATTGAGCTATTCACTACTTTTGAAACGTGGATGGAAGAAGAAGAGAATTGAATATATCAAACTTAATGGAGTAGGTTTTCAACGTTATTTAATGGAGAAAAGTCTCCTTCAGCTATCTAAATAAATTAATTTTATTTCGCCATAAAATTAATTTATCAAGCGTATCTTTTACAGATCCTGAAGTAATATGTAATTTGCTTTTTTCAATACCTTCTTCTATATTGTTAACTCGTCCTGCAAACCATAAATATACCCCTGCATTCCAGTGCAAAGCGTTTGTTAATGGTCCTTCATTATTTAATGCTGCTAAAGATAGTGCTTTCCATTCATTTATGTTTTTCCATTTAATTTCTTGGTTGTGACAATTATAGTTTCGCGCATGAATTATTTTCCTAATGAATTCATTATTTTGCAATTGACCTGTTATACATGGCCGACTGGTTGGTAGATCTATGCTTCCTTCAAGTCCTTTTATACTAATGAAACTGTCCTCACCAAGTAATCTTATGGTTTCCTTTGCTCTTTCTTCTGTTGGGGGGTGAACAAATCCACTAATTAGCAAATGCTTGCCTTGATGTGCTGTCCAAACTAGTTCCATACTTGCTATAGGAGGACGTTTTCCTATTTCGTCTCGATAGTCAATGAGATTTTCAGCTAAAGGAAAGTGATCTGGTTGATGTATTAGCGCGAAATTATTCTCTGCAAAGCCTTCTTGAACTTGTTTCATATTTATGCCTGATAGCTTGAGCCCAAGAGAATGAAATAGTTCTTCAGTTGTAACACCATATTTTATTGGCATTTTTCTTCCTCCTTGGAGTACTAATGGTTGCCCATCAGTTAATAGAATTAAGCTTGTTAGTGGATAGATTGGACAAGTTCGATTCCTTCCATCGAAGGGCATTCCAAAACAAATTGGTTCATCTTGGTTTTCTTGTGAATTAAGTCTTGGTCCTAATTTGTGATAAACATCTAGCATTCCTGCTAGTTCTTGAGGCTCAGGACGTCGAATTCTATGTGCAATCATGAAAGCACCAATTTGAGCTGGTGTAACTTGTTTTCTGAGTATCAGTTCTAGGGCATTAGCTGATTCTTCTCGAGTCATTCCATGACTTGTTTTAGTTCCACTACCAATTTGTCTCAAAATATTTTTAAATTTTTCTTGGTTAGTAGTCATCTTATTCCTTTTCCTAATTACAAATTAATTTTATCACAACTTATCTAATATTATGAACATATGAAATCAGGTTGACAAGCTTCTCCTTGCATTAGTATTGTCAATTTGTTGAAAAAAAATATTATAATGTGATTCGAGTTAAAATTAAGTAGATTGCCGAAAATTTTACCTAGATTGTGCATGGTCATATTCCAATTATAATAATTTCCAATATTCGATCATTTAGACCGCGCTTTAATCTGTTATCATTGATACAAATTTCTTTTAATTAGAATTTTGTTTGTGCATCATCATTTCTCTACTTCTTGAGTTAGATTCTATTTTTACTACACTTTGACAATTAATCTGATTCACTTTCCTTGATTTATTTAGCAAAGTTATTGATCAAATGAGTATGTTTTTGATTGATTTAATTGAGAGCTTGAGGTTTCTTGTATGAAGGAAGGAAAATATGGGACTGTATATCTGGTTGGAGCCGGACCAGGTGATCCAGATCTATTAACCATCAAAGCTCAGCGCTTGTTGCGTCAATGTGGCGCTTTGGTTTATGACTCTTTAGTCCCTCAGGAAATTTTGGAACTTGTATCAAATACTTGTGAATGCCAATTTGTTGGCAAGAGACGTGGTCATCATTCGCTACCTCAATCAAAAATCAATTCAGTTCTCTATCAACTGGCCCAAAGGCATTCTTCCGTGATTCGTCTGAAGGGTGGAGATCCATTTTTATTTGGTCGTGGTGCAGAAGAAGCGTCTTATTTGGTAAGACATGGTGTCTCTGTTGAAATAGTGCCTGGTGTCACTGCTGGAATAGCAGTTCCTGCTTATTTTGGAATTCCTCTAACTCATCGATTGGCTGGTTCTTCTATGACTTTCGTAACAGGTCATGAGGACATAGATAAACGACGTGCGGGTGTTAATTGGAAAGGATTAGCTAAGGCTAGTGATGGACTAATTATATATATGGGATTGCATAATCTTGCAAAAATAACTAACGAATTAATTGCTGGTGGACTAGACCCTCTAACACCTTCTGTTGTAATTCAGCAAGGAACTATCACTGGTCAACGTTGTTTAAAGGCTCCCTTATCTGATTTAGCAGAAGAAGTTATTCAAAATCAATTTTCTTCTCCTTCTATTATAGTTATTGGACGTGTTGTTGATTTTCAAGTTGAATCTTGTGCTCCTGTTCCGGCTGATGTGACAATGCCAATTCTTTTTTAATTCTGCTAGATTTATCAATTGACTAAAAGTAGTGACCAAAGTTGTTTTGCTTCTATTGAGATTTGCATATTTTGATTATTAATTTTAGAGATTGGATGACAGCTAAGACTGTTGATGAGCATCCATTCATCTCCTTCCTGCGGCTTTTCTTTTAATTCAGTCTCTTTAATTATGCCAGCATTTATTCCCTGCTGTCTCATTATTCCTGGAAGACATCCACTTTTTAGATGAGGGGTAAGCCATTGATTGTTGCGCTTTACAATTAGGTTTGCAGTAGTACCACAACTGATTTCTCCATTAGTACTTAAAAGTAGTGCGTCATCACTTCCTACAAGATTTGCTTCATTACGGGCCATGATTGATTGAGTGTAGTTGAATACTTTGCATTGAGAGACTAAACTTTTGGCATTTCGCTGTTCGTATTGACTAATAATTGTAGAGATAGAATTGAAGGAAATTGATATTGGATTTAATTCCAACCAAAAGCGGCATTTATTTTTATCAGATTGATTTAATTCAAGGTTAATCTTCCGATTTGCTCTGTCTCCTCTACTCCAATTGAGGCGAAGTGCACCTGCACAATTACGATTATTTAAGTTGTTTCGAAGAATAGCTTCATTAATTAAAGGTAATAGCCACTGTTTTGTAGGAGGGGATTCCATTGCGAGGAGGGCAGCACTTTTTTCCCAACGTTCTAGATGGTTGTTTAATAGTTGAGGTTTTCCATTTAAGATGAGAATTGTTTCGAAGATTCCATCACCAAAGGTTGTTCCCCGATCGTTCAGTGGAAGGGTTAATTTATTGATTGAATTCCATTTGCCATCTATCCAACCAATGGATTTTGAGTTTTTGCTTTTCATTTAAGTGAGTTTAAAAGTGGCATTAACTTCCAAGTAAGTTCTTCAGCTTCATTATTAGCATTTGAGTCTGCCACTATTCCACAACCTGCATGTGCTTTTAATGTTGTATTTTTACGAATGAGTGTGCGAATTATAATATTACTCTCTAAATTTCCATTCCAATCTACATGCAAGATTGATCCACAATATGGACCTCTAGCTATTGGTTCTAGCTCGTTTAGTCTTTGGCAAGCTCTTAATTTAGGGGCGCCGCTTATTGATCCACCGGGCCAGCATGCTTCAAGAAGGTCTACCCATGTAAATGTTGGCTTGAGTACACCTTGGATTACAGATGTTAAATGATGGACTTGTTTATAACTTTCAATTGCTGTGAGCTCAGGTACGTTAATTGAGCCTGGTAGGCAGACTTTTCCTAAGTCATTTCGTAGTAGATCAACTATCATCACATTTTCTGCTCTGTCTTTAGAGCTACATATGAGTTCTGCTGCTAAATCTGAATCGATCAATTGGTTTTTGTGACGAGGTCTAGTTCCTTTGATTGGCCTAGTCTCAACGATTCTATTCGATGTTGTTTTGATGAAACATTCTGGAGAACTAGAAAGTATTGCTTCTCCAGCAGCATATCCTGTGGCAATTATTAAAGCCGAATAAGGAGCAGGGCAGTGATATCTAAGTTTTTGATAAAGATCAATGGACTTTGTGCAGTTAGGAAGTTTTGTCGTGCAACAAGAGGTTAAGTTAGCTTGGAATATATCACCATTGTAAATCAATGTTTGAAGTATTTCTATGTTTCGTTTAAACCCATTTAGATCTGTGAGCCACTGCCAACTTTCAAGCGGAATTTTGTTATA
Organism: Prochlorococcus sp. AG-363-B04; assembly: GCA_003278465.1. GTDB lineage: Bacteria > Cyanobacteriota > Cyanobacteriia > PCC-6307 > Cyanobiaceae > AG-363-B04. The sequence continues at coordinate 21,357 of QCFC01000001.1, forward strand.
GGTTTCGATTTTTTTAATATCGTATTTTTCTTTCTTTGATGGTATATCTTCAAGCCAATTTTGCATGATTTTTAGTCGTTTTGGATCGCCACTTTCTATCCAAAGTTGATGTTTAGTAAGATCAAATTTTAGTATCGGGTCGTATCGAGCAATCCAGAGTGTGGCCATTTCATTAGTTTTCCATGGATTGGATGATTCAATCCATGCTCCAGCCTCATAACTCAACCAACCGATCCAGTAGCCAGGTTCTAAATTACGGAGAGCAGAAAAAGGATTACGTGCAGATGATTCATGTGGTAATCCCCGACAACAAATTTCCTGTATTGGATTGATAGCTAATGTTGACCATCTTCCAAGCTTGCTTCCATCACTATCTAACCAAATGAGTCCTTCTTCCCCCCATTCTTTGGTGATTTGAATAGCAACTTGAAGTGGCTCTTTCCATTTGCAAAGTTGACGTATAACCTGAATCACTATTTTAATTAATAATAGGGTTTGATTTTGTAAGTTGCTCTAAGGCGGAAATACGTATTCTGCAACTATCACATAAACCACATGGTTTTTCTCCGCCCTGGTAGCAACTCCAAGTTTTTTCTATAGGTACCCCAAGTCTCACAGCTTCTTTAATAATTTGCTTTTTGTTGAGTTCTATTAGTGGTGCCCAGAGAAGTGTTCCATGTCCTTCACGTCCTGTTTTTGTAGCTAAATTAGCTAAAATTTGAAATGCATTTAGGTAATCACCTCGACAATCAGGGTAACCCGAATAATCTAATGCATTAATACCTAAAACAATTTTCTTTGCTTTATAAGCTTCAGCAAGACTAAGAGCGATTGCAATAAAAACTGTATTTCGTCCTGGAACGTACGTGTTGGGAATTTCTCCTGTTTGGATTCCTTTGGTAGGTATGCTTTGTTGTGTATCTGTTAATGATGAGCCACCCCATTTGGCTAGATTGATTTTGATTACATGGTGTTCGATAAGATTCAGATATTTTGCTAGATAAGCTGCTGCTTCTAGCTCACGTAAATGTCTTTGGCCATAATTAAATGATAATCCTATTACTTGATCGCCAGCTTCAATTGCCATAGCAGTAGCTGTTGCTGAATCAAGACCACCCGATAGCAAGGCAATAGTTGTATTGTGATTTTGATAGGACATTCTTAGTGAACTCCTAACCATTTGTGAGTTTGTAGACTTAATTTCCATTGAGGATTATGTTTTACATGATCAATTGCCAATGATTGACCTTTAGAGCTCTCCCATTCTGGTTGGATAAATAATAATGGTCTATTAAAGCGTTTCACGGAGAGGATAATTTCTTCAATATATTTAGCAAAATCAAGATCTTCTTGATCATGAATAATAACTTTTAATTCCTGACATTTTTCTAATAATTCTGTGCAAGGATGAGCATGGCGCTTGGGAGATAGAGTAATCCAATTTGGGGAACCGCTTAGAGGATCAACGCCACTAGTTTCTAAGTGAATAGGGATATTTTTTTTGCTTTTAGAAACTGTTGCTTCTCTAATTGCCTTTGAGAGTTCATCTAGATTGTGATGTAATGGCTCACCTCCTGTTATGACTACAAAGGCTGCACCGGCTGTTACTGCCTTTGTTGTTTTATGAGCTAATTCATGGATAGATAATTGAGGATGTGACTTTGCTGACCATGAGTTTTTGGTGTCACACCAATGACAACCAACATTGCAACTAGCAAGTCTAATAAAAAATGCACTTCTTCCGGCATGTGCTCCTTCTCCTTGAATGGAATGGAAGCTCTCCACTATTGGTAGTGTGGAGGTCATTAATCTTTGCTAGAGCTAGGAAATTTCTCTGTTATTGGCGCACTTTTATGCCTCAAGGCTTCTTCTGGTGATCCTGGTAATCGTAATTGCGCTGCTTTAATTAGACCTTTAAATAAGGGATGAGGTTGCCCTGGTCGAGATAGAAATTCTGGGTGATATTGACAAGCAGTAAAGAATGGATGACCTTTTAATTCGATTAATTCAACAAGACGACCATCTGGTGATGTTCCACTTATTTTATAACCAGATTCAAGAAATAGGTTTCGATAGGAATTATTGAATTCATAGCGATGTCTATGACGTTCATATACCACCTCTTTGCCATAAAGTTTAAATCCCATTGTCTCTGCTTGTAAACGACATGGATAGACTCCTAGTCGCATTGTTCCACCTAAATCTTCAACATCTTGTTGTTCAGGAAGAAGATGGATAACCGGATGCTGAGTTTCTGGATCTAATTCAGAACTAGTTGCATTTTTTAGGCCTGCTTGGTTTCGAGCCCATTCAATTACAGCGCATTGCATTCCTAGACATAGTCCTAGAAAGGGAATTCTTTGTTCTCTTGCCCAGCGAATAGCTTTTACTTTTCCATCAACTCCACGATTTCCAAATCCACCAGGAACTACAACAGCATCAATTTCTTTTAGTAGTTCTTCAGGACCATCTGTTTCAATTTGCTCAGCATTAATCCAGCGAATTTTGAGAGATGCTTTTTGAGCCAGACAAGCGTGACGAAGTGCCTCAACTACAGAAAGATAGGCATCATTTAATTGAACATATTTACCTACTACAGCAACATTTACTGTAGGACCAGGATTACGTAAATTGTGAACGAGTTGATTCCACTCATCCATATCACTTTCATGATCAGTTAAGTCAAGTACATTGAGTACTTCTCTGCATAATCCTTCTTGTTGTAATGCTAGAGGAACTGCATAGATACTATCTGCATCTAGAGATGGAATGACACATCTAGTTGACACTCCGCAGAAGCCACTAATTTTGTTTTTTAACTCTTTACTGATAGACCGATCACTTCTACATACTAATAAGTCTGGTTGAATACCAATTGAACGTAGTTCTTTAACTGAATGTTGCGTAGGTTTTGTTTTCAATTCACCTGAAGTTCCTATAAAAGGTAGCAATGTTACATGAATATAAGCCAAGTCATGTCTTCCAACATCGCCTCGAAACTCTCTAATTGCTTCTAGAAATGGAAGAGATTCAATATCACCGACTGTTCCCCCAATTTCTGTTATTACTACGTCTGCACTACTATTTGACGCTACGCGATGAATCCTCTCACGAATTTCACTTGTAATATGTGGAATCACTTGTACAGTGCCTCCATTATAGTCACCACGTCGCTCTTTGTTAATAACTGCTTGATAAATCGAACCTGTGGTCACGCTATTTAAGCGGGACATTGCGGTATCTGTAAAACGCTCATAGTGTCCTAAATCTAGGTCAGTTTCAGCACCATCTTCTGTGACAAATACTTCACCATGTTGAAATGGGCTCATTGTCCCAGGGTCAACATTGAGGTATGGATCTAACTTCAAAATCGAGACATTGTAGCCCCTGGACTTGAGTAGCCTGCCTAAACTGGCCGCTACAATTCCCTTACCGATACTAGATACGACTCCACCAGTTACGAAGACAAACTTGGCCATTGACTCTTTAGGTGTCTCTTTACGGTAGCTAGTGAATCCCTTATTCAAAGAAGATTGGTCTACTTTCTTTTGGATTGGAGCTTATTGTATGAATTTTAAGTAATATTTTTTTTGATTGCATATCTGCTTTGGTTAAGTATCGAGATTTTGGATGTATTCCATCACCTTGTATCGAGCTTGAGGCTGTCTTAGTTTAGATAAAGCTTTTGCTTCTAGTTGCCGGACTCGTTCTCTGGAAAGATTCATGACTGTACCTATTTGAGTGAGTGTCTTTGGACTTTCATCTCCTAGGCCAAAACGGTGACGAATGACTGTGGCTTCACGTGGGTTTAGGTCTTTTAGAAGAATTTCTAGATCTTGGTGTAAATAATTTTGCGTTAACTTTTCTTCTGGTGTGGCCTTTCCATCTGGGATCAGATCTCCAAGTTTTATGTTGTCTTCATTCCCAATTTTCTTGTCTAGTGAAATAGAACGTGGAATTCTCAAAAGAGTTTGACGTATTGTTTCCTCTTTCATTCCTAAACCTTGTGCAAGATCCTTTATTGAAGCTATTCGACCATGTTTCATTGTAATTTCATGTTGTATTCGTTTGATTTTGTTTAATTTTTCTGTCACATGAATAGGTATACGAATTGTTCTGCATTGAGTTGCTATTGCTCTTGTAATGTTTTGTCGAATCCACCAATATGAGTAAGTACTCAAACGAAATCCTCTTGTAGGATCAAATTTTTCAACTGCATGTTCAAGGCCTAAACTACCTTCTTGAACTAAATCAAGTAAGTCCATTCCTCTATGTTGATATTTTTTTGCTATTGCTACAACAAGCCGTAGGTTTGCTTTAATCATTCGATCTTTTGCTCGATAGCCTTCTCTTAGAACTCTCTTTATTTCATTGGGTTGTAGTCCTGCTATTTCCCCCCATTTTTGGTACCCCTCTGACAATTTTTGCTGTAGTTGTGATGGCTTAACACCAGCAGCTTTGGCCCATTCTTTTGTTGTAAGAGAATGAGACCCATGCTTAGCTTCTTTTAATTTTAAATTTTCTAATTGATGAAGTTCCTGAATTATTTTATTTTTTTTCGCAAAAACTTTTCCTTCTTGGATTAAGTGCTCTCGACGTTGGACCAGTCTCGCTAAGAGCAATTCTTCCTCCTCGCTGAGTAGATCAACTCGTCCAATATCATTTAGATATAAGCGTACAAGATCTACTTTGCAGCGCTTTTGGTTTGGGGACTCCCCAGCTTTGCGGGGGTTTTGTTTCAAGGTTTAAGAGAATGGACTATATATAGCTTTATCGTTTAATTCGAAAAGTGCTCAAACCCTTGGAATCTATTCAGTATCTTTCAAGGTGCTTTCTACATTAAGTTCTTTCAGTTGTTTCTTCGAGACATTGGCTGGGGCTTCAGTCATGAGACATCTTGCTTGCTGGGTTTTAGGGAAAGCAATAGTGTCTCTAATAGATTCTTCGCCTGTTAATAGCATTACTATTCTGTCGATTCCAAATGCAATACCACCATGTGGAGGAGCTCCGAGCTCCAATGCGTTTATTAAGAAACCAAACTGCTCATTTGCAATTTCCTGAGAAAGGCCAATTGTTTTTAATACTTCTTGCTGTAGCTTTGCATCGTGAATTCTAATTGACCCACCCCCCAATTCTAGTCCATTTAATACAAGATCATAAGCTTGTGCTCGTGATTTAGGTAATAATTTAGACCAAGATTTTGGATCATTCCCAAGATCTTCGTTGTTTGGAGCACAGAAAGGATGATGCAGTGCTTCTAGTCTTTTCTCTTCAGTATTGAATTCAAACATTGGAAAGTCAGTAACCCATAAAAAATTCCAATAATTTTTTTGATTTTCTTTTGGTATTAGTTTTAATTCTTTTGCAATATATTGACGAATTCTATCAAGGGTTTTGTGAACAATTGTCGTTTCACCTGCGCCAAAGAGTATTAGATCTCCCGCTTTGGATTTAGTCCTGTTGAGCAATTCTATTATTTGTGAACTAGTAAGGTTGTCTTTTATTGCACCGATTGTGTCAATTTCATTTGATTCACGTACTCTTATAAAAGCCAATCCTCCTGCACCGGCTTTTTCAGCCTCACTAAAAATATCACCACCTGGTTTAATTCTTACATTACTAATTGAGTTATTACCCCCAGTAATATTTATACATTTTACTGATCCCCCCTTTGCAATTGCTCCTGAAAACACTTTAAAACCTATGTCTTGCATGATGTCATTTACATCATTTAATTCCATTCCATAGCGATTGTCTGGTCGGTCGGTACCATATTGATTTACTGCTTCTTTCCAGGTCAATCTTGGAAAAGGAATAGGGATATCGATACCTTTAACTTGTTTCCAAATAGATGCGATAAGTTTTTCATTGAGATTAAGAATTTGTTCTTGATCCATAAAGCTCATTTCTATATCTAATTGTGTGAATTCAGGTTGTCTATCCGCACGGAGGTCTTCATCTCGAAAACATCGAGCTACTTGGTAATAACGCTCTAACCCACCAACCATTAGCAATTGTTTGAAAAGTTGAGGTGATTGAGGTAAGGCAAACCATTCGCCTTCACATACTCGTGAAGGCACTAGATAATCCCTAGCACCTTCAGGAGTTGATTTTGTTAGTACAGGTGTTTCAACTTCTATGAATCCTTCTGCTTCAAGGTATGCCCTAGCTGTTTGGATGGTTTTGTGACGTAATTTAAGATTTCTTTTCATTCGTTCTCGACGTAAATCGAGATACCGGTATCGCAGTCTTAGCTCTTCTTTTACAGATTCTTCATCATGGCTGGAAACACTAAAAGGTAAATTGCCTTTTACTTGATTGAGAATTTGCAAATCAGAAGCTAAAACTTCAATGTTTCCAGTATTGAGCTTTTGATTAATTGCTTCATCTGGTCGGGCCCTCACGCACCCAGTTACTTGAATGACAGTTTCATTTCTTAGGGTTTCTGCAATGGAGAACAACTCTGGACCTTGATTTGGATCCACGGTGATCTGCACTGTTCCGCTCTGGTCTCTTAGATCAAGGAAGATCACTCCACCATGATCTCGACAGCGATCTATCCATCCACATAGTTGAACTTCTGAGGCAATGTGATCACTGCGCAGATCACCGCAATCATTGCTGCGCATAAATAAGAACGCATAACCAAATCAGAGTTTCCCATAGGGAGTTCCTTTGGCGAGTTTTTTTCTTTTTTTGATGACCTATCTTTTTCGGTAGAAAGGCTTTTTTACTACTTTTGCAGGGTAGAGTTCATTTCTGATCTTGATTTCAAGAGAACTTCCTACTTTTCCCAAGTCGGTCGGAACATAGGCAAGAGCAATAGGTTCTTTCAGCGTTGGTGACCAGGTTCCACTGGTGATTGTGCCTACAGTCGAACCTCCATTGAAAACTTGATGGCCATTACGAGGAATAGCGCGTCCTTGAACCTTTAAGCCAACAAGACGTCGTTTTGTGCCTTCTATGGACTTTTGTTCTAGTGCATGTCTCCCTATGAATTGTTGTGGCATTTCTAGATGCACAAGCCATCCAAGCCCCGCTTCAAAAGGATTGGTTTCAGCGTTCATCTCCTGACCGTAAAGATTCATAGCCGCTTCTAATCTCAGAGTATCTCTTGCCCCTAGCCCACAAGGGGTAACACCTTCATCTAATAGCCTCATCCATAATTCACGACCCGTATCTCGCTTTAAAAGTATTTCAAAGCCATCTTCCCCTGTATAGCCTGTTGCGGATATGAAAACTGTTTCTTGATGGTTTTTTTTTAAAGAATCGAGTTTGATATGACGATGACTAAATCGTGGAATTGTTTTAAGAGGGGTACTGGTAAGTTTTTGCATGATTTCTAGTGATTTGGGTCCTTGCAATGCCAGTAAGATGCCATTGTCTTTTTCATCTAATATTGAAATTCCTTCTGGCAGAAGATATTTGCTAATCCATTGTATATCTTTTTGTATGCATGCCGCATTAATTACTATTAATAAATCATGAGCTTGATCCTTATTTTTGTCGTACAGCTCGTAGATAATCAGATCATCAATAATACCTCCATTTTCATTGGTCAATACTGTGTAGCATGCTTCTCCTGGCCCTATTTGATTTAAGTTGCTGGGAACGAGTCTTTGTAGTTTGCTTTTTGGGTTATCTCCAGAAAGACGGAATACACCCATATGAGATATGTCAAATAAACCTGCTTGCTCCCTAACAGAGTTGTGCTCATGAATTAGACCTTTGAATTGGATTGGCATTTCCCATCCTGCAAAAGCCACCATACGAGCACCTATATCCCTGTAAAGTTCAAAAAGAGGAGTTTTTGTAAGCGTCATGCCGAAATAAGATTTGTGGTTCTCTTGGAAGAAGTAAACTGAATTTAAAAGAAGAGAGGGAATCAAAGACTTTTGTTTCGAAATGGTTTAATCCTTAAACCCTTCCTAATGTGGATTGCCTCGGGCATAGAATTTTGTCCACTAAGCATTGCTGCAGAACTTGTAAGCATTGTTCATTTGAGCAAAATAGACTTATAGGTGCATGTAGCTTGAGAAAATTAAATGTAGAAGTTGACCTGGCAACAGTTTTAGTTTGCCATCATTGGACTAAACGAGAGCCTTCTTTACCGAAACTAGAAAATATTCAAGAAGATATCTATTCTCATAGACAACTAGAATTTAATCGTTCATTGGTAAATGCAATTTCTTCTGATTTATCTTTGTAAGGTCTATCAGGCTCAATTCTGTCTTTATGAATTTTGACTAAGCAACATTAGAAGACTTCTTGTTACTTTTGCAGCTAAAACACTACTAATTCCTGAATGATCAAGTAGTGGCGAAAGCTCTACAATATCAGCTGCTACAAGATTGTAGTTTCGCAGTACTTCTACAATTGATGCAAAGTCATTCCAAAAAAATCCTCCTGGTTCTGGTGTACCTGTTCCAGGCATGACACTTGGATCAAACCAATCAAGATCGACAGTTAGATAAATAGGTTGCTCGCGATGTTGTTGTAATTTTCTATTTAAATCTGATGCCGATTTGCCAGAGTTGTGTAATACCAGACGATTTTGATTATTTATTTCTTCAAATTCTTGTTTCGTGCCACTCCTAATAGCTACTTGATATAAGGTTTTACTAGGAAGTACTTCAAGACAGCGACGCATTGCACAAGCATGACTGTGTTTATTACCTAGCCATTCTTCACGTAGATCTGCATGTGCATCTAATTGAATTAATATTAGATCAGAATAGAAAGTTGCAGTTGCAGCTACTGCGCCAGAGGTTATTGAATGTTCACCGCCTAAAAGTAATGGTTTCATATTTGAATTAAGTAATTTATGAGTAATATTTTTTACAGCTTCTACAATTGGTTCAGGTGCACCTGTAGGAATTTTTAAGGATCCTAAATCACAAAAGAAAAGATCTTCAAGATCCATATTTAATTGAGGACAGAAAGTTTCTATTCCATTACTCACTTCTCTTATCGCTGAAGGGCCAAAACGGGTGCCGGGTCTAAAAGAAGTTGTTCCATCATATGTGACTCCATATAAACCTACAGTACAGTTTTCAGATTTTTCTTTTGCTCCCATAAAGACACCTCCATCATTAAAAAATTCGTCAATATATAAGGGATTATTGTCATTCATTTTTCTAGCGCTCTTTCGACAAATGCGGGCATTGCGTGAAAAGCACCTTGTTGCCATCGAATGCTCCATATTTCGCATTCTTCTTTAATTTGATCAGCTCGTTCTTTCATTGGATTGAGATAAATTGGACTTTCTTTTGAGGCAAATGTCCAACTCCACCATCCGCTGGGATACATTGGCACCCAACCATAAAGTGGATCTGCAAAGTTGAATACCTCTCGTATTATTTGGACCATTTCTATATGAATTTTAAAGAATGATTCTGGTGATTCACTTTGAGTTGCAAAAACACCTCCAGGTTTCAGAATGCGTTTACAATTTTCATAAAAATTTCGATTAAAGAGACCTTTTGCAGGCCCTTTTGGGTCAGACCCATCCACTATAATAACATCATATGAGTTTTCATGAGCATTTGAGACCCAGGTGATTCCGTCTTCTATTTTTATATTTAAGCGAGGATCTTTCCAGGCATAACTTCCAATGCCAGGTAAATATTCTTGGCAAACTTCAATAACGCGGTTATCAATTTCTATTAAATCAAGATTTTTGATTTGTTTATGTCGAAGACATTCTTTTGCCGTGCCACCATCTCCACCTCCAATAATTAGTACTCTTTTGATGTCATTTGCACTGCATAATGCAGGATGGACCAAAGCTTCATGATAATGTTTCTCTTGAAATTCAGCTGTCATCCAGCAACTATCTAATAAAAGGCCTTTTCCGTAGCGATTGCTTTCAATTATGGTTATTCTTTGATAATCACTGTATTCATCTAAGATGACTTTAGCTTTGAGGCCATATCTGACATCTTCATGAATTTCATCTATCCAATTTAATTTTTCAACGTGAGACTTGTCCATAGAAATAGACTTATAAAATTGAGTACTTGTCAGATTGAATCAATTTATTCTGCCTGAAGTTGAGTGATTTTAATGACCAAATTATATTAGTCATATTGACTATGTGTTTATTTTTGCATCTTGCCATAAATCCCTCAGCTGGGAAGATGTTTTGTCAGAAACCTTACCTTCTAAGCTTTTTTCCAAATAAGAAAAACGTTGAAGAAAGCGATTGTTTGTACCTTGCAGGCCTTCTTCGATACTTAGTTCACACCATCGAGCGATATTTACTAATGCAAAAAAAACATCTCCTAATTCTTTTTCAGCATGGGAATAATCTTTCTTAGATATTGCATCTTTTAATTCTTGAATCTCCTCATCAACTTTTTCCCAAACACCATTAATATCATCCCATTCGAACCCTTCTTCAGCAACTTTTTTTGAAATAATCATAGCTCCACTTAAAGCTGGTTGAGAACGTATTTTATTTTCCAAGAGATCGCTGATTGGACAGTTGGTATTTGTGGTAATGGTTTCAGAATCTTTAACAGCATTCCATATTTTTTTTACGGCTTTACTATCTGTTGCCTTTTTATTACTAAAGACATGTGGGTGACGTCTAATTAGTTTTTTATTGATTGCTTTTACTATATCTTCTATATCAAATTGTCTTGCTTCATGTCCAATCTGAGCATGCATTATAATCTGCAAAAGAAGATCTCCTAATTCTTCTTTAAGATTTTTTTCGTTTCCACTCCGAATGGCATGGGCAACTTCATGAGCTTCTTCTAGTAAATATGGGATTAAGGACGAATGATTTTGCTCAATATCCCAAGGACATCCTTTTTGTGGATCTCGTAGATATGCCACTAATTGGATCAGTTCATTAATCGAATCAGTCGAGCATTGGGAGTGTTTTACTTTCATAGAATCTTAAAGGATTTGACTTTTATTTTTTTAATTGGGTTGGTAATGGGTCTCCATCTAGAAGAAGGTGAAGCCATACACTAGCCTCTATTCCTAATAGTAGGGCTATTATTATTTGAGGGCGCAAAAGAACTTGAGTCTGAATTCTATCCAGAATTTCAATCCTGTTTGTTTCGGTAAATAGCAATAGCAATAAATAAGAAATAAGTCCCAGGTATAAAATTCTTAAAGTTGTTCCTATGAAGGGTCCATGAGATAAAAATGAACGATGTTTTATCAACTTGCGATAAGGCCACCATATCCATTGAAGGATTCCCCAACGTTTAAGTGCCTTTGAGCGAGTATCAAGATCTGGAGATAACCAGATCCCTCCAAATAAGAAAGCTAAGGCAGCGGCACAACCACTAGTCCAATCCATAGCAGCCCCTATGATGAAGCCGAATGGAACTGTTAAAAGCTTTGAGAATTTTTCGTGTTTTAGGCCTGAAGCCATGGTTATAAGTAACCCTTATGCTCTACATTGATCTTTATAGGCACAATGCCTTAACGGGCGATTAGCTCAGCGGTAGAGCGCCTGCCTTACAAGCAGGATGTCCCTGGTTCGAACCCTGGATCGCCCATTCATGAGTCGTTTTCATAATTATCGTTTCATTGGCTATGTAGTAATTTTGTTTATTGTATTAGAAAGTAATTTAAAAAAAATCTATCTTGCTTGAAAATCCTCTATTTCCAGGGAAAATTGCAGTTTATTATTTACCACAATGATTGAGAACAATATTTCATTCTAAATCTATCTAGTGTTGTAGCAAATATCTAGAGTTTAAAATATGACTAAGATTTTTTATTTGGTTGTTTCCCCTCACTTTTGGCAATCCCCTTAACGTAATGCATGGCAATTATGCTATGGGGTATATCTTATTTGTTTTGTTATGCAAAGAGGACGTGGTCTAAGTATTACTCCTGCTGCTGCTGCTGAATTAAGCAGACAAGCAGCATTTGCTGGTACACCTGGTGTTATGTATTTAGACTTGCTTGAGGATCCTCTTGATGAGGGTTGGCTTCATATTCGACTTAGGCCAGGTAAGTTTGGAGGGGTTCCGATATCTAGAACTGATGGTATGACTTTATATGCGCCTGTGAATCAATTACATATCCTAAGTGGGCTGATTCTTAATTACTCTGGAGATCTTAGTGGAGGAGGGTTTTTAATTGCTGCACCTGAAGGCTCAGAATCTTGTGTTTGTGGTGCTGGGTTTCGCTCAAAAGAATTCTTTACAAAATAAATTTAGATATGAGTTAAAGAAAAAAATTATTTATACTAATACTCATTCTATCATTTCAAATTAACAATAATGAATTGATCATTATTTCTTATCCGAAGCATCTTTCGCTTGCATTGCTAGATTGATGTCTGCTTGAAATACCCCTAACGTCATTGCTGGTTCAGGCTCAAGCCCATTAGTAATTTCATCTTGTTTTTTATCTATGATTTCTAGGACTGTCCCAGTGATATTTGTCCATTCTTTGATTAATTGTTTAAAATAATTATTATTGAGAGATGTGTTTTTAGATTTGGAAAGACTATTTTTTCTTTCTTTAATTACTTCATGGAGAATAGAATGTAATTGTTTATGTCTCATAGAATTAGGAAGCTCGGGAAATTGATTTAATGACTTTAACTCTTTGAATGATTTTAATACTTTAACAAGTTATTGAAGTCTAAGTATAGATGGAAGATGGTGAGAAAATTGATCAGTAATTATGATCTAAAAAATCCTTGATTTCTTTTAATCAAGATTTTGTCGTTTGTTTATTAGATTTCGAATCTTATCTTAAAATTATTGCCTATGAAGTGTAACTGACTTAGATGGTTTGAACTGACATTTGATTATTTACCAAGTTTTGAAGCTTGGTTAAATAATGATTTATGAGTCATAGTTTTTCAAAGCTAATTTTAGGCTTAGCAGCTTTTTTCTGTGAATAGTTTTTAATCTTCTGGGAAGAGGAGTAGTGCTAATTCTTCAGCATCTACGTCATACACTCTTGCGAGGCAGGTTTCAATGGCACTAGTGACTTCTCCTGGGAGGAATCGCATAGCATTTAAAGCATCCTCTGTGATGTCATCATTGAGGAGTTTTTCTTCGCCCTCCAGTTTTTCGTCGTTAATGACGGCCATTACCCAACTTTGGTAGGCATACACCAGGTCATTGAATTCGAGGGCTGGGTCGTTGAGATCCAGGGTCATTGTTTTGCCAGTCCAGAGGCAACACCAGTTTGACTGTTTATTTAGAAGATGTCTTCTATGAATGATGCTACAAAAACACAGCTGCAAACTAAAGCTCTTGATTTTGCGTTAAATGAATTGGTCCGACAGCATCGACAAAGTTTTCAACCTTTGTGGACAGTTGATAGTTGGGCAAAGTTTTTGATTTGGATGGCATTAAATTGTGGCGTACCTGGAGATCGTGAGAGTCTTGAACAATTTGCGGATTCTTTAGGCTCAGGCTTTACTACACGCATGCGGCGCACTTTCTTTGAGCGCATTTGTGAAGATCAGCAGATTCATTTGATGGCAGATCCTTCAGAGACCGAAGTTTTGCTTATGCCTATTACTGGTTCAAAATGTGCTTTGAGCTTTGAAAAAGCAATTCACGCCTTGGATCAGGTTGGTTTGAGTGATCACGTAGAGACAGATCACAGTTGTTGGAAAACTTTAGAAGGAATCTTTGCTATTCCTTGGATTACTTCTTAAGTATCCAGTTGTGCTTCGATATGTATTACTACATAGACTTTTTGTGATTATGAGCTGAGAGTCCGAATTAATCGTGACCGAAAACTTTCCTGCAAGCAATAGCACTGAGAAGGCCTTAGAAGAGGCCTTACCCAAGACATACAACTCCTCAGATACCGAATGTCGTTGGCAGAGAGCATGGGAGAAGAGTGATGCGTTTCACTCAGACCCTCAAGCTTCTGGACAGTCTTTCTCAGTGGTTATTCCTCCACCAAATGTGACAGGCAGCCTTCATATGGGACATGCCTTTAATACTGCTTTGATAGATACGGTAGTGAGATTTCAGAGGTTGCAAGGAAAAAATGTACTTTGTTTGCCTGGGACTGATCATGCTTCTATTGCTGTTCAAAATATTCTCGAAAAGCAATTGAATAATGAAGGCATAAGTCGTTTTGATATTGGAAGAGAAGCATTTTTAGAAAGGGCTTGGGAGTGGAAAGCAGAAAGTGGAGGTAAAATTGTTGATCAGTTGCGTCGTTTGGGTTATTCGGTTGATTGGAAAAGACAGCGTTTTACCCTTGATGAAGGCCTGAGTGATGCGGTGCGAGAAGCTTTTGTTCAGTTACATGAAAAGGGCTTGATATATAGGGGTGAATATTTAGTTAATTGGTGTCCTGTTTCAGGTTCTGCTGTAAGTGATTTAGAGGTTGAGATGAAAGAAATAGATGGGTTTCTATGGCATTTTAGATATCCTTTATCGAATGATTATGAAGTTGAAGGAATAACACATTTAGAGGTTGCAACTACAAGACCTGAAACTATGTTAGGTGACGTTGCGATTGCAGTTAACCCTTCTGACAAACGCTATAGCAATTTAATAGGTAAGAAGGTCATTTTGCCATTGTTAGAAAGAGAGATTCCTGTTATTGCTGATGATCATGTCGAACCTGACTTTGGTACAGGTTGTGTGAAGGTAACGCCTGCTCATGATCCTAATGATTTTGCGATTGGTCAGCGACATCAGTTGCCCTTAATAACCGTAATGAATAAGGATGGAACAATGAATTCTAATGCTGGTAAATTTAATGGACTAGATCGATTTGAGGCACGTAAGGCTGTTGTTTCTGCTTTAGAAGAAAGGGGATTGCTTACTAAAGTTGAGCCTTATAGACATAATGTTCCTTATTCAGATCGAGGTAAGGTCCCAGTTGAGCCTTTGATTTCTACTCAGTGGTTTGTGCGTATGGAGCCTTTGGCTTCTAATTGTAGAGAATGTCTGGAGAGAGGAGAGCCAAATTTTGTCCCATCTCGATGGAAGAAAGTTTACCTCGACTGGTTAACTGACATTCGGGATTGGTGTATTAGTCGTCAGCTTTGGTGGGGTCATCGTATTCCAGCCTGGTTTGTTATTAGTGAGACTGATGGGAAGGTTACTAACAACACTCCTTATGTAGTTGCTCGCACTGAAGAAGAGGCATATTTAAGTGCAAAAACTAAATTTGGTGATTTGGTCCAGATTGCACAAGATGAAGATGTTCTTGATACTTGGTTTTCTAGTGGCTTGTGGCCTTTTTCTACATTGGGTTGGCCTAATGAATCAAGTATTGATTTTAATTGTTGGTATCCAACTAGTACATTGATTACTGGGTTTGATATTATTTTCTTCTGGGTAGCAAGAATGACCATGATGGCTGGTATTTTTACTGGTCGTATGCCATTTCAAAATGTATATATTCATGGCTTGGTAAGAGATGAGCAGAATCGCAAGATGAGTAAAAGTTTAGGAAATGGTATAGATCCATTGTTATTGATAGATCGATATGGAACTGATGCCCTTCGATTTGCTTTAGTACGAGAAGTTTCAGGTTCTGGTCAAGATATACGACTTGATTTTGATCGAAAAAAGAAAACTTCTACTACTGTTGAATCAGCACGGAATTTTGCGAACAAATTATGGAACGCAACTCGCTTTGCATTGCTTCATCTTGATGGAGAAACGTTAGAAACTTTAGGAGATTTTGATGTTTCAAGCTTGCAATTATCAGATCGTTGGATTCTTTCTAGACTTGCAAAAGTTAATCACCAAACTGCTTATAGATATGAGAATTTTGGCTTAGGTGAGGCGGCAAAAGGATTATATGAATTTGCTTGGAATGATTTTTGTGACTGGTATTTAGAGTTAATTAAAAGACGCTTAACCCCTGGAGATAATCCTACCAAGGATTTATTAAATGATCAAAAGAATTGTAAGCAGATTCTTGTTAGAGTCCTAGCCGATTTAATGGTTATGTTACATCCATTAATGCCTCATATAACAGAAGAGCTATGGCATGCAATTTCAGGGGCATCAGAAGATAAATTGTTAGCAAAGATGTCTTGGCCAAAATATCAAAAATCTTTTGAGAATGATTCTTTAGAGGAATCTTATACCGAGATATTTGAAGCGATAAGAGTAGTCCGTAATTTAAGGGCGATAGCTGGTTTAAAACCATCAGATAATATAAAAGTTTGTTTCGTCACTAAAAAGAAATCATTAGCCTTTGACCTTGAAAAGGCAATAGATGATATTAAGGCATTGACAAAAGCAAAAACGTTAAGAGTATTAGATTCTTCTTCCTTATTAGAAACAACTAATTCCACTAAGATATTAGCTGGTGTTACAGGTGAATTAGAAGTTTTATTGGAAATAGGAGATTCGGTAGATCTTAATTCCCTTAAATCTCGATTAGAAAAAGATATATTTAAAGCTAATAAGGAGATGCAATCTCTTGCTTCAAGATTGGAAAATCCTAATTTCCTAAATAAGGCTCCTGATGATGTAGTTAATGAATGCAAAAAGAACCTTTTGGAGGCACAGGCTCAGATAAAATTAGCGAAGCAAAGACTATCTGATTTATTTTAAATCGCGTTTTAGATATATTTTTAATATAATATTTTAAGTCACTTAAATAATCTTTATTGACACTTAGTATTCTGATGGAGCAATTTTTGAACCTGAAAGATTTAATTCCTTTCTTTCAGACTTTCATAGGAGCTGTTTTATTTGTTCCTATCTATGCGATATGGGTTACTTTTTTGTTACCAGGTCTTTGGGTCTCGATGCTTGCAGGGGCTCTTTATGGCCCTATCTTTGGCGGCATTATTGTTTTTTTTGGGGCGACTTTGGGAGCAGAAGTATCATTTATTTTAGGACGTACGTTTTTGAGAGATTGGATCAGAAATCGTTTGGAGGGATTTCCAAAAATCCTAGCAGTTCAGAAAGCCGTAAGCCATGAGGGATTGAAATTGATTCTTTTAACTAGGCTGTCTCCTGCTTTTCCTTTTAGTTTATTAAATTTTACCTATGGCTTAACAGATGTTTCTTTGAAGGATTTTTCAATAGGTTTACTTGGTATTCTTCCAGGAACTTTCTTTTTTACAACTTTAGGTGCTTTAGCTGGAGATATAACAAGATTTAGGGATGTTTTAGATGGCAGTGCTGATTGGAAAAGTTGGATTATACGTTTTGTTGGTTTATTAGCAACTATTGCTGTGATTTGGTTAGTACGTCGTTCTGTTCAAAAGGTTCTTGATAAAGGAGATTAATGAACTTATTTAGTAAGTGGCAAATTCCAATCTTTGATTATTGCAAAGATTACAAACCATACCAACCGTAGACTAGCTAACACTCCAGATCGCGAACTTAACTCGGCTAATTTAGCGCGACCACAATCAGTTTTGATGAAATTTGTAAGTTTTATCTGAGACATTTTTTATTTTAATTGAAAAGAATTTAATTATTTATTAATTCTAGCAATTTTTTTTCATTAATGATAGGTATGCTCAACCTGGTGGCTTTCTCAAGTTTGCTTCCAGCTTGCTGACCGGCAACAAGATAATTTGTTTTTTTACTTATTGAATTACTTACCTTGCCCCCTGCTATTTCTATTAATTTTTTTGCCTGATCGCGACTGAGTGATGGCATAGTTCCAGTAAGAACAAAGATTATTCCTGTTAGTTTTTGTTGATTAGATATTGTTTTATCTTTTATAAGCTTAGTTTTCAACAAGAAGCCATTTTGCTCTAAATCCTTTAATAATTTTAGATTAGATTGTTTCTGAAACCAATCTTGTAATGATTCAACAATTTCAATTCCTATACCATGGAGATTGGTTATTGCTTTTGGGTTATGTAAGGTAGCTTGTTTTAGATCATTGGCACTTCTAAATGTTTCGGCGATTAATTTGGCATTGACTTCCCCTATATGATTTATCCCTAGTCCAAAAAGTTGTCTATGCCAGGGTTGTTTCTTGGAATTCTTTAAAGCTTTGTATAGTTTGATCGCTGACTTTTCTCCCATTCGTTCAAGATTTGCAAGTGATTGAACATCTAAGCTATAAAGATCTGATAATGATTTGACTAGTTTTTTATCAACTAGTTGTTCAATTAATTTATTTCCCATTCCTTCCACATCGAGGGCGGCTTTGCTCACCCAATGCCTTACCACACCTTTAAGAATTGCGGGACAATTATCATTTGTGCAGCGTGTTGCTATTTCTCCACAGGATTGAACGAGATGAGCATTACATTCAGGGCAGTTTGTTGGTAAGGAAAGCTTCTTCGCGTGGTCTGATCTCAGTTTAGTTATAACTTTCACTACTTCAGGTATTATTTCACCAGCTTTTCTAATAATGATAGTATCTTCAGTGTGCAAATCTAGCTCATTCAGACGGTTTTGATTATGTAAAGTTGCTCTACTAACTGAAGTACCACCTAGTGAAATTGTTTCAAATTCTGCAACTGGAGTAATAACACCAGTTCTCCCTACTTGATAGGTAAGCCTTATAAGTTTGCTAGGTGCTTCTTCTGCTGGATACTTAACGGCTATTGCCCATCTAGGAGCTTTCTTAGTAAATCCGGTTACTGATTGACAATAAAAATTATTCAGTTTAAT
The DNA here is from genome assembly GCA_003278465.1 of Prochlorococcus sp. AG-363-B04. Classification (GTDB taxonomy): domain Bacteria; phylum Cyanobacteriota; class Cyanobacteriia; order PCC-6307; family Cyanobiaceae; genus AG-363-B04. Next base: position 39,920 of record QCFC01000001.1, read on the forward strand.
AACAATTCCATCAGTGGCATAGGCTAATTTGTGCCGATTATCTCGCCAATGCTCATAGAAATCTTTTAGTTGCGTTAGATTTTCTAATAATTGGAAATTAGGATTAACTTTAAAACCGATTGTCTTTAACCAATCTAAAGCTTCTAATTGATTATTTGGTGCTTTATAATTAAATATATCCTTTTCATTTCTATTAGATATATAGATAGTGTACGCAAAAAAATCTAGTTTTCTTGAAGAAACGACCTGAGGATCTAATTGACGCAACGTTCCTGCACAAGCATTTCTGGGATTTGCAAATAAGTTTTCCTTTTGTCTTGCCTTTTCAGAATTTATATTATTAAAATTATCAAAAGAAAGAAAGGCTTCTCCTCTGATTTCAATCCATTCTGGAGGGTCTTCTAATGATAGGCTTAAAGGAATTGATGAAATAGTACGTACATTTGTAGTGATTTCTTCACCTTCAGTACCATTTCCTCTTGTAGCTGCTTTGACCAATAAGCCATTTTGATAACTCAGTGCGAGTGCATTACCATCTATCTTGAGTTCTCCAACTATTGAACTGTCTTGATTGGAAGTTTGGAGATTATTCTTTTCTAGAATTTGTAAAACTCTTTGATACCAGTTAAATACCTCTTCTAAATTAAAAGCATTATCTAAGCTATACATAGGAATACGATGTTTGATGCTCTTAAAACCAGTTTCTATTTTTTCCCCGACCCTCTGAGTAGGACTGTCAATAGTTATTAATGATGGATTGTTATTTTCTAAATCTTTTAATTCTAAATATAGGCGATCATAGACATGATCTTCTAAGAAAGGTGAATCTAGTACGTAATATGCATGGCTTGCACTGTTAAGCAAACTTCTAAGCTCTTGAGCTCGCCTCGAGTTTGTTTCTGTCTTGCTTGTTGTCACTAATGATTCTTTTTTGTAAAACTAATTTTTCACTTCTGCAATTCTTTCGATTCTCCAGAGATTCTCGACTTTCGAAAAAGTAAAATCTAAAGGTAATTCTTCTTTATTATCTGATTTTAGTTTTAAAGTTAATATGATTTTGCCATCCTGAATTCTTGGCCTACCGGATTTAAGATTACTAAATCGGTTTAATTTTAGGCTTGCAAGAAATGAGATGAATTGTTGACGATTGACGTGTTGACGATATGTTTTCGTAGTTAGTAGATAAGCAGCATCAATTCTTCCAGCAGCTATTGAGTTGAAGAACTGCTTGACCATTGGATTAATTCCCCGTGCATTTAAAACGAGTCTTGCAGCTGTATAGATCCAATAGAGGAGTAATGCTCCAGCCCCAGCTATTAAGGCTTTTGTACCAATTTCTTGAACTAAGGACCCATCCATTAACTTTTTGCAAGTCAGTACAGAGTCTGACTTATGACTAGTTGCGGATTTATTTTCTCACAACTAGCGTTTCATTCGGAATCGTTTTGGCTTTAGCAAACCTTTTTTTGATCTAAATGCCGTTGCTGCCTCTTTTGCCAATTTTTCATCGAATGAACCGTGAGTTCTTTGATGGATCACTTGTGTTAGCGAATAAGCCTTTATTAGATTTGAAATGGAGTGATAGGCGATTAAGAAAAACAGCTGGGTTCTATCGTCATATTTCATTCAGATCAGGTCATCAGCAATCTGAAATTGTCTTGTCTCGTCCAGTATTGGAGTCTCTACCGAAGACTGCTCTAGAAAGTACTCTGTGCCATGAAATGATTCATGCATGGGTTGATTTGGTTTTGGGTGTGAAAGAAGTACATGGACCAAATTTTCGTGCACATATGCTTTGGATTAATCAAACGCAAACAGATTTTCAGGTAAGCTTGAGGCATCATTTTCCCGTGCCACCTACTATCCAAAAGTGGTGGGCAGTATGTTTACGGTGTGGTCATCGTTCCCCCTATGAGAGGAAAGTTCGTGGAGCTGCGTGCAGAAAATGCTGCAATCTTCACTTTGGAGGCAAATGGCATTCTAGTTGTTTGCTTACTTATGAATTAGTTCAGCGGCAGTAGTGATTTGGATTTATTTTTTCTTGTTCTTCAAGTAAGCGGTTTTTTTATCGCGATAATTGGTTTTCAGCGAGAAGAGTGGCTTCTTAGAAGACGACGTTAAAATTGTGTGATGGACTCAACTGGTTCTCGACGTTCCCGTCGTTCTCGTTTTAAAGATAGGGTTTCATTGGATCGCCGTTTTGATAAATGGCTGGAAACAGGTCGTCAATTTGTTGATGGGGTCGCTGGTACAAGGCCTGGGCAACGAAAACCTTATAGAAAAGATGGAAGAAATGTTTCGAGTTTGACAAATGTAGGACGTTGGGTGGGTGAAAAGATTGACTGGTTTCTGGAGGAAGAAGAAGATTGGTTAGAACCTTGGGAGCATGATATGGAATCAATTAATTCTGGAAGCTTAAACAGTAAACGTTCGCTGGATGCTATCTCTAGAAGAGGTCAATCTTCCTACAATTTATCTGACAGGAACAAAAAGCAAATTACATATACAGATAATGAATGGCCGGATGAAGACAGTTTTAAAATAGATCGTTGGAAGCGTTCTAGGCCAGAGGGTGCAAAACCTATGAATGAGCGGAATAGTAAATCAGTTATTCGAGAGCCAAGACGTCCTTTACCTAGATTTAGTAGACGAAGAGAAAATTAAACTGAATCACAATTAAATTCTTCTTCAATTGAGATAAAAAGTTATGCACTATAATTGTATACTTTTTTATTATTTTTAATTCTAAAACTACAGCCTCTTGCTGCAAGTTGGTTGTTTACATCAACCACTAGTTCCCTTGGAAGTTCTTCTGCCATTTGTTCTGCTGTTGTATTGATTGATGGTGAGCCTTCTTCAAGAGCCTCAAGTAATTGCACCCATTGTTTAATTTGGATAGATTTCCTTATTGGTTGATATCCTGTTTTTTCTAGTAGAGCCTTGCAAACTTTGGCATTCCAGAGTGCAGTGCCAAAATCATTCTGATTTCCTGTTGAGACTGCTGCTCCTACTTGTAAGGCGTTTGGAGTAGGTCTTCCATGTTGATCTCTCCACCCTTGCTGTTTAAGGGTTTTACCACAGTGGATAGCAGAAATTCCGTAGATTCGACCAAGGTCTGTAAGGCTTAGCCAGGCTTCGGAGTTTGCCATTAAATTAGAAACGAATACAGCCATCTTCCTCAATGCACAACACTTGGCAAGTTGTCAAGTTTAAAATGCTATTAAAATGAGAACTTTTTCAGTAATTGGTTTTATATGCATGTCTAGGAGCCGAGCCGAGCCAATGTTCAAGCTTGGGATTAAATACTTCTCGGATAACAGTTAATTCACGTTCTCTACGAAAGAATCGATAGTGTCTGCTCCAGAAAGGGCCTTTTTGTTTAAATTTCTTGTCCAGCCATTCACCTGTTACTAAAGCGAGTCCATCAACTTCGCGGAATAGTTCTGATCTCCCTTCTGTCAAGCTTTTCCAAATAGGTTGATGGCGTTTGGCTAAATGTTTTTCTGCTTCTTCACGATTCCACCAACTTTCTGCCCATGCAAGAGTTTGGGTATTGCATTGGAGCCAAACTTGGCGCCTTAGGAGGGGTGGTGTGAGTTCCTTGACTTCATGGGGTGAATCTTTGTAAGGATTGGGATCTGTTTCCATAGCAATTAATTGCACTTGTACTTTTTGACCAGTTAATAAATGCAGGTGTCTGGTTGGACTGCCATCGCCCAGAAGCATTAACCTCCATGGTCCTGGAAGATGCCAAGGACCTTCCCCAGAAAGCACGGATTCAGTCGGGGCTTCCCAGATTGTTTTCGGAGAGATAAAAAGTGAAGGTAATTTGCTCAGGAGATCACTCCATTTTTGTTGATTCTTGCATTTCCATGTTCCTAACTGTACAAGTAAGTGAGATACCTTTCATGCAAACTTTATTACAATGTTTGCTTTTATCTAGATTCTCTAACTTTTAAAGTCTAATCAATTTCTTAAAAAATAATGATTTATATTGGATTGGTTTAGCAGTAAAAGCCTGTACATTTGATTAATCTATAGTGTTATTTTCTACCTACAGTTTTTTTTTGGATGCAAGTTTTTTTTAGATTCATTCATTTTTAACCAAATTAGTAGCGCAGTTAGATCGGCTTGACTTACTCCAGGTAATTGTGCTGCTTGTCCAAAACTTAAAGGTCGAATTCTATTCAATTTTTCACGTGCTTCTTGTGAAAGAGTATTGATATTTGAATAATTTATATTAATAGGGATTTTCCTTTGTGACTGTTTTTTAACTTGATCTATTTGTTGTTTTTGGCGTTTTAAATATCCACTATATTTTATATCAATTTCAGCTCCTTCCTGAACTGGTAATGGAAGGCTGGCATCTGCTAAGCCATGAGTCACAAGATCTGTAATATGAATATTTGGTCGTCGTAATAGATTAGCTAAAGTGATTGATCCTTTAATAGGTGCTTTTGTTTTAGATTCAAATATTTTTGCGGCAGCATCAGATGCTTTTAGACGTTGATTTTCAAGTCTATATTTTTCTTTTTCAAGAGCAATTTGTTTAATTTTAAATTGTTCCCAACGATTCTCGTCTATCAGGCCTAGCCGATAACCAAGTGGTGTAAGGCGACGATCTGCATTGTCTCCTCTAAGTATTAGTCTGTATTCGCTTCGACTTGTAAGCACTCTATATGGTTCTCTTAGATCTTTAGTCACAAGATCATCAATCATAGTCCCTATGTAACTTTCTTCTCTACTAAAACTTATTGTTGGCCTATTTAAAATAAGATGCGCTGCATTGAGGCCTGCCACAAGGCCTTGAGCTGCTGCTTCTTCGTAGCCAGTTGTTCCGTTTAGTTGACCTGCTGTAAAGAGCCCTGAAATTCTTTTAGTTTCTAGAGAAGGTAAGAGTTGAGTAGCAGGTAGATAATCGTATTCAACTGCATAAGCAGGCCTAAGCATGACACAATTTTCTAGTCCAGGTAGGGTCCTTAATAGTTCTAATTGTAGGTTTTCTGGTAATCCTGTTGAGAATCCTTGCATATAAATTTCTGGGGTGTTTCTTCCTTCTGGCTCAAGGAAAATTTGGTGAGATTCTTTATCGGAAAAACGTACAATTTTATCTTCAATAGATGGACAGTAACGTGGCCCTTTACTGTCAATAAAACCTCCATAAATAGGTGATAAGTGAAGGTTGTCTTTTATTAGTTTGTGAGTAGATGATGTAGTCCTGGTTAAATAACAACTCATTTGATTCTCACTTTTCCAATTATTAGGATCGAAGGAGAAAAATCTATTTGCAGCATCACTAGGTTGCTCTTCTAGTTGGCTAAAGCAAATGCTGCGACGATCAACTCGTGGTGGAGTTCCTGTTTTCAGTCGTTCTGTTTGGAATCCAAGTGATCTGAGAGCTTCCGTAAGACCTTCTGCGGCCTGTTCTCCTGCACGTCCTGCAGACATTGACTGGCCACCTACCCATATTTTCCCACGTAAAAATGTTCCTGTAGTGAGAATTATTGCTTTTGCTGAGTAAAAGCTACCGAAATAAGTTTTTATCCCAAGAATTTTTGTTAATGGACCTTGAGAAGTGTCCCAATTGCTGGATTTTATCGTTGAATTTTCCTCAACCTCAAGTCCTGTAACCATTGCTTCTCTAAGAGCTACATTTGGAGAGCTTTGCAATATCTCCAGCATTTTATTTGCATATAAGCGTTTATCAGTTTGTGCACGAAGGGCCCAGACTGCAGGACCTCGACTTGCATTTAGTATTCTTTTTTGTAATGCAGTTTCATCTGCTAGACGGCCAATGACTCCACCAAGTGCATCTACTTCATGTACAAGTTGACTTTTTGCCGGCCCCCCTACTGCTGGATTGCATGGTTGCCATGCAATTCGATCAAGATTTAGCGTAAAAAGTCCTGTTGATAATCCTAGACGAGCAGTTGTAAGTGCAGCTTCACAACCTGCATGACCTCCTCCTACGACAATTACGTCAAAGATTTCAGTAGGGTTCAATCTTCTGCTCATTTAGAAAATATTTGACACAAGATATTTGTATTGAGGGTATTTATGAAGTTGCTAAATTCCTAAATCTTGTGAATTGGGGTTCGAACAGTAGTTTTACAGTTCCAACTGGGCCATTTCGATGCTTAGTCACAATTACCTCTGTAATACCCCGATCAGGTGTATCAGGGTTGTAATACTCGTCTCTGTAGATCATTAATACAAGATCAGCATCTTGTTCAATTGAACCAGATTCACGTAGATCACTAAGCATTGGTCTTTTATTAGTTCTTGATTCAACTCCTCGACTTAGCTGCGATAACGCAATGACAGGCACTTTTAATTCTCTTGCCATTCCCTTGAGACCTCTGGTAATTCTTGAAAGTTCTTGTACTCGGTTGTCAGGTGTGGAACCTTCCATTAGTTGTAGATAATCAATTACCACTAATCCAAGATCTTTTCCTTGTTCTGCCATGAGGCGCCTTGATAGAGAGCGCATTTCAAGAACTCCTAGATTTGGTTTGTCATCGATGTAGATAGGTAGTTGTCCTAAAGTGTTAATTCCTTGCCCTAAAAGGGGCCATTCATCTTGTTGTAATCGGCCTGTTCGCAGTCTTCCACTTTCAATTCCGACTTCCATGGATAAAAGACGGTAGGTCAGTTGTTCTTTGCTCATTTCTAAGCTAAAAACGCAAACAGGAAGATCATGTAGTTGAGCAACATTTTTAGCGAGATTTAATACAATTGAGGTTTTGCCCATTGCTGGCCTGCCTGCCACAATTATTAAATCGCTACGTTGAAGACCTTGTGTCATTGCATCAAGGTCATAAAAATTGACCGGTATTCCTGCTACTGAGGTTCCAAGAGAACGACTCTCTATTTCATTGAATGTACTGGTAAGTATTTCAGCAGTAGGTGTAAGTCCTTTAGAAGGTTTTTCCTGACTAATCGCAAATATGGTTTGTTCAGCTTTATCAAGAACGTCTTCCATTGGAAGAGTTTGGTCGAAGCCAAGTTGAATTACTTCGTTGCCTGAGCGAATTAGTTGTCTACGGAGAAATTTATCCATAACTAGCTTTGCTACTTGCTCAATTGATGCTGTGGATGAGACACGTTCAACCAACTCAACTAGGCGATTATTTCCTCCAATTTTTTCTAGTACTCCAGTGTCGGCCAACCAAGCACTCATTGCTGTGAGGTCAGTTGGTTTACCTTGGCTATAAAGCATTAATGCTGTTCTATAAATCTCGCGGTGAGCATTTAAGTAAAAAGCTTCAGCTTGAAGTAAATCGGCCACTCTTGTTATTACATCAGGATCTAGCAGAATTCCTCCCAAGACTGCTTCTTCTGCTTCAAGATTTTGAGGAGGAACTGAATCTGGTAATGACTCAAATTGAATATTTTTTTGGGTTTGTGCTTTTCGTAAGGGTGCAATCCCCTTGTCGGCATTCTCGCCGTTGTTTTTCAAGGGGTTGCTCACCATGGCTTTTTGCCGAAGGTATTGGAAATCTACTTGGAGCAGCTATGCAAATCTTGCAAGAGATTTAGTAACTAGACACTTCAAGATTGATTTCGGCTGTTACTTCACTATGAAGCTTTACTTGCACTTTGTATTTACCAATACGGTGAATTTCAGGAACAGTGATTTCTCTCCTGTCGATTTCTTTTTTAGTTGCTTCTTGGATTGCTTCTGCAACGTCTCCATTAGTAACAGTTCCAAAAAGGACCCCATCTTCACCAATTTGTTTCTTGACTGTGAATCTTCCTATCGTTACTAACGCTGTTTGGAAATCTATTGCCTGTTGCTTTAAAGCTTGTTCTTGCTCAATTTGTTTGGCTTTTCGGTGCTTGACTTGTTTTAAAACTGCAGGCGTTACAGGCAGTGCTTTCCCATAAGGGAAGAGAAAGTTACGGGCATATCCGGGAGCTACTTCTACGAGATCACCATCCTTGCCGAGGCTTAGGACGTCCTCATTGAGAACGACTTGTACACGCTTGGCCATGGCTAAAAGAAAGTGGAATAATGATTTCTAAGCACTAACCTTACGATGCCACAGGCAGTCTAATTTTTTTGGCTAGCCCAAGAGCATTAAGTAATCTGATGTGTTGCCAGGTCAGATCTATTTGTCCTTGTGATAAACCTTGTTTGGCTGAGTGTGGAAAGGCGTGGTGATTGTTGTGCCAACCTTCTCCGAAAGTGAGAGCAGCGACCCATGCATTGTTTCGTGAACCATCTCCACTATCGAAGGCAATATTCCCCCAGCGATGCGTAGCTGAATTAACTAACCAAGTCACGTGATAAACCAGTACCAAACGAACTGGGATTCCCCATAGCACCATTGCCCATCCACCTGATTCGCTATATGAGCCAATCCAAAACAGTATCAATGCCAAAGGTATCTGCAGAAGTAGAAAATACTTATTAAGCCATTGGTAATAAGGATCTTTAGCTAAATCGCGAGTGAAGCGTGGAATTGTTTTGATTGCTGGAATTGGGTTAAACATCCATTGCATGTGACTCCACCAAAAGCCTTTATTGCTGTTGTGATGGTCTGCTTCTGTATCCGAAAAAATATGGTGATGCCGGTGCAGTCCTATCCAATCAATTGGACCATGCTGGCAGCTCAGTGCCCCACAAGTAGCAAAGAAACGTTCTAGCCATTTGGGCACTTGGAAAGCCCTATGGGATAGAAGTCTGTGATAGCCAAGAGTGACACCTAGGCATGCAGTTATCCAATAGAGAATTAATAGTGTTATGACAGCTTGCCAGCTCCAAAATTGTGGAAATAGCGCAAAAATTGTTAAGCAGTGAATAACGAACATGAATCCAATCGTGCCCCATCTCTTTTGTGTTTTTCTTGAGAATGGACTTACGTTGGCTAAAGAAACTTGAAGCTTTCTTGAAGCATCAAGTGCCTTGAGTGAATCTATTGGCTTTCTTGGAGAAGCTGGAAAATAGACCACACTCAGACCCATCATGGATTCTTATAATGATCGCATATATATCCCGATCATGATCCATATTGTAGCCCTGAGAACGATCTTTATTTTGATTTCGTGAAAAGTGGTTTTCGGGAAAAGTTGTTAGATGGCCGGAGGGCTTTGGCTCATCTAATCCACGTTTGGCATGAGAGAAATGGTTGGTCACATAAGGTTCTACCAGCTCTTGCGGAGTGTCTTTCTTTGGGAACAGTTCATAGTTCTCAGATTTCGAATCTTCGAAATGGCAAACTTGCATCACCTGGACCAGAGGTTTTTTTAGCTCTTGCTCAAGCAAATGCCTTGCTGCATAAAGGGATAGAACCATTTAAAGAGCATTTAGCCAAGTTGCATCCTGCATTGTTAAAAGTACTTTTAGAATCTGCGGTTCCTTTACTTGACGATGAGGGCCAGCCAATTAGTGCTGGTTTATTTTTTGAGATTTTTTTGGGTATGAAACCATTACCTTCATGTTTTGATTGGTTTATTGAAGAGTCTGAGGCAATTGATTTGAGTGCTGGATTGGCCGATTATTTTTGTAATGGCAGGTCTTGGCGAAATTGTCGAGAGAAAGTGATGAGAGCGTATCCTGTTAAAAATGAGATAAGAAGAGATCGTTTTGCAGCTGTTATGGCTGGACTTAGAGATTACACAGCTGAAGAACTAGATGGTGAGCTTTTAGATTTACATGCAACAGCTGCAACATTAAATGTTGGAGAGTTTGCAAATGGGACAAATATTTTTTTAGAAGATTTACGGTCTCGATCTTCAAAGTTGAAGGTTGAAAAAACCTAATTATTGTTATCGAGAATATTGAGCTAAGCGAATCTTTTTGGCCAATTTTAATCTCTTAAGTATTTTTATGTGTTGCCAAGTAATGTCAAATTCAAACCATCTCAATCCATGTCGAGCACTTTGAGGAAAGGCATGGTGATTGTTGTGCCAACCTTCACCGAAAGAAAGTAGAGCTACCCACCAGCAATTTCTAGAAAGATCCGGACAATTGAAATTGCGATATCCAAATGTATGAGTAGCAGAATTTACAAGCCAAGTTACGTGATACACAATTACAAGGCGCAATGGGATTGCCCATAGCACAAGGCCTAAGCCTCCTCCATGGATTGAATTGATTTCTCCATACCAGTAAAGACCCAGGCCTATTGGTATTTGGAGCAGAAGAAACCAATGATCTAACCAGCAGTAAAAGCGATCAGATACAAGATCACCAACTAAACGTTCACTATGTTCAAGAGCTGGGATTTCATGGAGCATCCATTCACTATGGCTCCACCAAAAGCCTCTTCCAGCATCATGATGGTCATTTGGTTGGTCAGAGAATTGATGGTGATGCCTATGTAAAGCAACCCATTCAATAGGTCCGCTTTGACAGGCTAGAGATCCCATCAGAACAAGGATTTTTTCGACCCAAATAGGACTTGAAAAACTCCGATGAGCTACAAGACGATGTAAGCCTAAGGTGACTCCAAGTACTGTTGTCCAATAGAGCAAGGCAAAGATTGCAATTCCATGCCAACTCCAAAATCTTGGTAGGAGGGCAAATGTTGCTGCCACATGCATGGCAAGCATGAAACTAGTAGTTCCAAGCTTGAATCTCCTTTGATAGGCGGGTAAACGCTCCCTTTTAGCAACAATTCCTTCTCGAAGGCGTTGTTCTCGTGTGGGGGTGGTAGTTGATGAGATATTAGTAACCAAGAGGAACTCCTTGGGATAGCGATGACCACTTGTTCAGAATCTCAAGTGGTGAAAATGAAGAGTAAAAGCAAAATCTAAAGGAACTGTATACCTCGCTCTCTTGTTTTTGTGGATAAATTCAATCCTGGTGCAATTGGTGATGAACTAGCTGAGGCATGGGCAAGGCAGCATGTTTCTAATGCTTGTAAGCGATTAGAGGATTTTTCATCCCAAAGAACATATGAAGTTTTACCTCGTCTTCAAAAGGTTTTGCAATCTTTCGCACTGGAAAGAGTTGGGAATCATCATTTCCCTTCTCTTACTGGATATGGTCATGGAGATCAGGGTAGGGAAGTTGTTGATAGGGTTTTTGCAAGGGTTTTGGGAGCTGAGAGAGCTGCAGTTCGAATGCAATTTGTGAGTGGTACTCATGCAATCACCTCTGCACTTTTTGGAGTTTTAAGACCTGGAGATCGCTTGCTTTCTGTTACTGGTGCTCCTTACGACACACTAGAAGAAGTCATTGGAATAAGGGGCTCTGGGCAGGGCTCTCTAATGGATTTTGGAATTGAGTATCAGGAGTTGTCTTTAACGAATAAAGGCAATATTGACTTTGCTGCTTTAGGGAAGGCTTTAGAGGCACCCACAAGAATGGTTTTTATCCAGCGAAGCTGTGGATATAGCTGGCGTAAATCTCTTTCCATTAAGTTAATTGGCGAGATTTGTAGGCTCACGCATTGGAAACAGCCTGATTGTGTTTGTTTTGTAGATAATTGTTATGGAGAATTGGTTGAAGAAAAAGAGCCCCCTGAAGTAGGAGCTGATTTAATCGCAGGCTCTTTGATCAAAAATCTTGGTGGGACAATTGTGCCAACTGGTGGTTATGTAGCAGGAAGTGCTGATTTGGTTGAGAAATCTTGTTGCAGACTGACTTCTCCAGGTATTGGTAGTGAAGGAGGTATAGGCTTTGATCTCAATCGGCTTGTGTTGCAGGGATTATTTCTTGCTCCACAGATGGTGGCAGAAGCTTTGATTGGTGCTGATCTTGTCTCAGCTGTTTTTGATGCATTGGGATTTCCAGTAAATCCTTCTCCTGGTGAAATGCGTACTGATTTGATACAGGCAGTTCGACTAGGGGATCCTCAAGCATTGAAATTGGTTTGTAAAGCTTTTCAAGAATGCTCACCTATTGGTTCATATTTAGACCCTGTGCCATCTGAAATGCCTGGTTATGAAAGTGATTTGGTTATGGCAGGGGGTACATTTATTGATGGCAGCACTAGTGAATTCTCAGCCGATGCTCCATTAAGGCCTCCTTATAACCTTTATGTACAAGGTGGTACACATCGTGCTCATGTCAAAATTTCTCTTCAAAGAGCTTTAGTTGCTTTAGTCAAAGAAGGATTTGTAGACTTGCAATAAATCCATTGATGTTTTCGGCCCCTTTTGATTGATGGCCTTCCAATTCCCTGAGCAATTTCGTTTTGCTGATAGCCACGAATATGCAAATGTTGATGCTGACTTAGTACGAGTTGGCATAAGTGCATTTGCTGTGGATCAATTGGGAGATATTGTTTTTGTTGATCTTCCAGAAGTCGGGACAGTTTTAACTCGAGGTCAGAGTTTTGGCTCTGTTGAATCAGTTAAAGCTGTTGAGGAGATGTATGCCCCTTTAAGCGGTGAGGTGGTTCAGCGAAATAATTCTGTGATGGATAACCCTGATGAATTGCAGAATGATCCTCATGGAGAAGGTTGGCTGATGGTCATTCGTCCTTCTGATCCTGAACAGTTGAACGAGCTTATGGATGCCACTGCTTATGGCAGCAAAATTTCAGAGGATTAGATCAAAGAAAACGAAAAAATTGACCATCTTTTCAAAATAGTTTCTAGTTTAAATGTCGTTATTAGTAATTTGCAGTGCTTGACTTTTGCCCTGAGGAGGCTTCAAGCATTGGGCCATCACCTTTTTTAAAAAGGCACATTGGTCCTACCTCTCATGATCAGGATGAAATGCTCAGAGAACTTGGCTTTTCTGACATAAACGATTTTGTGCGAAAAGTAGTTCCTTCAGATATTTACGATGGAGTTTTTCAGGGTGAGGGTCTGATCCAAGGCTGCGATGAAGTAGAAGCCTTGGGAGAACTTCGTGAAATTGCTAAAAAAAATATTTTTAAACGTTCATTAATTGGGCTTGGTTATTGCGGCACTGCCACACCTTCATTGATTAAGAGACAAATTCTTGAAAATCCTGCTTGGTTTACTGCCTATACCCCATATCAGGCAGAAATGTCTCAAGGTCGATTGGAAGCGTTATTCAATTTTCAAACTCTCATTAGTGAACTAACTGGTTTACCAATCGCAAATGCTTCTTTACTTGATGAAGCCACAGCGGCTGCAGAGGCTATGAGTCTTGGCTTCGCTCAGGCCAAGGGCTCTGAAAAGCGTCGTTTTCTAGTTGATATTGAAGTTTTACCTCAAACTCTTGCAGTACTTAGAACTCGTTCAGAACCACTTGGAGTTCAGTTGGAGGTTGAAGAACCTAGTTCTTTTAATTTTGAAGATGATGTTTTTGGTATTTTTCTTCAGTTGCCAGGGTGTAATGGTCGTATTTGGGATCCCTCTGAAGTTATTAGTTCTGCTCATGAATTAGGTGCAATAGCTTGTATCGCAGTTGACCCTCTTGCACAGGTTTTATTGAAGCCTGTCGCAGATTTTGGAGCAGATGTTGCAGTAGGAAGTATTCAACGGTTTGGGATCCCTATGGGCTTTGGAGGCCCTCATGCTGCTTTTTTTGCAACTTCTGAGCGTTTTAAGCGTCAGGTGCCTGGACGTTTAGTTGGGATGTCTGTTGATTCGGAGGGGAAGCCAGCTTTACGTTTAGCATTACAAACTCGTGAGCAACATATACGTAGAGAAAAAGCAACTAGCAATATTTGTACATCCCAGGTTTTGTTGGCTGTAATGTCATCCTTTTATGCATTGCATCATGGACCTGAAGGATTAACTGCTATTGCCAAAAGAATTTCTTCCTTTCGCTTATACCTAGAGCAGGCATTGAAAAAATATGGTTATAACATAGAACCGATTGATAGATTTGACACAATTCAAGTTTTATCTGATAAAGCACCTGAAGTGCATAAACAAGCAATATTGGCTGGATATAATCTTCGAATTTTACCATTAGGATCTTCAGTAGAAGTGTCGAATGGTTTTGGAATAACAATAGATGAGTTAACTACAAAAAAGGAATTAAAAATACTTTTAGATATTTTTGGAAACTGTTCAAATAAATCCTTACAACTCAATGAAGTTGACAGTAATTATCGGTCTGAGGAACTTAAAAAATCTTTTTTTAGACAGAAAAGTTGGTTGCAGCAAGAAGTTTTTCATTTATATCGATCGGAAACAGAATTGCTGAGGTATATGCAGAGATTGAGTACTCGTGACTTCTCATTAGTGCATGGAATGATTCCTTTAGGAAGTTGCACAATGAAGTTGAATGCTGCATCAGAACTGGAGCCAATTTCTTGGCCGGAATTTGCATCAATCCATCCATTCGCACCTAAAGATCAGTCAGAAGGCTATAGACATATTTTCTCTGATCTTGAACAATGGTTGTCAAAGCTTACTGGATTTGCAGGTGTTTCCTTGCAGCCTAATGCTGGCTCTCAGGGTGAGTTTGCAGGCCTCCTAGTAATTCGTGCGTGGCATAAATTCTGTGGACAATCTCACCGCAATATTTGTTTAATACCCAAAAGTGCTCATGGAACAAATCCTGCAAGTTCAATTAATGCAGGCTTCAAAGTTGTGCCTGTTGATTGTGATCAATATGGCAATGTTGATTTAAAAGATCTGACTTCCAAAGTTGAGCTTTATTCATCTAAACTTGCAGCATTGATGATTACTTATCCTTCAACTCATGGAGTTTTTGAGCCAGGGATTAAACAAATTTGTGATTTAATTCATAATCATGGGGGTCAGATTTATTTGGATGGTGCAAATTTCAATGCACAAGTTGGTATTTGTAGGCCAGGTAAATATGGTGTGGATGTTTGTCATTTGAATCTCCATAAAACATTTTGTATCCCTCATGGAGGAGGGGGACCTGGAGTTGGACCAATTGCAGTTTCTCAACATTTAGTGCCTTTTTTACCAGGGCATCCATTAATGAGTTCTTCCTCTGAGCAAGCCATTGGTCCAGTTTCTGCCGCACCTTGGGGAAGTGCAGGAATCTTGCCAATTAGTTGGATGTATTTGCGGATGATGGGTGTAGTTGGTTTGCGCGAGTGTACCTCTGTTGCATTGTTATCAGCGAATTACATTGCAAAAAAATTAGGTGATTATTATCCAATTCTGTTCCGTGGCTTAGGAGGCTGGGTAGCACATGAATGCATTCTTGATTTACGGCGATTGAAACGGACTGTGGGAGTAGAAGTTGATGATGTGGCGAAGAGATTAATTGATTATGGATTTCATGCCCCAACTGTTAGTTGGCCAGTAGCAGGAACCTTGATGGTTGAACCAACAGAGAGTGAAAGCCTTTTGGAAATCAAACGGTTTTGTGAAGCTTTGATTGCTATTAGAAAGGAAATTATAGACATAGAAAATGGTCATATAGATATTCATGAGAGCCCTTTAAGACTTGCTCCACATACTTTGACTGCTATTACTTCATCAGTTTGGGATCGACCTTATAGCAGGGAAAAAGCAGTTTTTCCAATGCCTAATCAGGTAGTTAGTAAGTATTGGCCAGCTGTATCTCGTATTGATAATGCTTATGGTGATCGCAACTTGGTATGTAGTTGTACTGCTATGTCGGAAATTTCATAGCTCAAGAGAAAAATATTTGCTACTGGTCGAAGACTCTTGAAAGTGTTAATTTTTAATCGAAAACAGAATTTTTAGTTTTGTTTTGACCGCTTCGAGAAGTTTTTCACTATACTTCTGGCCAGCGGAATCTATTGCTGAGGGGACAGCATGGACAGAAACACATTTCATGAGTGCTCATTGAAGTCGTTAAGTACTGATGAGTTAAAACTTCCTGCATTGCCAAGCAGTCTGGAAAATTCTCTGCTTAGAGGAAATACCTTGTCTATTGATGGAACAAATGTTGTTCGTGTACCATTTGGTGTTCGATTACCAAGAAGACAGAGACCTGAACTTCCTGAAAGAATGGCTACTTTGATATTGCCATTACAGTCTCAGGGAAATCATCCAACACCACCTCAAGCAGCTTGATCTAAAAAATCGTCAGATTTTCGTTTGTTGGCTGTTTTTAATAGCTTTAAATCAATTGTTTCTTTGACTTCTTTTATTGAACAAGAGTTTGTTCTAAAAGGAAGCAATAACATGGGGCTTCTTTCTGGACGTACCAACCATGTGTTGTTGCGTTGCGGTAGAACTAAAAAACCTCTATATCTTATTGCCTCATCATGATTAGGTACTGACATCATTGAATTCTAACGAGTGACACAGGTCCTAACTTTTTGATCATACCATATATGGTGTGCAGATTAAATGCTAAGCCTTCTCAGGATAGAATCCTGAATCATATGATCAAAAAATTCTATCCTGAGAAGGCTTATAAAGATTGGGAATTAGATCTCATTTGAAACTGTGACCAGAATCTTATTGTTTCTAGTGTGAGTAAAAACACCTACGCTATGGATGGCCGGGCTTGTTATGGATTTTTGTTTTTTTAAAGCTTTTTATGTTTATTAAGCTCCGCTGAAATTAAAGAGTTAAGGGTTGCATTTGAAGCAGAAGTTTTAGTAACTCTTCAATACTTTTCTCTTCTGCTGGTTTATTGTTGTTGCTCATAAGTTGGCGGCCGACTACTTGAGCTCCTAAGTGAGTAAGTTGGATCCTTAAAGATAGTAGTAGCTCCATACCACCGCCTCCAGAAAAGCTGGCCATTGCAATTGGCCTGCCGTTAAATAGCTGTCGAAAGTCATCGCCTTGAACTGACAACCACGCGATTGCACTAGTTAATACAGGAGGTATGGATCCGTTGTATTCCGGTGCACAAATTATCCAACGTGGCACTGATAATAATTTTTTTGTGAGCTCTTTAGCTGAATTTGGAATGCCATGAGCTGAGTGTGTTCGAGGGTTGTAGAGCGGGAGATCAATTAGCGTTAAATCTAATAACTCTGCATTTGTTTTGAGTTTTTGACTACTTTGGATAAATCTTTGAGCAAGTTTTAGGTTTTCACCATTGCTGGCGGTTATTACGAGTAAGTCTTTGTTGAATGACATTGGATGGAAATTTCGGAGATTAGTTTTGGTACAAGTATTAATTTCTAATAGTTGGCGCCAGTGCGACGGTGGTGGACTGCAGTTGTGCCTTCTTGATCAAGTACGCCTCCACAACTGACTTCTGCATAAATCAACCAATGATCACCGCATTCCATTCTTTGTTGTACGCATGCTTCTAGCCAAGCCAATGACTCAGGAAGTATTGGTTGACCAGTGGGACTGCTTTCAGTTTTTACTCCTTTAAATCTATCTGCACCAGGAGGGAAAGGTTGTAGGAATTGCTTCATAAGATTATTATGTCTTCCTGCAGCGAGTATATTTAACGTGAAATGATCATGTCGATTAAGAAGTGCTCCTACCGCTCTATCTTTAGCAATAGCAATAGTAAGACCTGGAGGTGAGAAGCTGGCTTGACTAACCCAACTTGCAACCATTGCTCCACTCATGCATTCATGATTTTTACCTTTTCGAATAGTAAGAATGCAAAGTGATCCAATAATGCGTCCTAGAGCAAGTATTTCCGGATTACTGCGACTCTCATTGAGTC
Organism: Prochlorococcus sp. AG-363-B04; assembly: GCA_003278465.1. Classification (GTDB taxonomy): domain Bacteria; phylum Cyanobacteriota; class Cyanobacteriia; order PCC-6307; family Cyanobiaceae; genus AG-363-B04. Next base: position 57,387 of record QCFC01000001.1, read on the forward strand.
CACCAGCAGAACGTCGTTGTTGTTGCTTTTTCTTTTGTAATAGCTCTCTCCCGAAGCAGACACCTATTTCTTGAATTGTTTTAATTTTGGAGCTACTAGGACTAAATTTTATTTTGATTGTCTTAAAGCCAAACTTGAAGCCTCCATTACGTAGTTTATTTTCCAATAAATCTATTGCTTCACCACTCCAACCGTAGCTTCCAAATACGCCTACTGGTTTGTTACGGTCCCCTTCAGATAATAGTGTTCCTAGTGCAGAGACTATAGGAGTTGGTGCATGACCTCCTAATGTTGGTGAACCAATTAGATAGGCATCTGCGTCCTTAATGGTTTCCAATAGTTCATCGGCTTTTGAGAATTCACAATTCAGACTTTTAACGCGAATTCCAGTAAGGCTTACTCCAGTTGAAAGTGCATCGGCAATGGATGCAGTATTTCCATAGGCACTTGCAAAGAGTAAGGCTACATTGAGCTTAGATTGCTGTTTTTCTTCTCCCCACCTACGATAGTCGTTAAATAAACTACGCCAACTTGCCTCAATCGCTGGACCATGAACTGGTGCAATAGTTTGTATATCTAGTTCATACAATCGCTCCAAAAGTGCATTTATTTGATCTGCCATCGGAGCCATGAGGCAATCATAAAAATGACGCCTCTCTTCTTCTGTACTGATGCGATAAGCTTCTGACCAATCAGAAATGCAACAATGAGCTGCAAATAGTTTATCGCTCATTAACAGACCTTGAGATTCTTCGAATGCAATAAGTCCGCCAGGCCATTTTGCTGTGGGAGCAGGAATTAAATGTAATGTATGAGAATTATTTAAAGAAAGTTTTGTTTCTTGTCTAATGATTTGAATAGGAGGTAGGGCAATTCTTTGATTTTTGCTAATGTCTATATCTTTATCAGTGATAGGCCTTTTTTGATCCCACAGTTCCCGAATTAATTTTGCACCAGGATTAGAGCTGATTAATTCGATCTTTGAATAAATTTGGGCTAATTGACGTATCATGTCAATTCGATTTGGATTGACATGACCTACGATTATTTTTAGTTTATTGAAGTTGTTGGGTAAAGCATCGCCTAGAGCTTGAATAAATACCTTTGCATAGATTGCACCTGGTGGATGCACCAGAACATATGAATTTAAATTTGATTTGCTGTTATCTGATTCCGTAAATAGGAAGCTGTTATCTGTAGTACCTCTCTCTAGTCCATATTCCAATTCAAAACGTAGACGTTTGGGACTAAGGCCTCTTATGCTTAAGATCCCGTTTTCAATTGGGATGATGACCACTCTTAGTTGATCATCCTCAGTATTTTTCAAATTTAGTGTTGAATTTAACATCAGTAGTGGTTTCCAACTTTGCGATGATGTACGGCTGTACGAGCTTCTGCATCTGCAACGTTTCCTTGTTCAACTATTGCATAAATAATCCAATGATCAGGTCCTTCTAATTTTTGCTTTACTTGACAACTTAGGAAGGCAAGAGCATCAGTTAGTACAGGACCACCCTTTGCAACATTTTCAAGGATATTCACTCCAGAGAAGCGATCTGCTCCAGGAGGAAAACGTTTAAGAAAATGACGTAATAGGTGCTTGTAATTATCCTCTCGTAATACGTTAATGACAAATCGATCTCCTATTTGCATAAGGCTTTCAATTGCGCGATCTTTTGCCACTGCTACTGTTAAGCCTGGGGGTTTGAAGCTGGCTTGACTAACCCAACTAGCTACCATTGCACTTTGTCTGAGGTTGTTTGTTTTACCTTGGCTTGCTGTAACAACGTATAACCCACCACTTAGACGCCCCAAAGCTTTATCAAGATCATTATTAAGACTTTTCATCATAGAAATATTTTTATTTTGATTAAGAACTTGACCTAAGTCAGTTCCAGCCTCTTCGAATTCTTGATAGGTCTTCCCATTTGGCTCTTCTTTTACTCTTAAAGGTTTAAATGCTTCTTTCTGTTCAAAACTTCTTAATTGACTAGCAACAGAATCAATTGGCTCATCATTACCTCCATATGAATCATAAACGGCTATTAATTGTTTTTGTTTTAGGGCTGCAAGTAGCGTACCTATAGAATTTTGTAGGTCTATATCAGGTTCACTTGGCCAAGTTGGTGCGATTACAGCTTTTGCTTCCGAGATTAAATTACTTAATTCTTGAGAGTCTGTTGCTTGTAGATCAATAAGTTGTCCTTGAGCTCCTGCCTTACCAATTCCATGGGCTATTGCTTGGCTAAGTTGATCACAAAATCCGTATTGGCTGATGTAACAAATAGCTGCATAGTTTTCATGTTGGTTTCGTTGCTTACTCCATTCTCGATAATCATTTACCCATCTATTTAAATTATGATGAAGTAAGGGCCCATGACCTACTGCAATTGTATTGATTTCTGCTAATTCATCTATTCGTTTAAGAGCTTGTACAACACTGCGTGCATTTGGTCCCATTAGACAATCATAATAGTAACGAAAATCTTCAGCAATTATTTCTGCATCCTTATCAAAAAGCTCATTTGAGCAATAATGAAGACCAAAAGCATCGCATGTATATAGAATTGATGTCCCTTTATCGAATGAGAAAATTGTATCTGGCCAGTGAAGATTTGGAGCACTTATAAATTGAAATTGATGATGAATACCACTAGTTTGATTAATGCCGAGGTCAATTTGATCACCACTTTTGACTGCACGAGAATTAAATGGTCGGTGTATTTGATTCGCGAGGAATTGAATTGCAACTTTAGATGCTATTATTTCTATCTCAGGATTAAGTTCAAGTAAATCATTAATTAATCCTGAATGATCTGGTTCTGTATGGCTAATAATTAGATAATGAATTTGTTTGGGGTTAACATATTCCTTGATCTTGTTTAACCAAATCTGTTGAAATTTGAGATGACTAGTGTCTATTAATGCTGTTTTCGATCCATTAATAAGAAAACTATTGTATGTGGTTCCATTGCGAAGTCCAAATTCAATATCAAAGCGATTTCTCTCCCAATCTAAGGATCTCAATGCAATGCTATCAGCGCCAAAGACTTCACATTGGATAGAGAGCTTTGACATTTAAATAGTTTCTTGAGATGGCCTAGAACTTTATACTACTTCAAGTGTTGAGTGACATCTAAGAAGTTTAGCCTAATCATAAGGTGCATTAAAGCCAATTCTTTATGAGTAGGCTAGGTTTGGCAGCCAGTTAACAAGACCTGGTAGGGTAATGATCAATAGCAATACAGATATTTGTAGGATGACGAATGGAATTGCGCCAAAGTATATGTCTCTTGTAGAAATTGATTTTGGTGCAACACCTCGAAGATAAAAAAGAGCAAACCCAAAAGGTGGTGTCAGAAAAGAGGTTTGTAGATTGGCACCTATTACAACACCTAGCCAAACAATTGCTTCTGGACCTAGCAATTGTTTGGCAGCTGGTAGCAAGAGAGGAACAGCGATAAAGGCAATTTCAAAAAAGTCTATGAAAAATCCTAAAATAAAAATAGTGAACATGCTGAATGCTATAAATCCAACCTTGCCTCCCGGTAAATTGAGTAATAAATCAGCAATTAATTGATCACCCCCGACACCTCGAAAAACTAAACTGAAGGCAGTAGAACCTAATAAAATTGCCATAACCATTGATGTTGTTCGTAGAGTTTCATCGCAAACTTTTGACAGGGCCTGATTGCTAAAACCGCTATTAAAGGCAGCTAATCCCATTGCTCCAAGGGCTCCAAGAGTTCCAGCTTCAGTTGGGGTAGCAATACCAAAAAAGATGCTCCCCAGAACCAAAAAAATCAGTCCTAAGGGTGGAATCATTACTTGTATCAGTTTTGATATTTGTATTGGTGTTAGATCAATTGATTTTTGTTCTGGGACAAGTTCAGGCTTGACAATACTGATTACTAATACATAACTGGCAAATGCACCAGCCATTAGCAAGCCGGGTATTAAGGAACCAAGAAACAAGTCTCCTACGGAGATTCCTAATTGATCAGCTAGCACAACTAGGACAATACTTGGTGGAATTATCTGACCTAGTGTTCCAGAGGCGGCGATTACACCTGTCGCAAGTGAACGGTTATAACCTGCTTTTAGCATTGCAGGTAACGAAATGAGTCCCATAGTGGTTACTGTTGCGGCGACCACCCCTGTAGTTGCTGCTAGCAGGGAACCGACAAGTACGACTGCAAGAGCTAGACCACCACGAATTCGTCCCAGAATTTTTCCTATGCTTTCGAGTAGACGTTCTGCTAAACCAGATTTTTCCAACATAGAACCCATAAAAACGAAAGCTGGTATTGCTAATAATGTGAAATTGGCCATTATCCCCATAATTCTTTGCGGCAGAGCAGTTATAAATTGAGGTTCAAAAACTCCCAGCAATATTCCTATCCCTGTGAAGAGAACTGCTGTACCACCTAGACAAAAAGCGACGGGATATCCTGTTAATAGTGCTATACATAGCGTTAGAAACATTCCTGGCCCAAGGATTAGGGCTGTGTCGAAGCTAATGATGTAGTCAAATATGCCAATTTCAATCACTATGATTCTCCGAAATATTTCGTACTAATAAATTATTTTCCTTTGAAATTTTTTGGATTTTGTTCCAGGTTTTAATTGCTTCAGCAATGCCTTGGAGAGTCAATAGCAAAAAGCCCAATGGGATTAAACTTTTTACCCAGTATCTTGGAAGACCATTGGGATCTGGAGAAACCTCCCATATTTTCCAGGATTGCCAGGTAGGTTCGATTGAAATAGCCATTACTCCAAGGGCAAAAGGTAATAGCAATATCAGAGTGCCAAATAGTTCGATTTGAGCTTTGCGTTTAGGAGCTAAACGACTTTGGAAAATGTCCACCCTTACATGGCCTTTTTGTTGGAGTGTCCAACCCATTCCAAGTAGAAAAATAACATCGAATAAATACCATTGACCTTCAATAAGTGCATTTGAACTGAGATTATGTCCTATAATTACACTGATGTATCTGCCTAAAACATTCCAGAAGCCAAGGCTTAGCATTAATAAAACAGACCATCGAGTAATTATTGCAATGACTCGATTTATATTTTCTAGTTTATTCGCGAGAATAAGTAATTGTTTCATCTGATTCCTTGGACTTGTTGATAACTAAATCTTGAAAAGGGTAATTCATTGATTCCATTCCAGGTATACACTTCCTTTCGAAATTTCTGCCATTGTTCAAATATTTGACGGAAACTCACACTTGTTTTGGCGAGGTCAGAATAGATTTGAAAGGATGCATCTTTGGCTGCTATGAGAATATTTTCCTCGTAAGGAACTAGTTCAGTTCCACTTTGTAAAAGTCTCTGGAGTGCTATTCCATTCAGGGTGTCATATCTGTTTAGCATTGTGAGATTTGCTTCATAACATGCGGTTTTAAAAATTTCCTTGTATTCCTTCGGTAGTTTTTCCCAGGCTTTTTTATTTACAAGAGCAGTAAGTGTTGGCCCTGGCTCCCACCATCCTGGATAGTAGTAAAACTTTGCTGCTCGAAATAGGCCAAGTTTTTCATCATCGTATGGGCCAGTCCACTCGGCGGCATCTATTGCCCCTCTTTCAAGGGCTAAATAGATTTCACCTCCTGGTAGCACTTGAACATTAACCCCTAGTTCGTTCATTACTTTTCCTCCAAGGCCTGGAATGCGCATTTTTAGCCCTTGGAGTGATTTGAGGTCATTTAGTTTTCGTTTAAACCATCCACCCATTTGTGCTCCAGTGTTTCCTGCAGGAAAACCAATAACTCCAAAAGAGGAATACATTTCATTGAGTAATTCGTTACCGCCTCCTTCATAGAGCCATGCATTTTGCTGTTGTGCATTCAGTCCAAAGGGCACCGAAGTTCCAAATGCTAATGCGGGATTTTTACCTATGTAGTAGTAACTAGCTGTATGCCCGCATTCCACGGAACCAGCTTGAACTGCATCTAGAACCTCTAGGCCAGGAACTAACTCACCAGCCGCATAAGGTTTAATTTGAAATTTTCCTCCACTTAATGCATTAACTCTTTTGCTAATTGTTTCTGCACCTCCAAAAATGGTATCTAAAGAAATCGGCCAGCTGGTTGCCATGCGCCATGTAACTTTGTTTAAGGCAATAGAATTGGTCTCTTCACCTTCACGTCGAACTTTGCAAGAACTTAATACACCTGAGCTGATTGCTGCAGTAAGAGCTGTAGCACCAGTCCTCAGTAGCTGACGACGTTTCATACAGTTTCCTTTTAACGCGATCTTACGGGGAAAAATCTATTTCAGATGTTATTCAAGTTTCTGAAACAGTTTGTTGAATATGGGCCATGATTAATTCTCTCCTCCGGCCATGGCCTGCAACATTGCTTCTTGTGCAAGGACTTGTCCTTGTGATTTGAGGTGATTAAGAAATAGTTGCTTTGCTTTTGGGAATCGAGGCTCTTCGGCGAGAGGAAGATCACCAGCTGAATCGAGACCAGTATCGCCTTCCATTGCTGGAGTAATTACTACCAGATCTGAGTTAAGACTTGCATCGTAGCGCCACCATAAACTCGGATCTTCTATGGCAGGATGTGATGTTATTGGTTGATTTTCTATCTCATCTTCATTTATATCGCTTTGCGTTTTGGCTGCTGAAGTTGCTGTAATTGATCTGAGAATTTTTTTACGTTGCTTTGCTAGATCTGCAAGTAATTTTTCACGAGTTCTACCTCTCAACTGAAACAGGACAAAAGGATCTTCACTGAATCGATCTCCCATTAAGTAATAGATTGCACTTATGTGCTTACAAGGATTAGCTTTATCGGGACAGCTGCATTCGCTGCGTACTTCTTGAAGCTTGAATGGAAATAGACGCTTTCCACTTGCAGCAAAGGCTCGTTCGATATCTGAAGGCATGATTCCGGCAAGTAATTGAGCTGACCAGCGAGCTTTTTGTATTAATGCTTCAAGCACAAAACTCCAGTCTTCGTCATTTAAAACATCAAGCCATAGCTTTACTTTATACGGCTCCTCATCAGTACCTTGAACTCTGGCATGCACTCTTCTACCTTCAAATCGTATTGACGTTACATTGCCCTCTCGTGCATATGTCCAGGCTCGCTCAAGACGTTTTTTGAAACGGTAAGAATTGATTAGTTCCATCCATTGCTCTACCCACCAGGGTTGATTGCCTAATCCATCTTCTCCTAGAGCGGTTGTGATTTGAATTTTATTTGTGTTGTTATTTGTCATGGTGATTGGAGTTAATTATCTTCTAATGTCACTAGTTTTCTTAACTCACCAACTCCAAGACTTCCTAGCCAGTTTTCCCCAGAGCCTATAATATCTTCGGCAAGTCGCGATTTTTTTCGGATCATTTGGTCAATTTTTTCTTCAACTGAACCACTAGTAATAAATTTATGCACCATAACTCTCTTTGCTTGTCCAATTCTGTATGCACGATCTGTTGCTTGGTTTTCGACTGCTGGATTCCACCAACGGTCAATATGAAAAACATGATTTGCACGTGTCAAGTTCAGACCAACACCTCCTGCTTTTAAAGAAAGTAAAAAAAGTTGTGGTCCTCTTGGGTCCTCTTGAAAACGATCGACCATTGCTTGCCTCTCATTTTTAGTGGTGCTTCCATGTAGAAAAGGCACTTCAAATCGCCAACGTTTTTGTAGATATAATTGAAGAAGATGACCCCATTCTGCGAATTGTGTAAATAAAAGAGCTCGGTCTCCAGCTGATATTACTTCCTCTAAAATTTCTTCTAAGCGTTGAACTTTTGAAGAGCGATCAAGGAACTTTTCGCTGCATTTTTTTTCTTTTAGTGCTAGTGCAGGATGGTTGCAAATTTGTTTTAACTTCGTCAGTAAGCCAAGGATTTTTCCATGTCGTTGTCCTATGGGAGATTGGGCTATGACATCCAGTGTCTTTTCAACTGTTTTTCGATAAAGACTAGTTTGTTCATTACTTAAGCCAACCCATTCACATAATTCGACTTTTTCAGGAAGATCTGAAATGATTACTTTGTCGGTTTTTAGTCGACGTAAAATGAAAGGACTCACCCTAACTTTAAGATCTTTCAGGGAAGACATATCTCCATAACGTTCGATTGGCAATCTATATCTTTGATGAAAGAAATCTTCGTCACCTAGAACTTTTGGGTTTAAGAAGTCCATTAGAGCCCAAAGTTCACTCACCCTATTTTCAATTGGAGTACCTGTTAGTGCAATTCTGAAACGATTAGTCTTGTTTTGCTTTGCTATATCACGAGTTGCTTTACTTTGCTTGGAATTAGGATTTTTGATTGCTTGAGCTTCATCTAATACAACTCCTTGCCAATCGATCATCTCAAGTAATTCAATGTCTCTTTGGATGAGTCCATAACTAGTTAGAACTAGATTAATGTCCTTTAGAGTTTCCTTGAGATTAACTATGGTTGATGGTCTACGTGGTCCGTAATGTTCAAATATTTTTAAATCGGGAGTAAAAGAAACAGCTTCTCGTTGCCAATTTATCAAGACAGAAGTTGGTGCAATTAGTAAGACAGGACGTTTTAGTTCATTTTCTATTTTTAGGTGTTGAAGAAAGGCTAGTAATTGAATAGTTTTCCCTAGACCCATGTCGTCTGCAAGGCATGCGCCTTGATTGAAGCGATGTAGGAATGAGAGCCAACCTAAGCCTCTTTCTTGATAAGGCCGTAGTTGTCCGCAAAACCCTTCCGGAGCTTGTAGAGGTTCTGGGGCTTTTTGCTGGTGGTATTGTTCCAGGACTGATTGGAGTCTGGGCCCAGCATCAAATTGATGGACAGGAAGACGCATAAAGTTGTCTCCCTCTGTTGCCGATAGACGTAGTGCATCATCAAGACTGATATCTGATTTAGTGCTGCAAAATCGCTCAGCATTTTTAAGATCGTTTGGCCTTAATTCAATCCAAGCCCCCTTGTGATTTACTAGGGGACTTCGTTTGTTGGTAAGTCTTTCAAGCTCTTTCAGTGTTAATGAAACTCCACCGATCATGAGTTCCCATTCCCAGTCAAGATTTTCACCAAGCGTGAAACCTTGAGATGTTGCTGAAAGTTCTGCTTTGATAGCTAATCCAAGACGACTAGCCAAACCTCCTGAGAGACTGGGAGGTAAGTCAACACCGACACCTATATCTCTTAGTTGTCTTGCCGCAGTTCTTACAAGAACAAAAGCCTCTGCAGGCGTAAGTAGCATTGATTTTGGTGTGGCACTGTCAAGTCCTCTTTCAATTGGTGTAAAAACTGTTAGCGCACGTCCAAGACCTTCTAAAAGCACTTCGCCTGGGTTTGAAACTTGAATTTCCCCTAATTGAAGAATCTCAGTACCTGCTTCCCATGCTGTTTCGGCTGGTACTTTTAGGGTTGGATCTGCTTCGGCTTGCAAAGCAAATCTTAATCCCCAGAGCTCTTCTTCGTTCTCAGGGGTACAGAGTTCAAGGCATGCTCTTGCAGGTGCGACACTTCCAGCGACTCCTTCTCGCCAATGATTGCTTGCAGTTGCAAGTCGTTCAATTTCTTCCTTAGATAGGTTAATTATTCCAGTATCAGATCCAAGTGCTTCTTGCCAAGTAAGGAGGAGTGGGTCTAAATTCTCATTTATGGGCTGAAATCCCTTACGTAATTGTGCATCTACAAGCTCTTCCAGTAGAGTAGCCACTCGTAGACGTCCGCTCCTAGGTCGACATGAGGCTATTGGGTTGGCAGCTCGCATTGCTTCTGGGCGTAGGCGTGTTGTGCGATGACTTCGACTTCCAGTAGGTTCACGCCAAGGAAGTGCACAAGTAGCTACTAAAGGTAGCCTTGCAGCGAATTCTTCTAAACGACGTCTATCATCTTCTCGATTAAGCAAAGGTACCCACCTTGCACGATGTGGGTAGCCTTCACCTTTACTAAGTTCAATATGAGGTAGCCATCTTCCGCGAGCAATGATGCTTAATGCCCAACGTTGTAAATGGCTCCACCAACGGAGTTCATCAGCCAGTTCAGGATGTTCCCCTGATAGGGGAAGTTGAGAGAGCCAAGTTGTTGCAGAAGTTGGTTCTATAGCTAGACCTTCAACTTGCCATGGCCACCACTCACATTTTTTAGGAATAGGTTCACCGGCTTGTAGAGGCAAACCTGTCCAGGTTTCATTATTTATTTGATCTTCTTTGCATGTATTTCCTTTAGGATTATGTTTCTGTCTATGCTTTACAGATCGACTAGGTAAAGTCAGGCATGCTGTGGCATCGATAATTCCTTCAGGAAGCAGATCTATTTCATGAAGCCAATCTTTTAGTGCTTCTGATGTGAGAGTAAATGGATGTAATGCTGGTGTGCTATTCGGTCCAGTAGGTTCGGCAACTTTCCAAGTATCTGCCCAGACAAGGAGAGCTGGCCGACCTGAAGAGGTCGGATGGCGGATAGCTGGAAGCCAGGTGGCGTGCAGCAGGCTCATGGCCCCGACGCAGAAATCATGCGATGATTCATTTAAGTACCAGAAACTGCTATTTAGTAGTACCCAGACTTATAGGATGCATCAAAATAATTATGCCAGGTTAGTGGGGTTTAGTCATTGCGTGGAACTTATTCAACTTCTTGTTTAGTGTTGATCAAGTGAAAACTGTCCTTTTCACTTGGACAGAAACATGAGAATTTTTCTTTAATTAAAAATGAATTATTTAGTTTTTGTTTTAATAGAATGATTTACATCCCAACATCTATAGCGTTTTATTGTTTTACTAGTTTGGAAAGGTTGTCGCAATCTATTTCGCTGATTAAAAGAGGATATGGCTTTTGGACGTCCTATTAGCAAAATCTCTTTGCCATGACAGATAAATCTTCTTCAAGATCAAGTCAAAAGCAACCAAAAACTGGTGCAGAAATTCGCAGTGCTTTTTTAGGTTTTTTTGCTGAACGTGGTCATCAAGTCATACCTAGTGCTTCTTTGGTGCCTGAAGACCCAACTGTGCTTCTTACTATTGCAGGCATGTTGCCATTTAAGCCAGTTTTTCTCGGACAGGCTAAGCGTCCATCAGCTAGAGCAACCAGTGTACAGAAATGTATTCGTACGAATGATATTGAGAATGTTGGTCGGACTGCCAGGCATCACACGTATTTTGAGATGCTTGGGAACTTTTCGTTTGGAGACTACTTTAAGCATCAAGCTATTCTCTGGGCTTGGGAGCTAACGACTCAGGTTTTTAGTTTAGACCCTAAGAATTTAGTAGTAAGTATTTTTCGAGATGATGAAGAGGCTGAAATGATCTGGCGTGATGTCGTAGGGGTTAATCCTAAACGCATTGTCAGAATGGATGAGACTGATAATTTTTGGAGTTCTGGTCCTACTGGACCATGTGGTCCTTGTTCGGAAATCTATTATGATTTCAAGCCAGAATTAGGAGATGAGTTAATTGATCTAGAGGATGATGAACGTTATATCGAGTTTTATAACTTGGTCTTTATGCAATACAACAAGGATGCTGAGGGTCAGCTTTCCCCTCTCGCGACATGCAATATTGATACTGGCATGGGATTAGAAAGAATGGCTCAGATTTTACAAAGAGTTCCTAATAACTATGAAACTGATTTGATTTATCCATTGATTGAGAAAGCAACCTTTTTGGCTGGTATTAATTATCATGATCTTGATTCAAAGTCACAAACTTCTCTTAAAGTTATTGCTGATCATACTAGAGCTGTAACCCAATTAATTGCTGATGGAGTAATTGCAAGTAATCTTGGACGTGGATATGTATTGAGAAGACTGTTAAGACGTGTAATTCGGCATGGTCGACTTTTAGGAATAGTTCAACCTTTTTTAGTTGAAATTGGTAAAGCAGCAATTGATTTGATGAAATCAGCTTATCCTGAATTAGAAGAGCGACGAAAAATTATTCTTAATGAGTTGCAAAGAGAAGAAGTTCGCTTTTTAGAAACTCTTGAAAGAGGTGAGAAATTATTGAATGAAATGATTTCTTGTCATCCAAATATGATTACAGGAGATCAAGCTTTTGAACTTTATGATACCTATGGATTCCCTATAGAGCTCACTCAGGAAATTGCTGATGAACAGGGTTTAAAGGTAGATCTTGTAGGCTTTGAAAAGGCCATGCAAGCTCAACGGCAGAGAGCACAGTCAGCAAATGTTGCAATTGATCTAACTTTAAAGGAAGCAGTCGATGAAGTAGTTATTACCTTAGAAGCAACTGAATTTAAAGGGTATGAAACTCTTCAACAGAAAAGTTTTGTTAAAGCTTTGATTGTTAATGGTAAATCTTCTCAAGTTGCCTCAGTTGGAGATCAAGTACAAATTGTTCTAGACCGGACAGCTTTTTATGCAGAGGGTGGTGGTCAAATTGGTGATTCTGGGAAATTAACTACTTTTGGTAGTGATAAAACTGATAGTGCATGTATAGCAATTAATAATGTTATTCAGAATAAAAGTATTTTTGTTCATAGTGGTGAAATAGAAAAGGGACAATTAGTTGTTGGAGATCAGGTTTATGGGCAAGTTGACCGTTCCATTCGCTTACGTATTCAGGCACATCATACTTCCACTCATTTATTGCAATCTGCTTTGAAAAAGATTGTTGATATGTCCATAGGTCAAGCAGGTTCATTAGTTGATTGTGATCATTTGCGATTTGATTTTCATTCACCAAAAGCAGTGACTGATGATGAGTTGATACGTGTCGAAAAATTGATCAATGAATGGATAGCTGATTCTATCTGTCTTGAAGTAAAGGAAATGGAGATTAAAAAAGCTCAGGCAGCAGGCGCAATTGCGATGTTTGGTGAAAAATATTCTGATTTAGTAAGAGTTGTAGATGTCCCTGGTGTGTCTATGGAGCTTTGTGGAGGTACTCATGTTTCTAATACTTCTGAAATTGGGATTTTTAAAATTGTTTCAGAAAGCGGAATAGCTGCTGGTATTCGACGTATTGAAGCTGTTGCAGGTTCTGCTGTTATTCCCTTTCTCAATCAGCGTGATGAGATAGTCAAGAATCTGGCAGATCAGCTAAAGACTAAGCCAAGTGATATTTTAGGTCGTGTTGTGTCTTTGCAAGAAGAATTAAGAGTAGCGAACAAAAGTTTAGCAACTATTAGTCAAGAGTTGGCTTTGGCTAAGGCAATGTCTTTTACAAATAATGTAGATGTCATTGGGAATAGCAAGCTAATTATTCAAAGACTTGACGGAGTTGATGGTGGTGGATTGCAAATAGCAGCTCAGGGTTTATTGAATCAACTTGGTGATAATGCTGGAGTAGTTTTAGGCGGAATTCCTGATGCTGCAGATGAGAATAAGGTTATTTTTGTTGCAGCTTTTGGGTCAAGGTTGTTATCTATAGGTTTAAAGGCTGGGCAATTTGTAGGCGAGGTTGCTAAGTTATGTGGAGGGGGAGGTGGTGGTCGTCCCAACCTTGCGCAAGCTGGTGGAAGAGATGGTAAATCTTTAACAATTGCTCTAAAGTATGCGAGAGAAAAACTTGAGTCAGTACTTAAATAAGGTTTTAGATTTGTAAATAAGTACTTTGTCTAAGACTAGTTTCAAGATGATCCATTAGGCGTTGAGCATCACTGATTTTCAAACTCCCATCTTGTATGGCTGTTTCACTAGCTATACGTAATCTTTCGAGGATTTGATCTGGATTATGTTCCATTGCCTCCAGTACTTCAGAATTAGTATTTCCTTTTACTACATGATCAATTTGGTATTTATTGTCATTTGCAAGACGTATATGTACAGCATTGGTACTTCCAAAAAGGTTATGAAGGTTCCCCATTACTTCCTGATAAGCTCCTCCAAGGAACATGCCAATTAGATATTGTTCATCCTTTTTGAGTTTATGAAGCTCTAATAAAGGTTTGCTATTTCCGTTGCAAATAAATTTTGCTAGTTTTCCATCGGAATCACAGGTTAGATCAGCGAAATTTCCAAGTTGAGTAGGCTTTTCATTCAATCGCTGAATTGGCATGACAGGAAATAGTTGGTCTATTGCCCAAGTATCTGGGGCTGATCTGAAAATTGATAGATTTGAATAATAAGTACTTGCCAGTACTGAACTTAAAAATTTTAGTTCGGCTGGAGTGGAGTTTTGATTAGGTAATAATTCAACTAGTGCTTTGGCACATGCCCAAGTGAGTTGTTCTGCAGTAGCTCTTTCAGGTAACCCTAGATATCCAAGCCTAAAAGAAGTTAGCGCATCATCTTTAAATTTGATAGCATCGTTCCAGGCTTCTTGTAGTTGTGAATGGTCAATGTTTGACTTAATAGCAATTGATTTTATACGAGCTAATGTCTCTCTTAAGTTGTGAACTGGTAGACATTCATTACTATCTTTTAAGGGTATAGATGTTGAGACTGTACTTGTACTGAGTACATTAAAAATTAGGACTGAAAAGTGACTTGCTATTGCTCGTCCACTTTCACTAACGAGTGTTGGCATATTTATTTGATGAAATTCACAACATTCACGAACAGTGGCTACAACATCATTCGCATAGTTTTGTAATGAATAGTTTGTTGAAGTCATAGAAGAGGTTTGACTTCCGTCGTAGTCGACTCCAAGACCCCCACCAACATCTAAATAACCCATTGGTGCGCCAAGTCGACTAAGTTCCACATAGATTTGTCCAGCTTCTTGAAGAGCATCTTTTATGACGGCAATGTCATTGATTTGACTACCAATATGAAAGTGGAGTAAATGCAGGTCTGAGAGTAGGTCTGCATTTCTGAGTGATTCAACTGCTTTTAAAATGTCAGGTATGGAAAGGCCGAATTTGGAGGTTTCACCAATAGAACTCCCCCATCGTCCTGAACTTCGGCTGGCTAACTTTGCTCGAATTCCAATTAATGGAGCAGACCCAAGATTTTTACTTGCCAAAATTATTTTGTCGATTTCATCGGCTTGCTCAATAACGACAATTGGCTTACGTCTTAGATGTCGAGCTAAAATTGCTGTCTCTATATAGCGTTGATCTTTATACCCGTTACATATAAGCAGAGCATCTGGATCATTTAAAAGTGATAAGGCGATTAAGAGCTCAGCTTTGCTGCCGGCTTCTAATCCAAAATTTCGAGATTTACCACAGGCAACTAATTCTTCAACGACGTGGCGTTGATGGTTACATTTCACAGGAAAAACACCTTGATATGTACCTTGATATTTGTATGTTGAAATGGCTTGATCGAATGCTTGGTGTAATTGCTGCAGGCGATCTTCAAGAATATCGTCGAAACGAATCAGTAGAGGGAGGTTGAGATTTCTTCCTTCTAATTCTTTGACTAGACCAACAAGATCAAGACTGTTCCCTTTGGTTCCTTTTGGAAGAACAATCATGTTTCCATGTTCATTAATGGAGAAATATGGCTGTCCCCAACGGATTAATCCATATAACTCTGCACTTTCGTCAATAGACCAGGCTGCATTTGTTAATTCTTCAGCACTGTCTGCTATTCCTGCATCTTCGTGGTTGGCTCGCACTATTTTAATTTTTTAATTTTTCCAAATCTAAGGACTGTTGTATCAGGTGCCATCCATTGACTTGCCAATTGGGTGGTTCGCAGATGACCATGGCCAGGTTTGCATCTTTTTGAATTCATGGGCGTCGAACGAACTTTTGTTGCCATTAAACCTGATGGTGTCCAGCGTGGGCTTGTTGGTGAAATCCTTTCTAGGTTTGAACGAAAGGGATTTAAATTGGTTGGCCTTAAAGAGATAATCCCAACTCGTCAGTTGGCTGAAGAGCATTATGGAGTACATCGTGAAAGACCTTTTTTTGAGGGTTTAGTTAATTTCATTACAAGTGGCCCGGTAGTGGCAATGGTTTGGGAAGGTGATGGAGTTGTGCTTAGTGCACGCAAATTGATTGGTTCTACCAAGCCTTTAGAAGCTGAACCAGGCACCATTAGGGGTGATTTAGCGGTCAATATTGGCAGGAATGTAATTCATGGATCTGATGGCCTTGAAACCGCAGAATTTGAAATTGGACTTTGGTTTGAGAGTTCTGAACTTAACGATTGGACGCCTTCTGATCAGTCATGGAGAATAGAGAATTAGGATTGTATTCTGAAAATTTATTAGTAATCTAGGCTTGAGATTAAGTCTAGATTACTGATTAATTATGTTGTTTAGTTCAGTTAATGTTTGCTGAATTTTGACCAAATCGATTCCATCGGAAGTTTTTTAAAAATTGTTTTTGTTCATTGTCTAGATTTTTTTTGGTTAAGCAAGATGAAAGCAATTCTGCTGTGATTGCAGCTAGTAATACTCCATTGCGATGATGACCTACTGCTAACCATAGACCTTCAATTGGAGAAGGCCCTAGGCAAGGACTTCCATCAGGAGTACATGGTCGGAATCCCCACCACCGCTCCATTGATGGCCAATTACTAGCTGCTGGAAGTAGATCAGTAACGCCTTGTTGAAGTTGTTTTTGACCAGATGGAGTTAGCCCTTCTTTAAAGCTTGCATCAATTTCGCTGGTTGCACCAACCACTATTAGCCCATCTTCACGTGGTACGAGATAGGTTCCAGGACCAAAGACCACGCGACTGAGAGCATTTCTTGGGCCTTGAAGTGACAACATTTGTCCTTTTACTGGAAATATTGGGAGTTGTAATAAGAGTTGATTACTCCAGGCGCCACTGCATAGAACTGCTTCTTGTACTGGAATGGTTTTAATTTCTCCTTCTGCATTTCTGATGCGCACCCCTTTTAATTCATAGTTTTTGTTAATTAGTTCTAAAACTTCAACCCCTTCTTGAAAGTTCACTTTTAGTTCAACACAGGCCTTTTCAAGAGCTCTCATTAGTCTTCGTCGATTATCAATTTGACCATCTTGTTTAAAAAGCAATCCGCTGTTCCAGCGGGCTCCAATTCCAGGTATTTCTTGCCTTAATTCAGATTTGTTGAGGTGGATGCCAAATTGGCTAGTTGGATATTCTTCAAGTGAGTTTGAATCTAGAAAAGGCACTACTATTCCACTGGAAAGCAGTCCACAAGACATACCACTAGTTGCTTCTATCTTTTCTACCCATTCAGGAATTTTTTTAAGACTAACTTGTCCAAGTTGTAGAAGTTCTCCATGAAGTCCTTCAGCATGTGGAGCGAGCATGCCAGCTGCTACAAAACCTGCTGCTTCATTTCTATTTCGGCTAAGAACTTCTACTGCTCGACCTTCTAGAGCCATTTGATGGGCTATGGAAAGGCCCATTAGACCACCACCAAGGATTAGCAAGGGATCTTCTAAAGCCGCAACCATTGATTCATTTAGAGAATAATTTAGATCAGTGTTTCAGGTCAGCCAAGCGACTAAGAATGGGAGCTATTTTCATAGGATTCAAAGATCTAGTCAAATAATCATGGAATTAACGAGTGCATCTTGGGAAGCTGTTATTGGTCTGGAGACCCATGTTCAGTTGGGTACTGCTAGCAAGATTTTTACCGCATCTTCAACAGAGTTTGGCGATGCACCAAATACTCATATCGATCCTGTTGTATGCGGCTTGCCAGGGACATTGCCAGTTCTTAATAAAAAGGTTTTGGAATATGCCGTTAAAGCAGCTATGGCATTGAATTTGAAAATTGCTGACCATAGTAAATTTGATCGTAAACAGTATTTTTATCCAGATTTACCTAAGAATTATCAGATTTCCCAATTCGATGAGCCAATTGCTGAAAACGGTTGGATTGACGTTGAAGTCGCTGAAAAAGGTAAGCAAACTTATATCAAGAAGATAGGCATTGAGCGTCTTCATATGGAAGAGGACGCTGGCAAATTAGTACATGCAGGTAGTGATCGTTTGGCTGGGTCAACGCATTCTCTGGTTGATTACAACAGGGCTGGAGTGGCTCTTGCTGAAATTGTTAGCAAGCCTGATTTGCGAACAGGTAGAGAAGCTGCTGAATACGCATCAGAGATTCGTAGAATCATGCGTTATTTAGGTGTTTCTGATGGGAATATGCAAGAGGGTTCTTTGCGATGTGATGTCAATATCTCAGTAAGGCGGGGACCTGAGGCACCTTTTGGGACAAAGGTAGAAATTAAGAACATGAATTCATTTTCTGCGATTCAGAGAGCTTGTGAATATGAGATTAAGAGACAGATCAATGCTTATGAGAGTGGAGAGCCTGTGGTTCAGGAGACTCGTTTATGGGATGAGGCTAAACAACTCACCAAAAGCATGAGATCGAAAGAAGGCAGTAGTGATTATCGTTATTTCCCAGACCCAGATTTAGGCCCAATAGAGGTAAGTCCCGAGCTTCGTGAGTCATGGCGAGAAGAGTTACCCGAGTTGCCTGCCTCTAAGCGTTCAAGATATGCGAAGGAGTTTGGATTGTCTGCATATGACGCGAGAGTATTAACTGATGAATTCTTAATGGCTGTTTATTTTGAGGAAGTTGTAGCTGCTGGAGCAGATGCCAAGCTTGCTTCAAATTGGATTACGGGCGATATAGCAGCTTATGTAAATGCCAAGAAGTTGAGTTATGCAAAGTTGGCATTTAAACCAGTGTTTTTAGCGGAAATGCTTCAGATGATTGATTCAGGAAAAATTAGTGGAAAGATCGCCAAAGAAATTTTGCCAGAATTGCTTTTAGAAGGTGGCTCTCCAATGGCAGTTGTTGAGAAGAGAGGCCTTGGAATGATCAGTGACCCTATTGCTATTACTGAGATAGTTGATGAGTTAATGGCTTTATATCCTAATGAGGTCGAGGCATTCCGCGGTGGTAAGACTAAATTGCAGGGCTTTTTTGTTGGTCAACTGATGAAAAGGACAAGTGGTAAGGCTGATCCAAAGCTTTCCAATCAGATTTTGAGTCAAAAACTTCAAGAGTGATAATTTATTGAAAAAGTTTTTTTATATCAGGTATCCAAGCTTGGGCTTCTCTACTGTTGTCGATTACTACATCTGAAAGTTGTTTCTTGTATTGAAGTGACCATTGTGCATTAATACGATCATATGCTTCATTTCTTGTAAGCATATCTCTTTTCATTAGTCTTGTACATTGTTGAGTTAGGGTGCAATCAACACACCAGAACTCACTACATAAATCTGTAAAATTACCTTCAAATAATAGAGGAATATTTAATGCTATAGTTGGATCTTTTTGGAGTGAATTTAATTCTATTTTTAATCTTTTTAAGACAAGTGGATGTATAAGTTGCTCTAGCCATAATCGCTCATTAGGATTGCTAAAGATGATTCTTGCTAGGGCAGAGCGATTGATCTCAATTGATATCCCATTTCTATTAATTGCAATTGAATTGCCATATCTCTCAATGACTTCTTTGGTAGATGTTGTATTAGGAGCAAGTACATCTTTTGCATATAAATCCGCATCAAGTACTGGTAAGCACATAACATCTTTAAGAAACCTTCCAACACTGCTTTTCCCGCTAGCTATTCCACCAGTTAATCCAATGCGCCTTTGTTTCCCTTCCCATCTGGGTAGATTTTTAGGTCTAGGGGTTTCGATGTTCATATCTCAGGATGAGGATGACCTTTGTTTTATTTCAAAACTGTGAGCCAATCGATGGATTCGTCATGGGCTTCAAGTTCTTTAGGTATCACTATGCCAAAAGGGTTCCTAGCGACAGGTATTCGAGCAGGATTAAAAGCCTCAGGAAAACCCGACTTGGCTCTTTTGTTAGCTCCTGAAGATGCTATTTGTTCAGGTACTTTTACTAGATCAGTCTCAAGAGCCGCATGTGTAGATCTTTCTGCTGCGCGTTTGCAAGAGCGTGCTGGAAAGGTTCGTGCAGTCTTAATTAATTCTGGACAGGCTAATGCGTGTACAGGAGATCTAGGCTTGATAGATAGTCAACGTGCTACAGAGGCTCTTGCTGATCGCCTTGGTTTGCTATCTGAGGAAGTATTAATTTGCTCAACCGGAATAATTGGCGAACCAATTGATATGCAGAATCTTCTTAAATCTATTGATCCATTAGTAGTCTCGCTCAGCAGACAAGGGGGTGATGCTGCTGCAACTGCAATCCTTACAACTGATTTAGTTGAGAAGCAAGTCTCATTAGAAGCGGATCTTGGTGGCCGTAGGGTTTGTATTGGTGGAATGGCAAAAGGATCAGGGATGATTCATCCCGAAATGGCAACAATGCTTGCTTTCTTGACATGTGATGTAGGTGTTTCGTTTGACAAGTGGGAGGCGATGGTTAAAAGAGTTGTTGCAAATTCTTTTAATGCAATCACAGTTGATGGAGATACAAGCACTAATGATTCTTTTCTTGCTTTTGCAGCTGGAGACCCTCTTGAAGATGCGTATTTGGATGATTTAGAGGTAGGGCTCAGAAAAGCAACTCAGCATCTTGCAAAAGCTATAGCTCGTGATGGCGAAGGTGCTACATGTTTATTGGAAATAAAAGTCATAGGTACTTCCAGTGATAATGAAGCGCAGCAAATTGCCCGTACTATTTGCAGTTCCTCGCTTGTCAAGACTGCAGTACATGGTCATGATCCAAACTGGGGCCGCATCATCGCAGCCGCTGGCAGAGCAGGCATTCCTTTTTGTTTAGAATCTGTTGAGCTTTTGTTAGGTCCTTACAAATTAATGGCTGCTGGAAAACCGCTAAAGTTTGATAGAGAGGCAGCATCAAATTATATAAAAAAATGCAAAATATCTGATAAATTTTTTAATAATAAAGTTGATTTTTGCTTGAAAGTTGGTGACGGATCTGGATTAGGTATAGCTTGGGGATGTGATTTGTCTGATCAATATATACGTATCAATGCCGATTATACTACTTGATGAGTGTGATTATAGTAAAAGTCCCATGATAACTGGATAAATCACCCCTTACTAATACACTACATGGGGTGGTGTGATTATTGTGTGATTTGGATATACTACAAATAACCATGATTCCTATGGCTAATGCCTCGTGAAGGTAAAGGTAAATGGGTTAAAGACAAGATTCTTGTATTGCCTCCCTATGAGGATTGCTATGTCTATAAAAGACCGGGCTCAAATACATATCAATACTTTCTTGCAATAGAAGGTGAAGGTGCTGAAAGAAAAACTACAAAGACAACCAATCTGGATATAGCCAAGAAGGTTGCATTAGACAGAAAATTAGAAGTAATGTCCCGCAAAAAGCAGGGATTAAAAGCAAGAAGAGTTAAAAAGTTGTTTGACTTTATTGATGAATACCTTGAAGAGGAATCTAAAAGAATCGCTGATTACAATAAACCTGGCTTCATTACCTTTGAGACATACAGGGGTAAAAGATACCATTTGGATAGATTTAAGATATTTTTAACCAGCAAACAAGGTAGGAATATACGTCTTGAAGATTTAGATTATGTAAAAATAAAAGATTACCCTGTGTGGAGGACTATCAAGAGTGATGATAATCCTAAACCACCCAAAACTAATCAATCTATTAATGCTGAATTAACAACTATAAGAGCTTATTTTGCGTACCTTGAGGATAAGGGATATATCTCCAGACAACCAACATTCAAGAAATTGCAGAGAGAATCCTTAAGGAATAACAGAAGAGATTATCTGAATGTAAAAGAATATATGCAAACTATTAATACCTTAAGAGCCTGGAGTAATAAACAAAATCTTACGCCTACCCAATCATATAATAGAAGATTGTGTTATAACAGCATCCTCATCATGTCTAATAGTTTGATGAGGATAGGAGAATTGAAAGGATTAAGATGGATGGATTTAGAAGTTAATCCTAACTTATCTAAAGACGACCAGAAAATAGGACATTTAATTAGGATTAGAAAGGAGAATACTAAAACAGGACAATCCCGAACAATTCAAAGTCCCACCGTTAAAAGATTTAATGCTATTAGAGAATTATGTGATATACCTAAAGTTAGGGGCTCTTCATTTCCACATATACCTCCTGAATATAAAAGTAGATATATCTTCCACATCTATAATCATCCAGAGACAAAGATTGGTACCAATAGTTGGGATAGAATATGGAAGGAGATAAAAGAGCTTTGTGCTAATAGATATTGGAATATGAAAAACATCACATGGTATTCCTTCAGACATACAGGAATATCATTTTCTGTGAGTAGGGGAGTCCCACTATTATTCTTAAGTCGTAATGCAGGGACGGGATTAAAGTATATTCAAGATGTGTATTATCATCATGAGAGTGAAAGTAAGGCTACTTGGGATACTCTCAACCAGAATAGAGTTTTCTATGATGAGCTACACAAGAAAAGAGATGATACCCTCATAGATTTTGAAGAGTTAGTAGATATTGTAGATAAAGGAAAAGAGACTCGGTAGATTCCTTAAATGTATATCTGGTAATCCTGTAGGACATGCCGCTGCATTCATGACCGCAGATATTACTAATCAATAGAATCCAGTAAATCGGCCATTAACTTAATCCATTCCTTTGCATTATACCGTTTCCCACTTTGATATATCTGTCTTAATTTTTGGAATGCTTTAGTGAGTTTAGACGTACTTTCTCTTAATTCTTTCCTTTCTCCAGATGTGGGAAACTTCCGATAATTATTATCAAACTCACTATATGTCTTGGTATTCATTTTCTAAACCAATCCTTATTAGGGTTTGATTTAATTAATGCAGTATCCTTTTTTACATGATACTCAAGGTATTCTAATACACTACTGAAAGGACTCCTTGCAAGAATCTTATCAATAGAATCAGCCATAGGCTTGTTGTATGGAATATTAGGCATGTTATAAAAGTCCTCTGAATAGTAGTTTTAAATAATAGATTCTTCGTTCATAAGGTTATTAATCCATACTCCTTCCTGATTAAGTCCTTATGTAATTGGCTGTAATTCTTACCATGATGATTCATTAATTTATCTTCCATCATTAGTAATCGTTCTACTTCATATTCTCCATATGAAACTTGTCTTACTCTTGGTAGGGTGTTGTAGTGAGCCATAGTAGTGTTGAGTTAGTGTTGTGAATATAAATACTAAAGATTCTATTGAATAACTTTTTCTTCGTACCACGCGACCTTAAAGGACAATAAAGAGTATGATTTAAAAACATATTAATCAATAGTATTTAGATAAATAATCATGTTATCTACCATACAAACCCCTTTAGGACTTTTCTAAAGGGGCTTAATAATGAATAAACTCATCTGCAATACTATCTATAATAACTCAACATTAAATCATGAGTTATATTTACAATCAGAAACATTTATGGTATGATACTTATTCAAGTTAAGTTATCCATATGAATTACATGTATAAGCATTCTTGGGATAATACCCATGAGGATTTACTGAAGTCCAGTAATCATAAAACCTATACATTCTCAAGTGATATTTATAAGGAAGAGCCCTTTTTTCAGAAGATATTAGGGATGTATGGTGCAAAACCATACAGAAGGAAAGTTTTTAACAGAGAAGCCCATAGAGGTAAATGTCCTGCATGCAATCATACTTGTGGATTCTATCTAACAACAGATAGACAAGATACGTACATGGTTGTCTGTGCTAATCCTGATTGTAGATATCCTAATGGTAAAAGGAGTATGTTATTACATGAGATTATTATGCATTATGGTAGTAGTGGATTAATTAAAGAGTGGAGAGATGCAAGATATACAAAGGAATTAGCATATGGGTGGAAAGGAATCCGACCAGAGAATAGGAAGACGAAAAAATCCTGATACCATAATTTTTTACTGCAAAAATATTTTCATATAATCTGATATAACTCTCGCTTTTTAGGAATGTTGTAGGTTAGCTTCTTTGAAAAAGTTTAACTTACTAAAACAACACCCATGTTAGTTGAGTTTCATGAGATTTATGTGTGAATCTAAACTCATAATTCCGTTTAATACTGCATACCAAATGAGGGTTATTTAATTCCACATGCATGGTATCCCACAAAGTAAATCCATGTTTCTTGGCTAATGATTGGAATGAATACTGCATATCATGGATTCCATTTTCAGCATCTCTTGCCGTACCTATTACCATCATTACTGGATGAAAGATTTTCTCCTTGTAATTTGACTTCTTGATTACTCTTGCAAGATTCTTAAACATCTCATCTATTTTACTATCAAAATCTTCAATACTCATGTTGCATAAATCTCTGGGGTCGGTTGAGTATGGCTCTGCTTTTAGGTAATAGGGAGGACTTGAAAATACAGCATCTACAAATCTACCTTCACCTTCAAAATCTTTCATTTCACATCCACATCCCTTCAGTAATTCAAAATCACCATCAGACACATCTATATGCTTCTGTATAGCATCTGTAGTTAATTCATATGCTTTATCATCAATAGTGAATCCAATAAACTTTCTATTGAGATGTAATGCTGTGAATGCAGTCGTACCTCTACCTGAAAATGGGTCGCATATTAAATCTCCAACATTAGTAAAATAATCAATAGCAAATCTTGCATGCTCTGGATTCATCTGATGCAATTTGATTTCTGTTTCTCCAAATCTTAAGGAGCCTTTCTTGACTCTTAAATCCTCATCATGATTCACCAAATCACATAATGCTTTTAACTCATCATTAACCCTGTTAAACTTCATCATACTCTTTGCATATTGTCCCCACCGTTCCTTGAATGAGAAATCTAAATCCTCTTGTCTATGGAGTTTAAAATCCTCCATTTTTGCTTGATAAAACGCCTGCTTCCAACTCCTACACTTTCCACTTATTAGTAGATTGCATACTAATATTTGAATATCATCTGATTCAGCAGATAACTTTACTAACTCTTCAAAACAATTAGCCCAATCTGTTTCCACCAATAAATCTTTTACTTCAGGATTTAGTTTTGATATTTGTTTTCTCTTCTGATAACTCCTCTTACTTAATCCTACTCCCGCTGCAACATCTTCAATAGTAAGTTTCTCATCACTCATATTATTCTGATTATCACCCCTTTGATATAACAACCCTAATTCTTTTAAAAGCTCTTCTCTTTTTAATATATGGTCGGCAGTTTCAATATGATTGAGCTCATTCCTTTTTAGATTTTCATCTATCTCAACCAACTCACTCACGCTTTTATCTACATCTTTTACTATGGATGGTATCTTATCTAATCCAAGTTGTTGATAAGCAAGATATCTGTGATATCCGGCCAATAGAATATTGTTTCTATCAATTACTACTGGAGAAATTAATCCCACTTGAGATATTGACTCTGCAATTTCCCGTACTTTTGCATCTGATGGAGTCCTTAATCTAAACTTTACTACCACATCTGATAATGGAGTTTCTACCACCTGCATAGATGCACCCATAGTCAGATTAGCTATCTAAACTGCATATTAGCTAATATTGTCGGACATGCCGCTTCCTTCATGACCGCGTAATAAATGTTGAGGAATTACCATGTTGTCTTCCATATCAAACTCATTAAATATCCATTCTCCGTACTCAAGCAAAATATGATACCTATTTTCCGCATCAAGATACTTCATTCTTTCAAGTAGATGCACTACTGATGAATTAATAGCTCTTTTAACATCATCATCCTTATTCATTATCATTCTCCATTTCATCAAAAAGTTTTAGGGAGTCCTTCAGATTTGAAGAGCAATCAGGTGGAGGAGGTGGAGGTTTTATACCATTCATCCTTTCCCACTCCCTATGCATAGCCCCTAACATCACCGCTTGCATCCAACTTTTCGGTCCTTCTTTTAATAGTTGGATTTGTTTTTGATTGAGCCTGGCTTTTGTATTCAGATAATCCTGTCTCCAGTTTTTATCATCCATATCACACCTCCTCCTCTATAAGTTTCCGATACTTCAGATGGGTATCATGCTTATCAGAGTCAAGATATTGCTGTAGAGAATGAAGATTCTTATGTCCTGATATATCCATTATTTCACGTACATTCCAATTCTTTTGCATCAGATGAGTCAATCTACTTCTCCTAAAACTATGGGAAGTAGCTCCTTCAATTCCTATCCAGTCAAATGTCTTCCTGAATATCTCATCCACAGATTGATTAGAAATCTGTTTTGCACCTGGAGCATGTTGTGTATTTCTGCTTGAGGTGAAGAATACAAAATCATCATCCTCCAGAGAATTGGATGATACCCACCGCCTCAAGTCATCCATCAACTTGTTAGGTATGGGTATCTGACGAGTCTCTTTTGTCTTGGTAGATGACTTCTCAAGGGTTATTAACCCCTCCTGAAGGTTGATGTTTCTTACCTTGATAGATGTTGTCTCTCCAACCCTCCCTGCAAGGAAATACATGGTTTGAGCCAGTAATGCATATTTCTCTGGTAGGTGGGATAGGAATCCATCTAACTGGTGTCTGGTGAGGCAGGCAGATTTGCCGTGTCTGTTGGATTTAGCCATGATTTATCTCTCAAATGATGTTTCAGGAGATTCGCTGGATTAGCTTTCAAAATCCCTGATACGACCATTATACCTGATAAAAAGGACAAATTATCAAGTTAAAAGTTAAGTTATAATGGTATCTCCCACCGTACTGCCTTGTTTCTACCCTCTTTTGGTAGATATCATTTCATCAGATAACAATTCAACTTGCACCATTTTGTATTTTGTGCTAATGCATTTCAAAGAGCCCAAATCAGTAGATGTTTAATACACTACAGACACAAAAATGTGATGGGTTTGTGATTATTTTGCTAACACACCACAAAACCACCCCCATGAATAAAGGGATTTGAAGGAAATCCAAGAAAGTGTGATTATTCTGTAAAGGGTATGTGATTATTGTGTGATTATAATTTTCTCTGTAATCCCTCTGATACCAATATGTGGTGTATCAATATGTTGAATGTAGTGTTATAATGCCGACTACACGACCTAAGTTTTGCGACTACCAAAAAGTATTGCTATAACTGAAAATAATAAGATTTTTGTAGTCTAAATTTGCAATTGCGACTAAACTGCGACTAAGATTATCACGTTTTAGTCCTTTAGGATGCCACGAGCGAGAGAAACAGGAAGTTGGGTTTTAGACCCGATTGAAGTCTTTGATGGCGAGAAAGATTTGTATGTCTATAAGCGTCCTACAAGTAAGAAATATCAGTTGTATCTCAAAACTTTGAGTGAGGGTGTGATTCGTGAAAGTACGAAGAAAGATAACCTGGATGAGGCATTGGAGTATGCAAGAGATCGATGGTATGAGATTCAATCTCGTCAACGCAGTGGTTTAAAAATTATCAAGAAGGAGAAGTTATTATTTGATTTCGTTGATGAGTTCCTAGAGGCAGAGAAACAACGTATAGAGGTGATTCCTAAGAAAGGTATTACCAAAGACACCTACAGACAGAAGAGAGTTCATCTGGACTGGTTAAGGCAGTTCTATGGATCACGTAGTCCTAAGTTAATGCAAATATTTTTTGGTGGTAAAGGTAATAAAACTAGTGTGTCTGAATATGGCGTTTGGAGAAGGAAAGAAAGTAAAACACCTCCTCAAACAAATCACACTATTAATGCTGAGATCTCAACGATTAGAGGGTTTTTTAATTATCTCTATCAGCAGCATCTGATTGAACAGACTCCTTCATTGAAGAGCGTTAAGAACGAAGCATCTGAAGAGTTGCGGAGAGATTATCTAACACTTTCAGAATGGAAAAGAATGGTGCCGACTTTGAATGCGTATAGGAAAGATAAGAGCATTACTGCAAGGCAGAAATACAACAGGAATGTTTTGTATTACGCAATGGTTGTAATGATCAATAGTGGTTTACGGAAAGGAGAAATCAAGCAACTTAAATGGAGCGACCTTGAACGTAATCCAGTACTGAAAGGAGAAGATGCTGAGATTCATCACATTATTAGTATTAGAGGGGCAACAACGAAGACTGGTAAACCAAGAAGAGTGAATTCACCGACTCAGGCATACTTCAATAAATTGAGAGAACTTTCCGGTATATCTAAAACTGGTAGACATTTTCCATATATCCCTTCAAGTCATAAGGATGATTTTGTCTTATGCAAAGAGGGTAAAGGTGATCAACCTCTTGGCGTAGGGACATGGAATAGATGCTGGCAAGAAATTAAAGAACGTGTGATCAATGCAGGTGGAGACTGGATGGAGAATAAAAATATTACTTGGTACAGTTTCCGTCATAGTGCAATTTCATTTGCTGTTCAGCGTGGCGTGAATCATCTCAAACTTGCACGTAACGTCGGAACAGGTTTGAAGTATATCGATGGTGTTTACTATCATCATGAATCGGAAATGTCGACGAATGAACTGAATAAAGGTAGAACTTTTTTCACTAAAAGTTCAGAACTTATAGAACCACAGTTTGATTGACTTCAACTGTGCTTTCTATTTTTAATTGGCATCCAATTTGAATTAGTCGAAGTCCACCTTGCCTTCCTCCATCGTTCAAACATCTCAGACCCTCCATATCTTTTGATGACTTCATGCAGGACTATTCCTTTTAGTCCGCATCCATCTACTGGGCACGCAAGAACAAAAGTATCTTTCCGCCTGGCATACCCCATTACCGCTTTTCTCTTCTCACAGTTGGGACAACAGACTTGGTACTTTTCACGTCCATTAAATAGAGTTTTACTTTTCTTACCCTGAAGTCTTTCTACCATTTCTGTAAAGAATAGATATTCAATGTTGATATCTGTTTTAAATAAATAACTCATGCTATTATATATCTATTAGTTAACATATATTAACACAAATGTATGTTTAAATCAATAACTTGTATAGATAGAGTGTGCAGAAAAATTAGAACAAATAAATTCCTTAAGTATGCTAACTAAATCATAATATGAATATTTAGATGAATATTATTAGTCTTATATACTTAGGAATACTATTTTAATTAAAAGTACATAAGTTCCTTAAGAGTCTAAGTTATTGAGAATAAATAGTTACATAGAAAACAGTAGATTTACAAAGGTTGCCTCTTATGCAATTTCTAGAAGAACCAAAACAAATCAAACGAACTATCTCTTACGGAAGACACGAAGAGAGAGTATTAACTATGGAAGATTACCTGATGGATCATTATGGATATGACAGAAGTCAACTTCATAAGGTTTTAGTCAGAGAAAGATACCATCAAATACGCATGGTCTAGCAAAACAATTAACTGAGGATTCCAGTACATGAATATTCCAATACAACTGAATAAGGTTCAGGTAGAACAACTTAAAGACGTAATGAAGCGTCAGAAAAGAACATTCAGTATGAATGAAGCAAAGAAGTACTTTTTGGATACATTGAATAGTGCATACCTAAAGAAATAAACCTTCAATATAAAAATACTAACTTCACTAACCTACAACAACTGTAAAGTGAGCGAGTTATACTTAATCAAGTATTTTAAAAATTTTTTGATAATATTTTTTCGCCTTGTAGGTTTTTAATATATAAACCAAATAAAAACATCTAAACAATATCTAATAAATAGCAAAACCCTTTCTATCATTATGACTTTTTGTTAAGCAGAACCTGCGGGCAGCGTTCTCCTGTGGTATAATTAATTCATGCAAACGAGGTGAATCGAGCAACCTCCACTGGTATACAAATTTAATATCTAACCACTCGAAAGAGCATCCTAAATTAAACCTAAACGGTTTACTTTTCTGGCAAGAAAATAACGAAGATTTGATTAACTTTATTCAATTAACAAACAACTATTAAGGAGTGATTTTATGACTGAAACTTTGTATGTAACTTCTGTTGCCGCTGAATACGATTGTAGTTTTTTTATTCTTGATCAATATGTGCCATTAACTGTTCTACAAGACATATTGGATACTTATTCCATTGTTCCATGCAACACAATAGGCAAAACTGAAGTATGGACTTTGGTTCCTTCTTCAATTCTGTTAAATGATGAGCAGGAAATTGTTGAAGTTAATCCTTTAGACCCTTACTACATAGAATCAGGGACTAACTTCTCTTCTCTAGAAGATGAAGTTTTCTGTGAGTATCCCGTTGACAATACGAATGACTTCATTGGGTTTCATGGTTGGAATCATGATGACATCACAAAAGCAGTTAAAAATTACATTTCAAATACATCAATAAAGCAGAGACAATCCCAAGCATCTAGAAGGCAAGAATTCTTGAAACTTTGTGCCTAGAAAATCTTTGCGATTAATCCACAAGATTTCACCAATCTGGATAAGCAAAGTCCTCTTCTGTAAGTAGATAAAAATCTCCTCTCCTTAATCTTCTTTCCCAGTCAATAAAACTGGATTGAAGATTAGGGAGAGGTTTTTCTTTGATGCCTTTAAGTTTTTTCCAACGAGTGTAGAGAGCACCTAAGTGCCAACTCTGTGCCAATGATGTAGCACCATGCTTCAGCAACTTTTCTTCTTTCTCATTGAATTGTGCAGAGTCCAGCAACTCTTGTCTCCAATCTATTTTTTCAGTCATTAATCTTTGCCCTCAACTTGTAAAAGGTTTCTTCGCAGCGACAAGTAATACCTTTGTAGTCATCTGGGAAAGATTTCATCCAAGTAGGAATTGCCATCGTGACTGGATAACCACCTTTCAGATGGAATACAACCTCTTTGTTCTTTTCATCTACGAAATGTGGAGGAAGACTCATCACACCTGCCCTCTGTATTTCTTGAACTCCTCTAGTGAACTTGTAACTATGCTCTTGTAATCATCAGGGAACCTTTGCTTCATGATTGCTGGAATTTCCAAGCAATCTGGATAAGGGTTATGCAAATAAAAAATAACTTCCTTCTCTTTCTTCAAGACAATGTAATCAGATAGTCCACCTGTATTTTTTTCAGTCATGCTGCCACTCCTTCTCTTTCAACAATCTTCTGCACTGTAGATCTATTCATGCCCAGTGACTTAGCAATCGTTCCATAACCTTGTCCTTGCTTCCTCTTTTCAAGAATCTCTGCGACTTGATACTTATCGAATTTTCTCTTTGCCCCAAACTTCACTCCTCTAGTTTTTGCTACTGCTCTTCCTTCTGAAGTTCTGTGCTTGATATTCCTTAGTTCGCACTCTGCTGCATATCCCATCACTCCAACGATCAACCTGACGATCTCATCATTCATCAAAGAAGTATCAAGACGACCGTCAAGAGTTTTTATAAATACTCCTCTCTCAATCAAGTTATTCACCTCAACCAACATTGTGACCATGGTCCTCCCAAGTCTCGTCATGTCTTCTAAAACGAGTAGGTCATCTTGTTGAAGTTGTTCTAGGCACTTCGATAATTCTTCTCGATCTCCGTAGTTGCTTGTTCCAGTGATCTTGTCTCCATAGATTTTTTCGCAACCTGCTTCTTCAAGAGCAAGAACTTGCCTCTCTTGATCTTGTAAGTCAGTCGAGCATCTCCAATATCCATAAACAGTCATCAATCGACCTCTAAAACCTTGCCTGTATACTAACTCATTTTTATACAGTATTTCTATACAAGCAAACACTAGTCATATCGGTCCAAGTGAAGGTGTACAAAATATTTTGCTTTTTTATACCTCTAATCAGGGAATCAAGTTTGTGCTTGTTATGTTTTTAACTTTGAAAAGCGCAGATTACTATTACTAGTCAAACTAGAAAAAACTGTTTAAGAACTTGTGCCTGATCAAGGTTTCAAACAAATTCTTTGGGCGTCAGCGGACAAACTACGAAACCAGATGGATGCGGCGGAATATAAGCATCTGGTACTTGGACTGATATTTCTTAAATACATTTCAGATACTTTTGCTGAACATCAGAAGAAAGTTTTAAAGCAAGTATCTGATCCTTCTTCTGATTTTTATTTGGGTGATGATCCCTTAGATCATTCAAGTGCGCTTGAGGAAAGAGATTTCTACAAACAAGATAATGTCTTTTGGGTTCCTACAGAAGCGAGATGGGAATCTATTAGAGCGAAGGCGAAGCAACCAGATATAGGACAAATCATTGATTCTGCTTTAGTTGTCATCGAGAACGAGAACAAATCTCTAAGAAACAAGTTGGATCGTCGTTTTGGTCGTGCCCAGATGGAACCTGGTCGAATGGGTGAGTTGGTTGACTTGATATCTACTATTGGTTTTGGAGGACAAGAGCGCAGTGCAACAGATGTTCTTGGTGAGGTCTACGAATATTTCTTAGGTCAGTTCGCTACTGCTGAAGGGAAGAAGGGAGGGCAGTTCTATACACCTGCGCATGTGGTGAAAACATTGGTTGCTGTTTTAGCACCAGATAAAGGTCGTGTTTATGACCCTTGCTGCGGTTCAGGTGGAATGTTTGTTCAGAGCGAACGGTTTGTAGAAGCACATGGCGGAAAAAGAGATCATCTTTCTCTCTACGGGCAAGAAAGTAATCCGACGACTTGGCGACTAGCGGTAATGAATCTTGCTATTCGTGGTCTTTCTGGAGATTTAGGAAAAGACCCTGCAGATTCTTTTGGACGAGATCAACACCCTGATCAAAAGTTCGATTACATACTTGCTAATCCACCATTCAATATTTCTGATTGGGGTGGTGAAAAATATGACAGTGATCCTCGTTGGGTTTATGGAAGACCACCAGTAGGAAATGCCAACTATGCATGGTTGCAACATATGCTTTGGAAACTTCGACCAGGTGGTCAAGCAGGTGTGGTGCTGGCAAATGGATCAATGAGTTCCAACACCTCTGGTGAAGGAAAGATTCGTGAAGCGATGGTACGAGGTGATGTCGTTGAGGCAATGGTTGCTTTACCTGGACAGTTGTTCGCAAATACTCAGATTCAAGTTTGTTTATGGTTTTTGACTAACGATAAAACTCAAAGAGGAAGAGATAGAAGAGGTGAAACTTTGTTCATTGATGCTCGTCAAATGGGTACGATGGTCTCCAGAAAAGAAAGGGTTCTTACTGAAGGAGATATCTCGAAAATTGCTGAGACTGTTGATTGTTGGCGTAATGCAAAAGATTATCAAGATATTTCCGGTTACTGCTACAACTCACAGTTTGAGGAAATTGAAAAGAACAATTTTGAACTAACTCCTGGACGTTATGTAGGTGCACAAGATGAAGAAGATGATGGCGAATCTTTTGAGGAAAAGATGAAAAGACTTACATATTTACTCAAAGAGCAACAAGAAGAAGGTGTGAAATTAGATAAGAAGATTGCTGAGAATTTGAAGAGGATTGGTTATGGACAGTGAATGGGTTTCTAAAAAAGCAAGTGAATACTGCATTTCGGTAAGAGATGGAACTCATGATTCACCTAAAGAGGTTTCCCAAGGAGGAAAAAACTTAGTCACTTCTCGCCATATAAAAGGAGGGATTCTTGATCTGGAAAAGTCTTATAAAATTTCTATTCAGGATTTCAATGAGATCAATAAGAGAAGCAAGGTTCATCAATGGGATGTGCTTTTTTCAATGATTGGGACTATAGGTGAGACCCTTTTAGTAAAAGACTCTGAACCAGATTTTGCTATCAAGAATGTTGGTCTTTTCAAGTGTAAAAACGAATTAGAGAGTCAATGGTTGTATTACTATCTCAATTCTCCAAATGTAAAAAGAGAAATTCACTCTCTTTCAAGAGGCACTACGCAACAGTATGTCCCTTTAGGTTCTCTTAGAGATTTGGAAATAGTTTATCCAGTTTCAAATTTATATAAAAAAGTAGTTGTAGAGTTTCTCACGAATATCGATGAAAAGATTGAACTAAACCGAAAGACTAATGAAACTCTTGAAGGAATAGCGAAGGCACTCTTCAAATCTTGGTTTATTGATTTTGATCCAATAAGAGCAAAAGCAGAAGGACGTTCAACTGGTTTATCCAAAGAGATCAGTAAGTTATTTCCAGACTCATTTGAAGATTCTGAATTAGGTGAAATTCCTAGTGGGTGGTCAATAGAATCTTTCACATCGCACTTCAATGTTCTTGGTGGTGGAACTCCAAAGACTTCCATAAATGAGTATTGGAATGGAGGAGTGCAATGGTTTTCAGTCGTAGATGCTCCTGTTGAATCTGATTGTTGGGTGATGAAAACAGAGAGAACAATCACTGAAGAAGGTTTGAAAAATTGTTCATCAGCACTATTCAGAAAGGGTACAACGATTATTTCCGCGCGTGGAACAGTTGGGAAGGTATGTCTTGTAGGAGATGAAATGGCAATGAATCAATCCTGCTATGCCTTGCAGGCAAAAAAAACTAATGAGGATGTCTATTGCTATTACTCCACAAGAAGCATTGTGGAGATACTTCGAGGAAGATCTCATGGTTCTGTTTTTGATACGATTACCCGTAAAACTCTTCAAGGAATTGAATTTTGTTTCGCTTGCAAAAATGTAATTAATGCCTTTGAGGAAAGTGCAAAACCATTGATGGAAAAGATCAGGTTGAATGTAAATGAATCTATGACTCTTGGTGGAATTAGAGATGTTCTTCTTCCTAAACTCATCTCTGGTGAACTAAGAGTCTCAGATGCTGAAAAGATGCTTGAGGAGGTAGGCATCTGATGTCTCTAATTACCGAAGATCTTCTTGAACAACAGTGCCTTGATTGGTTCAAGGAAATGGGATATTCCTATGTCTTCGGTCCTGACCTTGCTCCTGATGGAGACTCTCCAGAGCGGGATGATTTTCGGCAAGTCATCCTTCCAGGACGTCTTCGATCATCACTGCAAAAACTCAATCCAAAGGTCCCACCTTCCACTATTGATTCAGCAATATCTCAACTAACCAACCCAAATATTCCAGAACTTTTAGCAAGTAATCGTCAGGTCCATCGTCTGATGACTCAAGGTGTACCTGTCACTTATATGGATGGGAATCAACAGATCGGAATTCGATTGAAGGTTATTGGATTTGATGATCCTGCCTCTAATGATTGGTTGGTTGTAAATCAATTAGCGGTTAAAGGAGATAAGCACAATCGTCGACCTGATGTAGTCGTTTACTTAAACGGATTGCCTATTGGAGTCATTGAATTAAAAAACCCTGCTGATGAAAAGGCAGATATCTGGAAAGCATTCAATCAACTTCAGACATATAAGAACGACATTCCAGATCTTTTTGATCCCAATGTTCTTTTGATTATTAGTGATGGAACTCAGGCAAGAGTGGGTTCTCTTAGTGCTAATGAAGAACGCTTTTTGAGATGGAGAACAATCAAAGATGAAAAGGACCTTGATCCTCTTGGACAGTTCCGGGAACTAGAAACTCTTGTTCGAGGTCTGTTTGATAAAGATCGTTTGCTCGATTTTATTCGCTCTTTTTGCCTCTTTGAAGAAGACAAATCAATCATTAAAAAGATTGCTGCTTATCACCAATTCCATGCAGTTCGAGCAGCAACTGAACAAGTCGTTAAAGCAAGTCAATCAGATGGGGATAAAAAAGGTGGCGTTGTTTGGCATACCCAAGGAGCAGGTAAAAGCATCGAAATGGCATGCCTTGCGGGCAAGTTGCTGACTGACCCTCGCCTTGAGAATCCAACTCTTGTGATGGTTACTGATCGACAGGATTTAGATGGTCAGTTGTTTGGCGTATTTGCTGGAGCAGGGGATTTATTAGGAGAGAACCCACAACAAGCAAATACCAGGCAGGAACTTAGAGACCTTTTAGGGAATCGACCAAGTGGTGGAATCATCTTTACGACGATTCAGAAATTCGCTTTAGAACCTGGCGAGCAATCATTCCCTGTGCTCAGCAATCGCCGCAATGTAGTGGTGATTTGCGATGAGGCGCATCGCACTCAATATGGTTTCAAGGCACGACTTGATATCAAAACTGGAACGATTAAATACGGTCTTGCCAAGACCCTGAGAGATGCTCTTCCAGATGCAACATTCCTTGCCTTCACTGGAACTCCAATCTCTAAAGACGATCGGGATACCCAAGCAGTTTTTGGAAATTATGTCTCTATCTACGACATACAACAGGCAGTAGAAGATGGAGCAACAGTTCCGATCTACTACGAATCAAGGCAAGCAAAACTTGAAATCAAGAAGGAGTTCTTACCGACAGTTGATCAAAAGGTTGATGAGATTTTTGAAGAGGAAGATGATATTCCTGCAGAAGAAAAAGCAAAGACTCGCTGGGCAGCATTAGAAGCATTAGTTGGTGCCCAACCTCGATTGCAAGAAGTCGCTCAAGATTTAATTGCACATTTCGAGAAGAGGTCAAAGACACAACCAGGCAAAGCAATGGTTGTTGGTATGAGTCGAGAGATATGTGCTCGCCTCTATAAAGAGATCATCAATATCCGTCCTGATTGGCATAACTCTGATCCTGCCAAAGGAGCAATCAAAGTTGTCATGACTGCATCTGCTTCAGACAAAGCATTACTCCAAGAACATCACACCAGTAAGCAGCAAAAGAAAGATCTGGAAAAGAGATTCAAAGACCCAAGCGACCCATTGAAAATCGTTTTAGTACGGGACATGTGGTTAACAGGATTTGATGCTCCTTGTCTTGCCACTCTTTATGTCGACAAACCAATGAGGGGAGCGAATCTTGCTCAAGCAATTGCAAGAGTGAATCGCGTTTTTAAAGACAAACCAGGTGGACTAGTTGTTGACTACATCGGTATTGCACCACAACTCAAAGAAGCGCTGGCGGATTACACCGCAGGGAGAGGTAAACCAACTCTTGATGTTGAGGAAGCGCTAAGAATCCTCAAAGAGAAAATTCAGATCGCCAAAGATATCCTGCATCCAATCGATTGGAGCAATTTCAAAAAACCAGGGAAAGCATTAGAACTACTCCCAATTTGTTTAGACCACGTATTGGGGATGCCTGATGGACGTCCGCGTTTTTGCGACACAGTACTTTCAGCAACTAAAGCATTTGCTCTTTGTGGGACTTTGGATGAAGCGTTAGCACTCAATGAAGAAGTTGCTTTCTTGCAAGCAATTCGTGCTCCACTCATCAAAGGAGAAGGGGATACTCCACCAGGGAAGAAAGGCGATACCGATTTTGAATTACGCCAATTGCTATCAGAAGCATTAGTTGGGAAAGGAGTGACAGATGTCTTCAAGGTTGCTGGTTTAGATAAACCTGACATCAGCATCTTGTCCGATCAATTCTTGGCAGAGGTCAGCAAGATCCCTCAAAAGAATCTTGCGGTTGAATTGCTCCAACGTCTTTTAAAGGAAGAAGTTTCATCACGCTTTAAAACCAATGTTGTGAAGCAAAGGAAATTTAGTGACTTGCTTCAAGCGTCATTGAAAAAATATGCAAATAGAACGATTGAGGCAGCACAAGTCATTGAAGAACTCATACGCATGGCAAAAGAATTCAGAGAGGAGGCAACCAAGGTTGATTCACTTGGTTTAACACCTCCAGAGATCGCCTTTTATGACGCACTTGCGAATAATCAATCTGCTCAAGAACTGATGGGAGACAAAGTGTTGGTTTCTATGGCAAGAGAACTTGCAAAGAAACTCAGAAATAATCTCACTATTGATTGGCAATACAAAGAAAACGTACGCGCCGGATTGCGTAACATGATCAGGTCACTTCTAAAGCGATATAAGTACCCTCCCGATCAAGAAAAAACTGCAATTGAATTAGTTCTTGTTCAAGCAGAAACCTTATCTGAAGACTGGATAGAGACAGAAACAGAAAATGCAACCACCTCTTAATGACGAAGAATTAGCGAGACTTTATCCCCATCTCACTCCTACAGAAAGGATTGAATTGGAGGTATGGCATCGAAGTTGGATTACCAAAATGTTTATGGGAGAGGCAACTCAAGAGGAATATGATGCTGCAATTCCTCCTTATCCAGATCCGCACCATCCAGAGAAAGAAGAAGATGAGGATGAGGAAGAAGAATAATGACGACTCCAATCGCTAACGAAGATCTTCTCTTAGAAAAGATCCCTAATCCTGAAGGTGAATCTTCCGATTATCAAGAAACATGGGCGGAATTTGCACTCACAATGAATGGTTATGAAGTCTGTGGGGACTTTGAATCTTGTTCTGATTTAGCAAGTCAAATAATTAAAGAACCCAAGAATGCTTCCTTAACTGAACTTCGTTGTGCATTGTTTTTTTTGCAGCGCCGTCATCGTTGGAATGAATATTCAGATCCTGCAGATGAAAACATAGTTCATCTCCTCAAGTTCATAAGAAGAAAAGTACAAGATCGTGAAATCAAATAAATATGTTTTTGGATAAGTCAGACTACAAACGTCTAACAAATTGCGACCATATTGCGACAATATGCCTAATACGCACCTTTCCTCATCTCTTGAAATCCCTTTACCTCGTTAGAGTGGGGAAGCGAGTTCAAGACCTATTTAAAAAACTGCGACTAAAATACAGCGAGTTGCGACTAAAATGCGACTAAAATGGTCTTAAAAGATCTTAGTATCTATAGGGGTTTAGAAAGAGATTTATAGTCTAAATCCAGAAGATGCGTATCAATGCCGACTACACAACTTAAAAGTGTGAGTATCTAAACTCCTTTTTTGAATTACTTTTAAAAAATTATGCTTGCTATTGGTTAATAATTAAACAATATTTCTGAGAAGTTTTTCGTTGAATGTATCAGATTAACCTAGTTTCAAATCTTTCTTTTTTGCTAAGGGTTTAGTAAACGTATCGTATGTTCAGATTCTCTAGGTAATACAAACGACTAGAATCCCTATTAATGAGGTTCCAATGGGGAGCAGCCACTGGAGGTAATGGGGAAAAGCGGTGAAAGTCCGCTGCTGTCCCGCAGCTGTGAAATATCGATATTCATCGATATTTAGTCAGAACGCCCGCCTTATTTCACAATTCGACGAGGATCGATCTATGACGCCTCCCTTCTTGAAATTTAGGGATTTTCTGGGAGCTTTAGCTCTTGTATTGTTTGTAATCATTTGTTCAACTGATCCAGTATTAGCTCATCATCCTTTTGGAATGGGCGGGAGTTCTGAACTATCAGGCTGGCAAGCATTGCTTAGTGGTATTGGCCATCCATTGCTTGGACCTGACCATTTACTTTTTATGCTAGGAATTGCCCTTGTGTGCCTTAACAAAACCAAGAAATGGGTTTTTCCTTTATTGGCTTTTGGTTTGGCTGGAAGTGCATTAGTTCAGTTGCAGCCGTTACCTGAAGCACTAGATCTTTGGGCAGAGGCACTTGTTTCTTTATCTTTAGCAATAGAAGGCCTAATTATTCTAAATTTTCTGAGCTCAAAATGGCTCTTCCCAATGTTTGCCTTTCATGGCTATTTACTTGGAAATACGATTGTTGGTGCTGAACCTACACCTCTTGTAGGTTATTTTTTAGGCCTTCTTCTTGCACAAGGATCCTTACTGTTACTCTTAACATCTGCCTCTAAAATAGTGACTCGTAATTTTGGCGTTAATGTTCGAAATTTGTTTGCTGGTATCTGGATAGGTTTAGGATTTGCTTTCTCTTGGGTTGCTGTTGTCCCATAGTTTCCAATAATAGATAGATATATAAACTGGTTATCTATTATTAGAATCTTGATCCCTTAAAAGGCCTTGATTTTATCAAATAAGAAAAGAATCTTTTCATGTATTCTTTGCATTATTCTAGCCAATAAAATTAAACCCAAGAAATCCTTTTCAAGTTTTGTTTAGGGTGTAGTTTTCTCCTAAAAGAATGTTTTGAATTCTTTAAAAAGAAATTAGCTTCTTATTTTAGCCTTCTATATACTTAGTAAATTATAAAGAGAACTAGTTAATCCTATGATAGAATTTTAGTCAATAGAGATTTGATTATTGAATGTTTTTGTATTATGGATAGCTTTATTTATAAAGTTGAGAAAGCCTTGTCTAAAGATAGTTGTTTTAAGTTGATAGATTTTATGAATAACGAGCACATTAAAGAAAAAATAGAATTGGGACCTGTCAATCCCCGAACAGACTTGACAGGCGAATTTGATTATCAGTTATTGACTCTTAATGCTCATAAATCAAGTTTCTCAGATATTTTAGTCAAATCTATTAAATTGTATTCAAAGCAGTACCCATTTCTTGCATCTAGACCATTTACTATCTCTCCTGCATGTAATTTGCAGAAATATAAACCCGGTCAGGCTTATTCAGGTGAACATTGTGAAAATGATGGAAATTCAGGCCCAATATTGTTAAGGAATTTAGCTTGGATGTTTTATTTAAATGATATTAAGATAAATGGAGGAACCTGTTTCCCCAATCAGAAATTAACTTTAATTCCTAGAGCAGGAGATTTGTATATTTGGCCTGCATATTGGACACATTCTCATTATGGTATCGCTGCTAACTATGAGGAAAAATATATTCTTACGGGATGGTGTCGATACCTAACCAAGTCGGAATCTAGAAAATTAGCCAATAAAATAAGTAAATATAAGAAGTAATAGCAAATCATGATAACTTTTTCGCCTTTTTTAACCTAAACATTAATTATGCAAGAGTTTAAGTTTACTTAACTGTATATGATATATTAATTACGATAAGAAGTTTTGAGAAATGTATATTTCCTCCTGATATTTTCATCTGCCTGTTAACAATCTTCTTCGCTCTTTTGTACTTTTGCTCTCTAATGCATGCTGAAGCTCTAGCTGCCTGAAGAGAAGATGTTTTTCATTATTGATTAGCTTAACTCCTAGCCATGCAAGCCCAGAACCCAGAATTACAGGAACAGCTTTTAAAAAGAATGTATTTTTGTTGTTCATGGATTGAAGTTACCTGTTTCTGTTTTATCGCAGCTCCTTTACGAACAAGAGAAGTCTTTGCAATTTATGAGATTTTTCGTACTTTGCAACTTATTAACGCCAGCGTATCCTCTCAGGTGTTTTTAGTTGTATTTGTTTTAGTAGGAATAAAAGTCCAAGGATTGCAAGGGGTCCTGATATTGAAACAACTATTAGAAATATCTTGATTTCAGGTCCTAGCACTAATAAATGATATGAGTACATCAGGTTTTAGGTTCGTTGTTCTCTATTTTGACTTTGCTTTTCTGGGGCTCTTCTCCTTCTATGAGGCCAGCAAACATCATTAGACCTCTTCCTAGGACGGGAACCCAGAATTTTTCATACATTTCTTTGAGTGGATTTGTCATTGGAATAACGGTTTACAAATCAAGCAGATAGATTCATTGTATTATTAATGGAGGAATTTGCAATGAATTTAAAGTTAGTCAAAGGTCTTTAGATATCGTTTCGAATTGCAATATTTTCAGAAGTATTTTCTAGATAGTTTTCTTGTGAGCCAATAAATAAGAATGATTGATCCCCAAACTGGCAGCAGGTAAATTGCAGTAATAAGACCCATTATTAGTAGCCATAATATGAATAGGCTGATTCCAGTAAGGATTAAGTAGGTAAGGATTGTGATTAGTTTTTTCTTCCAGAGAGTACCTGAATAATAATCTAATTCTCTTTGTAGGATTCGGCGCTGTCTTTGAAGATCAATTAATTGTTTTATATGGAATTTGGCTGAGTTATTTGCTGCATTTCGATATAATGTACTCTGTAAAGAGTATAGCAATCCATTTTGCTTTGATAAAGTTGATCTAATACTGACTAATTGTGCATTCCATAGATCACGAATTGTTATTTTAAGTTGCTCTTCAATAATAAATAATTGTTTTTTAATTTTGTCTTTTCTGTGATTGGAAAATTGTGAATTATTTGCAATCTGTATTGCCGAATTTTT
The DNA here is from genome assembly GCA_003278465.1 of Prochlorococcus sp. AG-363-B04. GTDB lineage: Bacteria > Cyanobacteriota > Cyanobacteriia > PCC-6307 > Cyanobiaceae > AG-363-B04. The sequence goes on from QCFC01000001.1 coordinate 98,907, forward strand.
TTTGAAGACTGTTTTTATTAATGAATTTAATGAGGTAATCATAGGTGTTCGTAGCTAGTCTGGTTTTTTAGGTATAGATCTCAGAATTCAAAGCTGGTTCTTTGAACCATGATTTTCCCATACGGCACTGCCTATAGAGTTAACCTTTTCCTGCAAGACTTAGATAGGAAAGCTTATTTCTGGTGAAACATTTAAAAGACTCGGTGAAGAGCTCTGTTCAACAACCCCTTTTTTGGCTAGGTCCTTTGACTTTTGGGGCTTTTGTTTCCATGGGGTATGGAATAACACAGCGTGTTTTGATTCTGCATAGTAATAGACGCTTGCCACCTGTTGAAGCTTTTAATTCAGAACCTTTTCCTGGAAAAAATTTGGATGAATTAAGACTTTTTTATGGTGGTAGGAAAGCAGATCTTTTAGCTCTTAGGTCTAAGAATACCCGTGATATCGACAATTTAGAATTTCAAGATTTAGATACCTCTATAGGAAGTTCTTATCAAAGGTCTATGACTGGAGCGGGAGAAGAGTCCGTTGAGATTGCTGGAGCGGGAGAAGAGTCCGTTGAGATTGCTGGAGCGGGAGAAGAAGAGACCTATCAACCAGAGAAGCTACCTCAGATGAATTCATTAGGTTTGATTAAGCCTCATTCAAGTTCTCTTCAAGAACTATTTTATTCGTCAGCAATTTTTTTATTGCCTATTGAATCGCCACAGCCATTGAATTAGTTACACATTCAATTCAGCTTTTTGTTTAACCTGCTGGTTATGAACTCTCCCGATTCCTTATTTCAGGCCACGGTCAATACTTTGACTTTGCGATTAACCAAGAGGCTTTCTAAGATGGCTGATAATTTTTCAGCGACAGTAGATGATGCCCCTCAGCGACTGAGAGAAGAATGGGATTTGTTTCAAAAAGAGGTAATTGATGAAGCTGATCGCTTAGATCGGCAAAATTCCGATCAGGTTGATGAGGTGAGGGTGCAATCGCAAGATGAAGTAGTTGATGAGCCTAGGCAGACAATTCTTCAGATAAGAAAAAAGGTTTCTGACCTAAATCAAAAGTTTGAGGCCTGGCTTTGATCGATTTAAAGGTGTTTGTCGAACCGTTGTGGAGAAGTTTACGCGTTTTTCGTATTTGGCGAACAGTTTTCATGCTCGTTTTTTTTCTTTGGTGGGATGGAAATGAGTGGAGTTATAGAAGGGGTTGCAATGATGAAAAGCGTCTTAGACGGCAAAAAATAAGAGCTCGATGGCTTACACAAGAGCTGCTGCGACTTGGATCTGCCTTTATAAAACTTGGGCAGTTACTGTCTGCTCGCCCTGATGTGTTACCAGCTGGATGGGTTGTGGAACTGGCATCTTTGCAGGATAAAGTTCCAGCCTTTAGTTTTATTCAGGCTAAGGAGTTGTTGGAAAGCGACTTAGGGACTGCTTGTAAAGAGATTCTTAATCTGGATCAGCGGCCATTGGGTGCTGCTTCTCTTGCTCAGGTTCATAGGGCAGATTTGAGAAATGGTCGTGAGGTGGTCTTCAAAATTCAACGTCCTGGGCTGCAGAGAATGTTTCGGCTTGACCTTGAAGTGATGCAAGATGTGGCTGCACTTTTGCAAAAACACCCTCGGTGGGGAAGAGGTCGTGATTGGAGAGGAATCGCAAAGGAATGTCGTCGTGTCTTGCTTAGAGAACTAGATTTCAAATTGGAGGCACAATATGCAGCCAGATTTCGCCAACAGTTTTTGAATGAGCCTAGGATCCAAATTCCATCTGTGATTTGGGAGTTAAGTACTAGTCGAATTCTTTGTCTCGATTATCTTCCTGGTATTAAAGTTAATGATAGAGAGGCATTAATAGAAGCGGCAATAGATCCTATTGAAATTGCGGAGATTGGAGCAGCTAGTTATTTGCAACAGCTAGTAAAATACGGTTTCTTTCATGCTGATCCCCACCCAGGGAACCTTGCTGTCGCTAGAGATGGTGGCTTAATTTATTATGATTTTGGGATGATGGGTTTGGTTTCTGAGGGGCTTCGTTCTCGATTAGGTTCTATGGTCCGAGCTGCTGCTGCGAGGGACGCAACAGCTCTTGTGAATGAATTGCAAATTGCTGGAGTTATAGCCTCTGGAATGGATACAGGTCCTGTACGAAGGTTGGTAAGAGTAATGCTGAAGGAGACTTTGACTCCTCCTTTTAGTTCAAATGTTCTTGAGAAACTCTCTGGTGATTTGTATGATCTTGTTTATGGCAAACCTTTTCGTGTGCCCGCTGAGTTGATTTTCGTTATGCGAGCGTTATCAACTTTTGAAGGAGTTGGTAGAAGTCTTGATCCAGGGTTTAATTTGATGGCAATAGCTAAGCCTTATTTGCTTCCGCTTATGTCCTCTACCGGTTCTGGTCCTAATGATTTGTTCAATGAATTAGGTCGTCAGGTTGGTGAATTAGGCAGTAGGGCTGTCACCTTGCCCAGACGACTGGATGAAAGTCTTGAAAGACTTGAACAAGGTGATTTGCAGCTTCAAATTCGGATGGGTGAATCGGATAGACAGTTGCGGCGAATGGTTCATACTCAACAAGTAATCGGTCAATCTGTCTTACTTGGATCATTAGTTTTGGCTGCCGCTCTTTTAGGTTCAAGTAGTAGGCCAGTCTGGGCAGCTATTCCTCTTGTAAGTTCATTGCCAGTAGCGCTTGGTTGGTTAAAGCTACAATTGAAATTAGGACGTGATGCACGATTAGATAAGATCCCTGGCAATAAGAAATAAGAATCCTTATATTTTAGTTTTTTGATTTAATCTTTTCCTCGTGGCCCCAAAGATTGTCCTGCATATTTGGCTTGGCTGCCTAATTCATCTTCAATACGAAGAAGTTGATTGTATTTAGCAACTCGTTCGCTGCGACTTAATGAACCTGTTTTAATTTGGCCAGCCTTAGTTGCAACTGAAAGGTCTGCAATTGTAGTGTCTTCAGTTTCTCCGCTGCGATGACTAATAACACTTGTATATCCTGAACGTGTAGCTAAGTCTATAGCCTGAAGAGTTTCTGTTAATGAACCGATTTGATTAACTTTGATTAGAATAGAGTTTGCAATTTTGTTGTCAATTCCTCTTTGCAGTCGATTGGTATTTGTTACGAATAAATCATCACCTACAAGTTGAATTTTTGATCCTAATTGTTTGGTTAGCTCGGCCCAGCCTTCCCAATCATCCTCAGCCAACCCATCTTCGATTGAGATAATTGGATAACTATTCACTAATTGACTTAGTTGATCAATCATTTCATGGCTGGAAAACTTGTTTCCGCCATAATTATAAATTCCATTATCAAAAAACTCTGTACTTGCTACGTCTAAAGCAAGTGAAATTTCTTTTCCAGGTTTAAAACCAGTTTTTTCTATTGCTTTAACCAGTAATTCTCCTGCTGAGTCATTGCTGGAAAGATTGGGCGCAAAACCTCCTTCGTCTCCAACTGCAGTAGATAACCCTTGGTCTTTTAGAAGGCTCTTCAGAGTATGGAAAACTTCTGCGCCCATCCTGAGTGCTTCCCGGAAGGTTTGAGCACCATGGGGAACTAGCATGAATTCTTGAAAATCAAGATTATTGGCGGCATGAGCACCTCCATTAATTACATTCATCAGAGGTACTGGAAGTAAAGAGGCCATAGGCCCTCCGAGATATCTATATAGGGGTAGTCCAAGACCATTTGATGCGGCTCTTGCTGTGGCCATACTTACAGCCAAAATTGAGTTAGCACCTAGCTTGGATTTATTCTCGGTTCCATCGAGCTCTTTCATTGTCAAGTCAACAGTTGCTTGATCTAGTGCAGAAAGGCCGCAAAGGGTCGGGGCAATTGTTTGTTCAATATGAGAAACAGCTTGTGTGACTCCTTTACCCATATAACGACTGCCTCCATCTCTCATCTCATGAGCTTCATGAGCTCCTGTACTGGCCCCACTGGGTACGATTGCTCTTCCTGTAGATCCTCCTTCAAGAATCACTTCTGCTTCAATAGTTGGATTGCCTCGGGAGTCAAGAACCTCCCTAGCCAAAATGATGTCGATAATGAGATCTAGGGATTCGCTCACGTGATACGGCTCGTGGTTGGTTTGATCTTATGGTTGCTCCGTTAACTGGCTTTGTGTTGATTGGCACCACTACTCAATAAGTTTGTGATGTTGGCCGGTTAAGTAAGCAGAATGAACTTAGCTGTTTCTGTTGTTAGAGACTTTTAAATATGAGAATGCTCCATACGATGCTGAGGGTTGGGGATCTAGATAGGTCTTTGCTTTTCTATACGGATGTCATGGGAATGAAGTTGTTACGCCGTAAAGATTATCCTTCAGGGCGTTTCACTTTGGCTTTTGTTGGTTATGGAGAAGAACATGACACAACAGTCCTTGAATTAACGCATAATTGGGATAAGAATCATTACCAACTGGGAGAGGGATACGGGCACATTGCTTTGGGTGTTGAAGATATTAAATCGACTTGTTCAATAATTGCTGCTCGAGGTGGGCGAGTAGTCAGAGAACCCGGACCAATGAAACATGGAACTACAATGATTGCCTTTGTTGAGGACCCTGACGGCTACAAGATAGAGCTTATTCAAGCATCTCCTAAGAATTCCTTGACTTGATACGCATGAATCCTCAAGTAAGTACAAAGTTTTCTATAAAGGGCAGTCTTACAAATGAGCCAGATCTTTTTAGCGAAGATGGTTGGAATCTTTTACTAGATGGTCAAGATGCAGCGAGAAAATGGAGACATGATCAACTTGATGTTGAACATCTCATACAGGTTCTTTTTGCTGATTTAGCTTATAAGTCATGGGTTGAATCTTTGCCAATTGATCAGGTTCTATTGTTGGATCGATTGGAAGATTTTTTAGCTGAACAGCCGATCGCAAAAGGCGAAGAATTATTTATTGGTGATGACTTAGAAGAATTACTTGATGAGGCAGAAAGATCTCGTTTGAGGTGGGGTTCGAAGTTGATAGATGTAACTCATTTGTTAATTGCTCTTGGCAGAGATAAAAGAATTGGTAAAGGACTTTTTGACGAATTGGGGCTTACTAGTGATCGGTTGGAAGATGTAATAAAAAATTTACCTTTTTCTAGGAGAAATAATTCTATAAAATCTTCACAAATTAGTGAAGAGAAAAATACTTTAGACTCATCTTTTAGAAATCAATCTATTCCTAACAAGCAGGAAGGCTCATTGGAGTCTGCTTCTTTAAAATTAGAAAAGGAGCCAAAAGCATTAGATTCCTATTGTAGAGATTTAACAGATGCCGCTAAATCTGGTCAATTAGATCCAGTAATAGGAAGGGATCAAGAAATTCGACAATTAATTAAGGTTTTATCTCGTAGGGGGAAAAATAACCCTGTATTGATTGGTGAGCCTGGTGTTGGGAAAACTGCAATTGCTGAATTATTGGCTCAGAGAATTGTTGCAGGAGAAGTTCCTGATTCATTAAAAGGGATGAAGTTGGTTGCGCTTGATCTCGGCGCATTAATTGCAGGAGCCAAATTCAGAGGTCAGTTTGAGGAACGTTTGCGATCAGTGCTTGTAGAGGTGAGTGAGTCAGACTCTGGCGTTGTTTTGTTTATAGATGAATTGCACACTCTTGTTAGTAATGATCGATCTAGCGCAGAGGCAGGAAGCTTGTTAAAGCCTGTTTTAGCTAGAGGAGAGTTGAGATGCATTGGTGCTACAACTCCTGAAAATTATCGAAAAACTGTTGAGAAGGATCAGGCTCTTAATCGACGTTTCCAGAAAGTTATTATCACTGAACCTAGTATTGAATTAAGCATAGAGATATTGCTTGGTTTGAAAGAACGCTATGAACTGCATCATGGTGTGACTATTACTGATTCCGCAGTTCAAGCTGCAAATCGTTTGGCTGATAGATATATAAGTGATCGTTGTCTTCCAGATAAGGCCATTGATCTTATTGATGAGGCTGCTGCACAGTTAAAGATGGATGTAACATCTAAACCTCAAGTTATTGAAGAAGCAGAGTTAGTTCTTAGACGATTGGAAATGGCTTTGCTAACTGCTGAAAAGGATTCTGCTGAAATAAACCAGCTGCAGGATGAACGTTCTAAAGCTGTGGAATTTCTCGATGAACTTAGACATCGATGGAAAGTTGAGCGGACACGACTTGATGAATTAAGGGATTTGATGCAACAGGATGAGAATTTAAGCAATGCTATTTCTGAAGCTGAGCTTTTAGGTGACTTGGAAGAGGCTGCCAGACTGCAATATGAGCAGTTGCATATTGTTCAGCAACGACGGAATGATCTTGAAGATGCCATAGAGGTTGTCCAGGAATCTGGTAATGCGTTGCTTCGTGAGCAGGTTGAGGCTGAGGACATTGCTGATGTAGTTGCTCGTTGGACTGGTATTCCGATGCAAAGACTTTTGGCTGGTGAGAGGCAAAAGCTTTTAGATCTAGAAAGTTATCTAGAGAAAAGGGTAATTGGTCAATCTGAAGCTGTTCAGGCAGTGGCTGCAGCAATTCGTAGAGCCAGAGCAGGTATGAAGGATCCTCGTAGACCTGTGGGTTCTTTTTTGTTTCTAGGTCCCACGGGAGTTGGCAAGACGGAATTAGCGAAGGCTTTGGCAGCTTGTCTATTTGATGAAGAAGAAGCTCTAGTCAGACTTGATATGAGTGAGTTTATGGAGCGTAATGCAGTGGCTCGTTTGTTAGGTGCTCCTCCTGGTTATGTTGGATATGAAGAGGGTGGGCAGTTGACAGAGGCTGTACGTCAACGCCCCTATGCAGTTTTGTTATTAGATGAGATAGAGAAGGCTCATCCAGATGTTTTTAATGTGTTATTGCAAGTTTTGGATGATGGACGGTTAACTGATTCTCAAGGGAGAACTGTTGATTTTCGCCATATAGTCATTGTTATGACAAGTAATCTTGCTAGTAGGGACATACTTGATTTTGCAAGGCTTTCTAGGCAGGACGGAGTTGATATCCAAAATCTTGATCAGACTCTTGCTAATCAGATTGATAAGGCTTTGGCTAAGCATTTTCGCCCTGAATTTTTGAACCGAATAGATGAGGTGATTAGATTTAGACCTCTCAAGAAAGGCGATTTAGAAAGGATTATTAGGTTGCAATTAGCTGATTTGGCTTTGTTGTTATCTGAGCAAGGAATGTCAATGTTGGTTGATGATGAGGTGGTAAAGGCAATTGCAATGCAAGGATATGAACCAGAATATGGAGCTCGTCCATTACGTCGTGTATTACGGAGAAGGATTGAGAATCCTTTGGCCACTCAGTTGTTGGAAGAGCGATTTACTGGTGTGAAGGCAGTTAGGATTACATGTGACAGCGATTTAGATTTACCATTTATTTTTCTTCCAGAGGCTTGATAGAAGCTTTATCAGTTAACCTTGGATTCTGTATGGTAGATGCGAAATCATTTGCCTAGGCTTCAGGCTTGACTTCAGTGACTAGCACTAATCCAGAGGAAACACCTTCATCTGATTTTTCACATGAAGGTAAAACAAATCGAAAGTCTGGTTTTTTCACCTCAACTTACGAGGAATTAAAGCTAGTTGTTTGGCCTAGTCGACAGCAATTATTTAGTGAATCTGTTGCTGTGATTCTCATGGTAGGTCTTTCAGCTGCTTCCATTGCAGCTGTAAGTCGTTTTTATGCATGGGGTGCTTCTCAAATTTTTCGTTGATTTAGTGAAGTACTTTCTTTTTACAAAGAAGTACTTCACAATTTGACCATTTCACTTCTTTTTTATAGTGCCTGAAATCGATCTCTCACATCAGCAAGAAGAATCATCAGAAGTGATTGATGCATCTGCTTCTCCTCCTTTGGATGAAGCGCCAATGACATTTGTTTCTAAAACTTCTGTTGCACGCTGGTATGCCGTTCAGGTTGCTTCAAGTTGTGAGAAAAAAGTCAAAGCTACTCTTGAGCAGAGAGCTGTCACTCTTGGTGTGAGTAACAGAATTCTGGAGATTGAAATTCCACAAACACCAGCAGTAAAATTAAAAAAAGATGGAACGCGCCAGTCTACTGAGGAGAAGGTTTTCCCAGGATATGTTTTAGTTCGGATGGTACTTGATGAAGACACAATGATGGCTGTGCGCAGCACTCCTAATGTTATTAACTTTGTTGGTGCTGAAGATCGACGAGCCACTGGTAAAGCTCGTGGACATATAAAACCAAGACCTTTAAGTCGACAGGAGGTAGATCGTATATTTAAACGAGCTGCAGAGAAGAAGACTGTTGTCAAACTAGATCTCGCGGAAGGAGATCAAATTGTTGTAACTTCTGGACCTTTTAAAGATTTCCAAGGAGAGGTTATTGAAGTTTCTGGAGAGAGAAGCAAATTAAAGGCACTTCTCTCAATCTTTGGTAGAGAAACCCCTGTGGAGTTGGAGTTTTCTCAAATCAGTAAGCAAAATTAAATTAGAGGCGGCCATCTCCCTGCGGAGGATGGCCTCAGAGGGTGGCTAGCCCCTCGCCGAGCCCTTATAAGATTTTGGGTATCCGTAGTTGTCCACTTCCGTTCGCTGATGGCTAAAAAAGTAGTAGCTGTGATTAAGCTGGCCCTTCAGGCCGGCAAAGCAAATCCGGCCCCCCCGGTTGGTCCTGCCCTTGGACAGCATGGGGTAAATATCATGGCGTTTTGTAAGGAGTACAACGCTCGAACGCAGGACAAGGCAGGATTTGTCATTCCTGTTGAGATTTCAGTTTTTGAGGATCGTAGTTTTACTTTCATTACGAAGACTCCTCCTGCTTCAGTTTTAATTACAAAAGCTGCTGGGATTGAAAAGGGTTCTGGTGAGTCGGCTCGCGGAAATGTTGGAAGCATTAGTCGTGCGCAGCTCGAGGAAATTGCTAAAACTAAACTTCCAGATCTCAATTGTTCATCAGTTGAGTCGGCAATGCGAGTAATAGAGGGAACCGCGAGGAATATGGGTGTTTCGATTAGTGATTGATTAGCTAAGAGTTATTCTTTTAATTTCTAAACTCTTTTCAGGGGGGAGATCAAAAGTCGTCAGTACCCCAAAATTCCTATGACAAAACTTTCTAAGCGCCTAGCTGGCCTTGTCTCAAAGATTGATTCCAAGGCTTATGAACCTTTAGAGGCTATTCAATTAGTTAAAGAAAATGCCACTGCAAAGTTTGATGAAACCATTGAGGCTCATGCACGTTTAGGCATTGATCCTAAGTACACCGATCAACAGTTAAGGACTACTGTCGCGCTACCTAATGGGACTGGGCAAAGCGTGAAGATTGCTGTGATTGCAAAGGGTGAGAAGGTTGCAGAAGCAAAATCTGCAGGTGCGGAGTTGGCTGGAGAGGATGAATTGGTTGATGATATTGCCAAGGGAAATATGGATTTTGATCTCTTGATTGCTACTCCTGACATGATGCCAAAAGTGGCAAAGTTAGGCAGAGTTCTTGGACCAAGAGGACTCATGCCGAATCCCAAGGCAGGTTCAGTGACAACCGATTTAAGTGGGGCTATTAAAGAATTCAAGGCTGGCAAACTTGAGTTCAGAGCTGATAGGGCAGGAATTGTTCATGTTCGGTTTGGGAAAGCAAGTTTTTCTGCTGAAGCTCTTATGGAAAATCTCAAGACTTTGCAGGAAACTATTGATAGGAATAAACCAAATGGAGCGAAGGGTCGCTATTGGAAGAGTCTCTTTGTAACATCAACTATGGGACCTTCTGTAGAAGTCGATATCGCAGCTTTGCAAGATATTCAACAAGGTGATTGAGCTTAGTGTTGTATCTTTAGTACTTGGCGTAAGCCATTGGGCATTGCTCAGCCATAGACAGTGGGTTCAAATCAGGTCTGATTTGTGGAAATCCTGCCGAGGCATACATTCCGATTTTTCCACAGAGGAATTTGATCGAAATGCAGCCTCGTTTCCCCTTGTTGGAAGCTTTGGTTGCATGCTCAGCTTTTTTCCTGATTCGATCCAAATCCTATGGGCCGCACGCTGGAGAACAAGCAACAGATAGTCGAGGAGTTAAAACAGCTTCTTGACAGTGCCGAAATGGCACTTGTCCTGGATTACCAGGGTTTATCCATCAAAGAGATGTCAGATCTGCGAACACGTTTGCAGACTACAGAAAGTGTATGCAAGGTCACTAAAAATACCTTGATGCGTCATGCCATTGATGGAAATGATTCTTGGTCACACCTTGATTCCTTGTTAACTGGTACTAATGCATTTGTTCTTATTAAGGGCGATGTAGGTGGTGCAGTTAAGGCTGTTCAAGCCTTTCAAAAGGAAATTAAAAAATCAAAGACCAAAGGTGCTCTTTTTGAAGGAAAGCTTCTTTCCCTTGAGGAGATACGGGCTATTGCAGAAATTCCTTCTAGGGAGGTCTTAATGGCTCAAATTGCAGGTTCAATTAATGCTTTAGCTACCAAAGTGGCTGTTGGTATTAAAGAAGTTCCAGCAGGTCTTGCTCGATCTCTTAATCAGCATGTTGAGAAAGGAGAGAGCTGAATTCCTTGACAAGATTTCCCCTTTTTATCTGTTCTTGAATCTCAATTATGTCTACAAAAACTGATCAAATTCTTGATTCTCTCAAAACTCTTTCTTTGCTTGAAGCTTCTGAGCTGGTCAAGCAGATAGAGGAAGCATTTGGAGTCTCTGCAGCTGCTTCTGCTGGCGTTGTTATGGCTGCACCTGGAGCGGCTGCTGGTGGTGGAGCAGATGCGGCTGAAGAGAAGACCGAGTTCGACGTTGTCCTCGATGGTTTTGAAGCATCATCCAAAATTAAGGTTCTCAAGGCTGTGCGTGAAGCAACTGGTCTTGGACTTGGTGATGCAAAAGCCATGGTAGAGGCTGCTCCAAAGACTATTAAAGAAGGCATCTCTAAAGATGATGCAGAAGCACTCAAAAAGGCTATTGAAGAAGTGGGAGGGAAAGTCACTCTTAAGTAATTTTTAGTAGAGACTTTATTTAGGGTCTTTTCTTGCCTAGTTATTCAAGGCATCTTTGTGATGCATGTTCTGGGATCTTAGATTTTAGCCAATTAAAAAGCCCTGCCTAAGGCAGGGCTTTTGAGGTGAAATTTTCTTCAGGAGTCTTTCCTTGTTTCGACCCTGAAAAGTATTCAGCACCCCTCACACAAGTTCATTTTATCCATTCTTCTGATCTAGCCATTGGCCCTTAGTGGCGCTACTCAAACTGTCATAGTATTTGAAAGTTAAATTTGATTTAGTTTATAAGTACTATATTTATTATTCAAGAAAATAAAGGAATGTATGTATATGGTTGTTGAATTAAGTTATTTTCATGAGAAAATAATAGAAAAAGTTGTTGTTGATTTGGGTAATTAGTAAAAGCTTTTCAATGACACATCCTCATGGACAAGTAGTTGATGCGGCCACTGATGGGGCTTGTAGCGGAAACCCTGGTCCAGGCGGGTGGGGTGTTCTTTATCGTTTTGAAGATGGGACTGTTAAAGAGCTTGGTGGGTATGAAGCATCGACAACAAACAATCGAATGGAGTTAAAAGCTGCCTTGGTTTTGTTAGAGCAAGTGAAGGATCTTCCTAGACATCCAGAATTAAAGATTCGTACAGATAGCAAATATTTGATTGATGGTTTAAGTAAGTGGATTTTTGGATGGAAGCGCAAAGGTTGGCGAACTTCCTCAGGTAAACAGGTTTTGAATCAAGACCTATGGCAAGCATTGGATATTGCTCGAATTGATAACGTACAATTTGCCTATGTGAAAGCTCATAGTGGTGATCCGGATAATGACCGTGTAGATCAGATAGCCGTATCCTTTTCGAAAGGAACTAATCCCAATTTGAATTCTCCGAATTCGCACAGTCATTTAAGAGCAACGGTAGAGCAAGGTCAGCCTGCCCCATTAGCTTTAAATAAGATATTTTCGCGATTAGAGTTGGCAGATCGCTTTGCTCAAAAGGGTTATAGCCTAAGTATGTCTGAGTTGTCTCAGTTAGTCGATTTGCCTCTTCCCTTACTCAAGCAGAGAGATTGTGCTTGGAGCTGGCGTGATTGGGTGGTTGAGCCTATTGACGGAGATAGATGGCGTTTGCGTCGTTATGTAGAAGATTTAAGTTCTTGCAATGAGAACAAGGATGACTGAAAAGAATCCATCTCAGTTTTCGTCAATAGGTAGTATTTATCGTTATTGGTTCGGCCCAATACTTTCACAAGATCAGGGATTTGATGCTGAGAAATTGTCACAGCTTTCTTTAGTGGCTTTAAGTCGGCTCTCGCAATGTAGAGATTGGCCCATTATGTCTATAATCTTGAGTAAGTTGGCAAATGATTTGCAACGTCGAGATTGTCGACTCGAGCAAGTCTTGTTTGGATGTCGGTTTAGTAATCCTGTTGGTTTAGCAGCTGGCTTTGATAAAAATGGAGTAGCAGCAGGTCTTTGGGATGTGTTTGGTTTTGGTTTTGCTGAATTAGGTACAGTGACTTGGCATTGTCAATTTGGCAACCCTCGTCCAAGACTGTTTCGATTAGCAGAAGAAAAAGCTGCCTTGAATCGAATGGGATTTAATAATGCTGGAGCTGAAGCAATGCGAGAGACATTATTTAGACAGAATCTTTTACCACCAGGTCAGCGGCCGATTGTACTTGGTTTGAATTTGGGCAAGTCAAAAATCACTTCTTTAGAACTAGCTGCAGATGACTACTTATCATCGTTGAATATGCTCGCAGATATCGCTGATTATGTTGTGATTAATGTTAGTTCTCCCAATACTCCAGGCTTAAGAGATCTTCAAGATCCTAAACAATTAAAACGTTTGATAGATAGATTGCGATCTCTACCAAATTGTCCGCCTCTATTGGTAAAAATTGCACCTGATCTTGCTAATGATGAAATTGATAATTTGGCAAGACTTGCTTGTGATGAAGGTTTAGATGGTGTAATCGCAGTCAATACAAGTCTTGATCGCTTAGGTCTTGAAGATCGTGTTATTCCTCAAACTGGAATGAGATTAGATGAAGAGGCTGGTGGTTTAAGTGGCTCACCTCTTCAGTCCCGTGGGTTAGAAGTGATAGTACGTTTACGAGCAATTGTTGGCTCTAGGTTGCCTTTGATTGGTGTTGGAGGTATTGACTCTCCAGAATCTGCTTGGGAAAGAATTGCTGCAGGAGCATCACTTATACAGGTGTATACGGGTTGGATTTTTGAAGGACCAGACTTAGTACCACGCATTTTAGATGGGATTATGTCTCAATTAGATAGATATGGATTTATCAATGTCTCTGAGGCTGTCGGCAGTGGAGCTCCATGGAAACGATAGAGAAAGATCCTTTTAGTATTTTAAGAAATCTTCAGTTAATGGTTTTTATATTTGAAATGTGATTCCCTTTTCTTCCCGACATGGTGGCAATTTGGCATATGAAGCTAGGCGACTAGGTTGTCGTATAGATCAGGTGTTGGATGCAAGTTCTTCTTTAGTCCCATTTCCTCCTTCAAGGTCACTTAGGCGTTGTCTTATTGCAGAAATACGAGGACATGGATTACGTAATTATCCTGACAGGCATCACAAGGATTTAAGAGAAGCAATTGGCATCTGGCATGGTATTGATCCAGCTATGGTTTTGCCGGGAAATGGAGCATCAGAACTGTTTACTTGGGCAGCACGAGATGCTTCTCTTGAAGGGATTAGTGGTTTACCTTCTCCAGGTTTTTCTGATTACGTAAGGGCATTGTGTTGTTGGTCTGCACCTTATGTTCATCAAACGCTGCCTTTGTCTTGGTCACTTGTCGCACCCGAAACTTTTCCTTTGTCGCCTAAAACTGATGTGCTTTGGCTGACTAATCCACATAATCCAACTGGACAACTGTGGAGTCGTGAATCAATCATCCCTTTATTGGATAACTATAAGTTGATTATTTGCGATGAAGCTTTTTTACCTTTAGTGCCTTATGGAGAGCAACAATCTGTAGTTTCATTGGTAAGTCATTTCCCCAACCTCATCGTCATTAGAAGTCTTACAAAGCTTTTTGCGATCGCAGGTTTACGACTTGGCTATGCAATTAGTACGCCTGACCGTTTGATGAGATGGCGCGAATGGCGTGACCCTTGGCCTGTGAATGGGCTGGCATTAGCGGCAGGAACGATGCTATTAGAGGACCATTTAGCATTGGAACGTTGGCTTGCTAAAATTCAAAGTTGGGTGGCCAATGAAGGCTCATGGTTTTATAGAAATCTACTTAAATTACCAAGGATTTCGGTTCATCCTTCTTCGGCTAATTTCTTTTTGGTGAAGGGTAATTCCTCTCTTGTGTCTTTTAGAGAACAACTAGCTCAAAGACGAATCTTAGTAAGAGATTGTTCTTCTTTCCCAGAGTTAGGGGGAAGTTGGTTACGTATAGCTCTACAGGATAGAGCTGGAAATCGTCGAATATTGAGAGCTATGAATAAATTAATCAATCAACTATGAATTGATTAATCACATTAATTAATTGTTGATCCGCATTGAAAACGGCAAGAGTTTTCATTGCTTTATGCATTTGAGTTAAAGGATCATTGATTATTTTGATTTTTTTGATTCTTCCTTCTAAGAGTCTCCATGTAGTGTCTGCCAGGGCTCGATGCCTTGGCTCATGTTGATGAATGATAATTGCGGCTCCAATTTGAGCAGCACAGTTTGCGTTTGCTTCTTGATGTTTATCAGTTGCTTGCGGATAAGGAATCAGAATGGTAGGTGTCCCACATATTGCAAGCTCGCTTAAAGCGCCTGCTCCTGCACGACTAATGGCAAGATCAGCATGTTGGAGTAGTCCAGGGATTTCGTCACAAAAAGGGATTTCTATAAGGTTTGGGTGAATGATTCGATTGGATTCAGGATCATTGGTTCCAGTGAGATGAACGACTCTGCAACCAGCATCGAGTAATTTCGGTAAGATTGCTCTTACCATTTGATTGAGGCCAATAGCTCCTTGACTGCCTCCCATCACAACTAGGAGAGGGCCTTCTCCTGATGGCACCCAATTAGGTAAAGGTTGAGAAACAAGAAAGCTCTTTCTTACAGGTGTACCTGTGACAATAGTTTTACAGTTTTGTAAATATTTGACATTAGTGGATAAACCGAGAGCTACCACTTTGCAAAATCGACCCAAAAGTCGTGTTACTTTGCCTGGGATTGCATTAGATTCATGAAGAATAACTGGCACACCACAACATCTTGCACCTAGGATTGTTGGTGCTGCGATATATCCTCCTGTTGTAAAGACTACCTTTATCTTGTTCTTTCTAATTTGTTGGTAAACTGTTGAAGTGGCAAGTATTAAGCGAAATATTTGAATTACTTTTTGCAAGTAGTTTCCATTGAGGCCTTCAGCTTTGATTGTTATTAGTTCATATTTTTCTGCGATAAGTTGACTTTCGAGTCTGTTGGATACACCTAACCATTTTAAAGCCCATGTATTAGGAACTTGTTGAGCAACAGCCAATGCAGGGAAAATGTGACCTCCGGTTCCACTTGCTGCGATTAAAAGATTAGACATTGGGTTTGGTCAAAAAAGGAGGGGGAGGATTAACTTGTTGATAGCTATTAGAAGTTTGAGTGCGTCATTTAATGCGACTTGGTGTAGCTGCAGGATTTTTCAGTTTGATTTCGATTTTTAAACTTGCTCCTCTTTTCGCAAGTGAAATTGAATTTTTAATCAATCGATTTGAGAAGGCTCTAAATAACCCAGAAAACCCTTCCTTGCAAAGTCCATTTCTTGGTCAAGAGGCTACAAGTTTAGAGTCTAGATACAAGGCATTTTTAAAGAAGTACCCAGATGCTCGATGGCATGTCAGCTTGGCTAAGCCTTTAAGCGATGGTAGATCTACATTAAACGTTTTTGTGGTTGGGAGCAGGAATATTGGCGGAAACAATTTTAGATTAGAAGCCAAGCAAAGATTGTCTTTTATTAATAGGGGAGATGCTCTTAAGGTGGAAGAACTGATAGCTGATGAGTCCATTTTGCGAACTTCTGATAATGAGATACCTATTTCGTTGTTGATTCCTGATTCGGTTTTGACTGGTAGCAAATATGACATTGATATTGTTCTTGATAAGCCTTTAGGAGATGCAATGCTTGCTGGAGGTTTAATAACCTTAAATTCTGATCATGTAAGAAACCAGACTATGCCTGCTATTGAACTTGCTCCAATGGCAGGTGGTGGGATTTTTAAATCAGTTCAAGCGCCCTTAAAACCAGGTGTACAAATATGGGCAGCCTTTTTAGCTCATCCTGATGGATTAGTTTCTATAATTAAACGCGTACGTGTAGTGGATGATCAAGCAAAATTAATTCCTTAATTGTATTTTTAATTAATAATCTTTTAAGGGAGTAGAGCTAATAAATAATTTCTACTCCCTTAAAAGATTATTTAGTTTGCATCATCTAAGGCAGCTACTCCAGGCAAAGTCTTCCCTTCTAACAGTTCTAGGCTTGCTCCTCCTCCAGTGGAGATATGAGACATTTTGTTTGCAAGACCAGCTTTCTCAACTGCAGCTACTGAGTCACCTCCTCCGATAATGGTGCAACATCCTTTCTCACTTAGCTCAGCCAGAGTTGTTGCAATCGAATTTGTCCCATGAGCAAATTTGTCAAATTCAAAAACTCCCATTGGTCCATTCCAGATAACTGTTTCACAATCAGAGAGTGATTGTTGAAAAACTTTTATTGATTGGGAACCTATATCTAGTCCCATCCATCCTTCTGGGATGGAATCTATAGAGGCTTGTTGAACATTTGCATCGGGAGCAAAGTTGTCTGCTAAGACGACGTCTGTTGGTAGAAGAAGTTCAACGCCCTTTTGCTTTGCTTTAATTTCTAATTCTTTGGCTAATTCTAATTTATCTTCCTCTACCAGGCTTTTGCCCACTGATAGACCTCTTGCTTTGTAGAACGTGAAGATCATGCCTCCACCTATGAGTACCTTGTCACATTTGTCTATTAGGGATTCAAGTACTCCGATTTTGCTGCTGACTTTTGA
>QCFC01000002.1 GCA_003278465.1 Prochlorococcus sp. AG-363-B04
GAGCAATTTCAATGATTCCATAAGGCTTTAATAATTTTTCTAAAGCTACGAGTTTCCCTGGATCCCCCACCACTTCAAGGGTAAGAGCTTCATCAGCAACATCAACTACTTTCGCTCTAAATACTTGTACAAGATCAAAGATTGCACTTTTATTTGTTGCAGGAGCTGAGACTTTTAGAAGCATTAATTCTCTTTCTACTGCTGCTCTATGAGTTAGATCTAAAACTTGGAGTACATTCACAAGCTTGTCAAGCTGTTTGGTCATTTGTTGAAGTGTTTGATCGTCTCCTTCAACCACCATCGTTAGACGAGATTGTCCTTGAGTTTCTGCAGGGCCTACTGCAAGGCTATCAATATTGAAGCCGCGCCTAGCGAATAGTCCAGCAATCCTGCTAAGGGCACCGGATTCATCTTCAACTAGGACTGAAAGAGTGTGTTTCATGTCCTTTGTGTGTTGTTCATTAAATTACTGTTTAACCAGGTCAAAACGCACTGATTGAAATCATCAGGAGACTCATCGTGAGGGCAATGGCCAGTTTTCCCTAATAGTTTCAAATTAATCCAGGAGTGTTTTTTGAGTAACTTTTGGCCAATGCTCTGTGGAACAAGCTTGTCATGATCTCCCCAAATCAGGAGTATTGGTAATTGCTTGTTGTTTTTTTCTATACGTTCAAATAATTCTGGCGCAGTGGTTCCCTTTGGGCGCATTGACATACCTAAACACATAGATCTTAAGGCTCTTGCAGCAGTTCTTCTTCTAGCAGGTTGGGTTATTAAACGTATTAGTTGCTGATCTGATTTAATGGATTGGTAATAAGCGCCTTGGAGTGCAAATTTAATAAGTATTGTTCTAGATATTAACGGAACAAGAAGTTCTAGAGGGAGAAATTTAAAAAAGATTGTTAGTAACTTTCTTTGTATTTTTTTTAGCGAGCGTGATTTTGTTAACTGAAGCGGTTGCATAAAAGCTGGATCAGGAAGCGGTGCAGCAACTAATGCTGCTATTTGTTCCGGCCAAAATGCAGCTGTGGTTAGTGCCGTAAGGCTTCCTAGGGAATTGCCAACTAGGATCACCTTTGAGAAGTGCTTGGTTTGAACTATATTTTGTATAAATGCAGATAATTGCTTGCTCCACAAATAATTGTTCAGAAGTCCTATTTTTTTAAAGCTTGGCTGTTCAGATTTTCCAAAGCCTATTAAATCTATTCCATATACGCAGAAACCTGCAGCCGCTAATGGACGAGCATTGTGGCGCCAGTGGGAACTACTTGCTCCAAATCCATGCACTAAAACTAATGGTTGATGATGGTCCTCCCCAATTACTCGCCAATGGCATTTAAAGCCTTTCCAAGACCATTCATGTGAAGTCCCCCAATCTGTGAGATCTGATACAGCTGAGTTAAGATGAGCTTTTTGGGAAGTTTTGTTCAAAGTTTTTTTGGAGCAATTTACTGACCATCTTTTAATGTTTACCTCACATCTGCTTTAGAGCTTGCTTCATAAGATTGTTTGTTCTCACTAGCTTTACTTAGTGAATTATTTAGTGGGACTTTAATTTCAAAATGTTTTGTTCAAAGCTTGTCTCTTCATAGTATTGACTTTAATTGAATGAGTTTTTAGTCATCTAGAGATCATTTTAAAGGAATTGGTCTCTTAGGGCTTTAAATTGGATTAGGTTTAGCAAGCAATTAAGTACATGGCCTCTGAAATTTTTGGCATAGCCGCAATATTTTGGGTCCTAATCCCAGTTGGCCTCCTAGGCGGTGCTCTTTTGTTGAAGTTTCAAGGAGATTAGATATAAGCAATAGGTACTCTTCACATATAGTGTTCAATTTCTTATTAAGGTTTCCATGCAGGTTCTAGTGATTGGTGGGACCGGCACTCTCGGGCGTCAGATTGCCAAGACTGCAATAGATGCAGGCCATAAGGTTCGATGTATGGTTCGAACTCCACGAAAGGCTGCGTTTTTGCAGGAATGGGGATGTGAGCTTACGAAAGGTGATTTACTTGAGCCTGAGGATATTGAATATTCATTAGAAGGGATGGATGCGGTTATAGATGCTTCCACCAGTAGAGCCGATGAGTCAAAGAGTGTTTATCAAACCGATTGGGATGGCAAGCTCAATTTGTTTCGCTCATGTGAGAAATCAGGTGTTAAGAGAGTGATATTTCTTTCATTGCTGGCAGCAGAAAAATATAGAAATGTACCTCTTATGGATATCAAATATTGCACTGAAAGACTTTTAGTTGAATCATCTTTAGATTACACAATCCTTCAGGGAGCTGCTTTTATGCAGGGTGTTATTGGACAATTCGCTATCCCAATTCTTGATAGCCAGACTGTTTGGATTAGTGGAGGAAGTCCTGCTGAGATCGCATATATGAATACTCAAGATATGGCTCGATTTGCTGTAGCAGCTTTGCAGCGCCCACAGACTATTAGAGGTAGTTTTCCTGTGGTTGGCCCAAAAGCCTGGAAGCCTGAAGAGTTAATTAAATTGTGTGAGAAATATAGTAATAAGTCTGCAAAAGTACTTCGTGTTTCACCTTTCCTAATTGGAATTGCTCAAGGACTTGTTTCCTTTTTCGAGGCATCAGTTCATGTTGCTGAACGCCTTTCTTTTGCTGAAGTTACGGGAGGAGGCTCGCGTCTAGATGCACCTATGGAAGAGACCTATTCAGTATTTGGCCTGGATTCAGAGAAGGTAACCACCATGGAAAATTACATCCAAGAGTATTACGAAATGATTCTCAGTAAACTTCGGGAAATGGAAGCAGATCTGGATAAGGATGCAAAGAAAAAACTACCTTTTTAACCAACCAACCAACTAGCACTGGTTTTTTTATGGTTTGTTTGTACTATTAAGTAGCTATTTTTGACTTTCATGTCTGTTGTTCAGGTAAAAAACCTTCAGAGAAGGTTGGATAATTTGTTGAGTGAGGCGACTCAAGAGCTGGATAGATCTTGTGGTCATGAGTTATGGAGAAGCATTGGTTTTGATGCGTTTGACGGATTGGAGGATGCAGAACGTAGGGCTGTAGCTAATTACTATTACGGTCAATGGCAAACTGCAAAGGAATTACTTGATGCGATTAGCTAGAGCCATTGGCAATTGAAGGCCTAAAAAATCAAATTCGTTTCTTCCCTCTTCCTTTGTTGATGCTCTCTTTGCTTTTTAACTCATAATTGGATTGTAAGCTTGAACAAAGAAAGCATTTCAAAATAATGGAAATATTAAATCTGATAGATACTTGTTAATTCTTTAGATTTCTATAAATTAACTGTTTTGCCTCCCATACATCTACACTTGCAAATGTTCAGCTAATGATGGCTAAGTGGCATGATTGAAACTTCAGGTGTTATCGAAAAGGAGCAGGGTAATGGTTTCTATCTGGTAACACTAGAGCAACCTGCTGGACACCAGTGCTTGTGTAGAGCAGCAGGAAAACTTACTAAGTTTAGGATCAAATTACTTGCTGGGGATAAGGTTCTTGTAGAGATAAGTCCTTATGACCTGACGCGAGGCAGAATTACTTATAGGGAAAGAAACACTGGCAGCCCAGGGGGAAGGCCAGGGGGCAATCGTCCTGGTGGGCCACGGCGACGTTAGAAAAATTCGATTTAAGGGTTCTTAAGTAGTTCAAGAATTGCTTCTTTGAAGGCACTCCTTTGTTTTACCCCTTTCCATTGATTAAAAAGAGCTTTGTTTTTAAATAATTGAACAGTTGGAGTTCCATTTACACCTGCTTGCTTAGTCACTTCTTTATCTTCTTCTATATTGATTTCTATACCTTGTACTCTTCCGTTTAGTTCTTCAAGGACTCTTTTTAGTTGGGGCTTCAGAACGTGACAAGGCCCACAGCTTGGGGAGGTGTAGACAACTAATAGAGGTTTTTTACTGTCGTGATATAGCTTACGAAGTGCATAACTTCCTTTTTGCCATAGAGAGTCTGATTTGTAATTCTGTTTTGTTGTTGTTTCAGCTTCTTTTGGAGTTTTGACTTGATCTGGTTCAGTGGGATCTCTTTTTATCAGATTGGTTAGCTGATGTTTACTCAGCCAGCGTTCTGCTGATAATGCAGCTTTACATCCGCTACTAGCTGCAGTAATACCTTGTCTCCACTCTGTATCGGAAACATCTCCTGCAACAAAAATACCTTCTATTGAAGTTTCTGGTCTGCCAGGTTTGGTTATTAAGTAGCCATTTTCATTACATTCAACCTGCCCTCTAAATAATTCTGTGTTTGGGGTATGGCCTATTGCATAAAAGAGTCCTTTTACTTTTAATGTTTTTTCTTTTTTTGTGTCTATTTCTCTAATTAGAAGGCTTTCAAGCCAGGATGATCCCTGTGCATCAATAACTTCTGTTTTCCAGTGCACAGTTATTTGTGGATTTGCTCTAACTCTGTCTGCCATAGCTGCACTGGCTTTAAGGCTACTTGACCTCACAATTAGATGAACATGACTTCCATACTTGGTTAAATAAACAGCTTCCTCGCAGGCAGAATCTCCTCCACCAACCACACCTAATTCTTCATTACTAAATTGTGGTGTTGCACCATCACATATTGCACATGCACTTATTCCACGGCTCCAGAAAAGTTTTTCATTGGGGAGGTGAAGTTTATTGGCACTTGCACCCGTAGCAATTATTACTGAATGAGTTTTGATTACTCTCCCATCAGCTTCAATTAAGAAAGGATATTGATTAAAGTCGACTTTCTCGGCATCGTCTTCAATTAGTTGAGTACCCCATCTAATAGCTTGTGCCTTAATGAGATCCATAAGTTCAGGCCCCAGGATCCCATCTGGGAAACCTGGAAAGTTCTCTACAAAGGTTGTTGTCATAAGTTGGCCTCCAGCGATTCCACCTTTTTGAAACCCAGTAATTAGAAGAGGTTGTAAATTAGCTCTTGATGCATAAATAGCTGCTGTATAGCCAGCCGGACCAGATCCGATAATGACAATGTTTTCTATTGCTATTTGATTTGAAAAACTCTTATCTTTCATTGCTTAAGAATTTTGAGGATGATGCTTATTTTAAAAAACTTTTTTTAAGCGATGACATCCAGATAATAAAAAAACTTCAATAGGAAAAGAAATCACAAAGTGGAACCCAAAAAGCAAGAGATTGCCAAATACAAAGAAAATATTAAATTTCTAGCATTTCATCTGTTTCACTTGCTTCTTCTTGAAGCTTATTGTTTTTGAATCGAGGAACTTTAAGGACTGAAGCCTCTAAGTGTTCTGGATGGTCGCTATTGCATGTGATCCACTCTCTAAATTCCTGAGTAATTGCATAGCTGTCTTCGTATTTTTCTAGTTTGTCAAGTAAAGCTATTCGCGTAGTTGCCCAACAGCAAGAAACGCTGAGACGACGTTTAAGAGGTGCGTCCATGAATTTATCCCCATTGCTGACCAGATTGACATGTTGGAGGATCTAAATTGCGAGATATTGCGAACAAAAACGTATATTTTTGTACAAAAGGATCAATTATTACAAGAAATTAGGTAATTCTGCAGTCCTTATGCGGATTGTCTCTCCTGCCTTTGCGTTAAAAGTTTCTAAAGAGAGGCCTGGAATTTGGCAGTATGCTGACAAATCTTGTTGTTGAGAGTTGGGGTGGTTGTTACTTATTAGGTATGGCTTAGCTTTCGACCAACTTCTTGCATAGCTCATTAGATGATGATCGGCTGGCGCAAAGATATATGAAGGATTTCTTGGTATTTTTTCCTTCTTGGCTCTTTCAGAGCAGACCCTTACTGCTCTAGTAATGCTTTGCAAAAAACGACTTTCTGTGACAATTGTTGTCAGATATGCAATTACACGAAGTCTTGGGGCGTCAAAACCTTCTGTACACATATCAACGCTAACAAGCCATTTGGCATTGCTTTTCTGAAAAGATTTGAGTCTTTCTTTCGCATCTGGGTCATACGAATGAACTAGGTCTACTTGGTCTCCATTTTCCTTTAGGACTGTTTTAATAGCTTTTGCATGAGCTATATCTTTGGCAATAACTAGACCTGCAGCAGTTTTATGAACGGAGCGTATTTTCTGTAGTTTTTCCCGTGCCCTAAGTAGTAGCTGGATAGCAATGCTACTTTTGTCTGAGAGATGAATTGCTCGGCGTAAATTGCGTGCTCTCCAACTTTCCCTGTTTTCCGTTGAAAGAAGAGAAACTTCATTATTTGGATTGTCTTTGTAGCCATGTTCAATCCATCCATCTTGAAAATGAAATTCCAAAGGGCGTAGATCTCCTGTTGAAATAAGTTCTCTTGGTTCTATGCAAAGATCTGGCCTAATTAGACTTATTAGTTTTCCCTTGTCGGGAACTTGAATTTGTCTTGCAGAACAAAATGAAAGGTTGTCTGCTCTAAATGGTGTGCCCGTTAAACCAATATTTAGTTTACTTCTTACCGTTATTTTATTAAAGGCTCTCCCCCATACATGTCCTTTAGATTCCTCGTTATTAATTCCTAGATGATGAACCTCGTCGGCGATGGCTATAAAACCTTCTTCTTCCCAATGTTTAAGATACTTGAGTAAATTTGCGGAATTTTTAACGGCCCCTTGATATGTAATTGCTAATCCATCTATAGATTTTTTATTTTCTATCGTATCAAATGAGGCGTCACAATCTTTAAGAATTAGACCAAGTTTTCGAGAGGTTTGCTCCCATTGATGAATTATTGAGTTTCTATGGCAGAAAACAAGAAAGTAATTGAATTGTTTTTCTTTTTGCATGGCTTTGAAACTCAACAGGGCTCCTAATGTTTTTCCTGCTCCTGGCCCTGCATATACAAGTAAATCTTTTTCTGTTCCAGAATTCATTTCTAGACGTCTACGGATGAGATTTATAAGCCGTTCCTGCCAGAGGCGAGGACGAATGGCCTCTTCTGGAGAATAATTTTTAATTTTAAAAGACTTTTCAGTGATCAAAATCTTTTGAATTTTATAAGTTAATCTTTAACTTTGTATTTTTTAAAGTCATTTATTTTGAATAATCGATATGAATATAATGGTTCTCCACCTGAAGACTGGGAAATATCTTTGAAGGTGGAGACTACTTACTTATGCAAATAATTAATTATTAAACTGCTTCAGTATGATTTATAAGAAGCCTCTCGACTTCATCAAGTCCATCTGTTGCTGCTGTCTTGGCTAATTCGAAGTCTCCATCAGCCTCTTGTAGTAGATCATTAGTTAGTTGATCAATAATTTCACTTTTGCGCTTTTCTAGATTTGTCATGAGTTCCTTTTCTATTAGTTTCCTGACAGCAATGCTTCTTAGTGAATTCGCACTGGCTTCTGCAAAGGTTCCCTGAACAAGTTCTTGAATGAATAGACGATGAACTTCGCTGCTGCGAAGAAAGCTTTCCGTAGCATTGATGATCCCCTCTACCAATGTCTTGTCTGGTTCTGATTCTTGTTTGTCTAACTTGAATTCCCAGTCAAGATGTCTTTTTTGCCATCCTGGAGAATGGAGACTTGGCATTACTGTTTGGGAAAAGGTGTCGACAGACATCTCATAGATCCTTTCGGCCAGTCGTTCGCACCATTCACGTCCATGCCCATTGAGGTTTTGTTGCATGGTCGAACGGTCTACTGAATGACCACCATGATGACTATGACAAACACCATCGGGGCATTCGATTGCAGTTAAGCCCATTTAGATAAATCAGTTGTCTTCTCTTATTAGCGGAAAGATTGGCTTAGGAAAAGCAATCTTCAGGAAAGTCACTTTTATTGGTTATCCTGAGCATTAATCTCTGCTCAGGATTTAGGTAAATACCTTGTTCAAATTTCTAGTTCCAAGAGAATCCGCTCTAGGTGAAACTAGGGTTGCAGCAACCCCTGAAACTACTAAGAAATTTAATTCTCTAGGTTGTCAGGTTCTTGTTGAGAGAGACGCTGGCTTGGCAGCAGGTTTTAAAGATCAGGATTTTCTCGCAGTAGGAGCAAAGGTATTTGAATCAGAAGATTTAAAGGCTTGGGGGGCTGCAGATGCTTTGCTTTGTGTACAGGCTCCTCCTGAGAGAACTCTTAGAAGTTTGCGAGTTGGTGCTCTGCTTGTTGGCCTGTTGAATCCTTATCAGAATTTTCAATTAGCATCTTCATTACATTCAGCAAAGCTGAGTGCAATATCTATGGAGCTGCTCCCAAGAATTAGTCGTGCTCAATCTGCAGACGTACTTTCTTCTCAGGCAAATATTGCAGGCTATAAGGCTGTTTTAAGAGCAGCAAGTAATCTTGATCGTTATTTCCCAATGCTTATGACCGCTGCTGGGACAGTCCAACCAGCACGAGTTGTTGTTTTAGGTGCTGGGGTGGCTGGATTGCAGGCAGTTGCTACAGCAAGACGCTTGGGAGCAGTTGTTTATGTGAGCGATATTCGACCAGCTGTTAAAGAGCAGGTTGAATCATTAGGAGCAAGATTTATTGAGCCTCCAGATTTACCAGATAGGCCTAGTGAATCTGGAGGTTATGCAAAGCAGGCTTCTGAAGCTTTTCTGACTGCACAGAGAAAGCAGCTTTCTGATCATTTGGCCGAGGCTGACGTGGCAATTTGTACCGCGCAAGTCCCTGGTAAAAAAGCACCTCAATTAATTAACGAAGATATGCTTGATGGAATGCGATCGGGTTCTGTAGTGATTGATTTAGCTGTTAATCAGGGTGGGAATTGCGCTGGAACGCTTCCTGGAGAAACGGTTCTTCGTAAAGGGGTTAAGTTGATTGGTGAATCTGATTTGCCATGTACAGTTCCAAATCATGCAAGCCTTCTTTATTCCAGAAATCTTTTCGCGCTTTTGAAACCTCAAATTAAAGACGGAGTTCTTCAGTTGAATCTTAAAGATGACCTAATAGCTGGTTGTTTAATTAGTAAAGATGGAGAAATTCTTCGTCCCGATGTGATTACGCCAGGAGGAACTGTTTGATGTCTTTTTTAAGTGAAGCATTATGGGTTCTCCTTTTGGGAAGCCTTCTTGGGTTAGAGCTTATTGGCAAGGTGCCTCCCACTTTGCATACTCCTCTTATGAGTGGAGCCAATGCCATTTCAGGCATAACTATGCTTGCAGCACTTACTTTGATTATTAAATCCGGAGATCAATTACCTTTGTTGGTTATGGGTTCTATTGCTTTGGGTTTTGCTTTGTTCAATGTTATTGGAGGTTTTCTTGTTACTGATCGAATGCTTGCAATGTTTAGTCGTAAATCATCTAACGGCAGAGGTAATCGCTAATGAACTTTGCTGAGACTTTCAAGTTTGTTATTGATCTGGTTTCGGTTTTTTTGTTGGCTTTAGGAATTAAAGGTCTTTCAAAGGTTCGCTCAGCTAGAGAAGCTAATCAATTAGCAGCATTTGCAATGTTGCTTGCTGTTGTAGGTCTGTTGATTAATTCTGCAATAACTATTGGTATTTCTTTCAATGCCTTTATTTGGATCATTCTTGGCTCTGCTATAGGAGGTCTTCTTGGGTTGGTAACTGCTCAAAGAGTTCCTATGACTGCAATGCCAGAGACCGTTGCCTTGTTTAACGGTTGCGGTGGAATGTCATCTTTGCTTGTAGCCATTGCAGTATCTCTATTTCCAGATGGCATGGCTTATGGTGATTCGCAGAGAGGATTAGTTGAAATAATTTCTATTGTTGTTTCTGTTTTTGTAGGAGCAATTACTTTTTCGGGTTCAATTATTGCGATGGCCAAACTGCAGGGATGGCTGTCAACTCCAATTTGGACCCAGAGCAAAATTAGACATTTAGTAAATATTATTTTTGCAGTTTTTTCTTTGGTCGGTGCTTTTGAATTATTAATCACGGGTCAAAGTGGTCTTTGGCTTCTGGTTTTTGGTTCTGGACTTCTAGGTATTGGTGTAACTCTTCCTATAGGGGGGGCAGATATGCCCGTAGTTATTTCTCTACTTAATAGCTATTCCGGGGTCGCTGCTTCAGCAGCAGGTTTTGTAGTGGGTAGTCAGTTGTTAATAGTTGCAGGTGCAATGGTTGGTGCAGCTGGATTGATTCTTACTCAGGTGATGTGTAATGGGATGAATCGTTCTTTGGTTTCGGTTCTTTTTGGTGGAGCTTTAGGAGATTCAAATACCTCATTAGGATCAGGAGATAGTGAATATTTGAATATCACTAATTGCAGCGTTGAGGAATGTGCTCTTACTCTTGAGACGGCTGAAAGAGTAGTTGTGGTCCCAGGCTATGGACTTGCTGTTGCTCAAGCTCAGCATACTTTGAGGGAAGTAACACGTGTACTTGAATCAGGTGGGATTGAAGTTAATTACGCAATTCATCCAGTTGCTGGTCGAATGCCTGGTCATATGAATGTTTTATTAGCAGAAGCGGATGTTCCTTATGAACAGCTTAAGGAGATGGATACTATCAATCCTGAGTTTCCAGCAACAGATGTAGTGCTTGTTCTTGGGGCAAATGATGTTGTTAATCCACAGGCAAAAAATGATTCATCCTCTCCTTTATATGGTATGCCAGTGCTTGATGTTCATGAGGCTAGAACAGTATTTGTTATTAAGAGAGGAATGAGTGCAGGTTATTCAGGTATTAAGAATGATTTATTTGAGATGGCAAATACCTCTATGGTTTTTGGTGATGCTAAAAAAGTTCTTGGAGATTTACTAGTGGAACTCAAAGAGCTTGGTGTTGGAAGAAAGTTATGATTATAATTTCCAGTTATTAAATCAACTGGAAATAGAGCCTTTCAAGGAAAGGTTTCCATGGTTAGGTGGTGATTTACAGACATTGCGAGATACCTTAAGACCAGTTTTATTTGCTCCAGAAGTAGCATCAGAAATAAAGATTCCAATACCTAGTTTCTGTAAAAATGTTTCTAAAAAAGAGTATTTACTTGGGCTTCTGGATTATCCAAAGGAAATAAATATTCTTGGGCTTGTATTACTAATTCATGGCCTAGGTGGATCTAGTAAAAGGGTGGGTATCCGGAGGATGGCAAATGAATTGCTAGAGAATGGATTTGCAGTTTTAAGGTTGAATTTAAGAGGTGCTGATCCAGGGAGAGGATTAGCCAGTGGAAGCTATTCCGCTAGTTGTAATAGTGATTTATTTCCAGTTATAGAGAAAGCCAGACAGATTTGCTTGGATATTAGTAGGGATAAGAATTGTTCTAGTACTGTAATTCCATTGTTTGGAGTTGGGGTCTCATTAGGTGGAACTATCCTGTTGAATGCAGTCTTGGAGAGAGCTTGTCAGTCTGATAGACAGAATCCTTCTTTAGATGGTTTGGTTTGCACAAGTAGTCCAATAGATTTAGCTCTATGTAGTACTTCAATTGAGAGATCTAGAAATTGGTTATATCATCGTTGGCTTTTGCAAAGATTAATTCGTCAAACTCTTTTAGATCCATTAGGAGTAAATTCTGAGGAGTTGAAAGATCTAACTAGTAGAAAAAATCTAACAATAAGAGATTTTGATAGTATAATTACAGCGCCAAGATGGGGCTATAAAGATGTAGATGATTATTATAAAAACGCATCACCTATTCAAAATCTCAATGATAATTATCATTTACTTCCTCCAATACTTCTACTTCAGGCTATAGATGATCCTTGGGTTCCAGCTGTTTCTGCTTTAGGCCTATCTAAAAGAATGAATGATTTATTAAGCAGTCCTTTAAAAGTTATTTTAACTTCAAAAGGAGGCCATAATGGATTTCATGGAATTAATGGATGTTGGGGTGATAAGTTGGTTTCTTGTTGGTTAAGGAAGATTTTATTTGATAAATTCTCATGAATTCCTGCCATTTCAGTTCTGCGAATTATCCATTCTTTAAGAGGTTTTCTCTCTATAATATGCTTTTTGATTATTATTTCGATTCTTTCTGGGGTCACTTCTCCATACCAATTCCCATCTGGCCAAATTAAGAGTATTGGACCTTTTCTACAGACTCTAAGGCAATCAACCTTGCTCCTAAGAACAATCCCTTCAGGACGATTTTTATCTTCTAGACCTAGCTTTTTTAAAAGTTTTTTTAGCCTGACCCAAGTTAAATTACCAACTTCTGGGTTGCAACATGCTGCTTTTTCTGGGGTGGCACAAAGAAGTAGATGATGACTTACTCGTAAATTCATATAATTTTTATTTTTAATTAGTTTTAGTTAGTTTGCCTTTGTTAATTTCTTCTTTGACATTCTGACGAGCCCAAATATCTACTTCAAGAACTTCATCGAGACTTGGGGTGTTTTTAAAATCTGTCTTGTGTTGCTCACATGCTGCCTCTATAGCTTTAGGAATATCCAAGAATGAAATCTTTTCATTTAAGAATTGAGCTACAGCTTCTTCATTTGCTGCATTTAAAACAGCAGGCATTGTTCCGCCTATTCCACCAGCTGCATATGCAAGTTCCATACATGGATATTTCTCATTATCAGGAGATCTAAATGAAAGTTCTCCTACTTCTGTGAGGCTCAATCGTCGCCATGGTGTTTCTAGTCGATTAGGCCAGCTAAGACAGTAGAGGATAGGAAGTTTCATATCTGGCCATCCAAGCTGAGCGAGTACTGATGAATCTGCTAATTCGATCATTGAGTGAATAATGCTTTGAGGGTGTATAACAATTTCGATTTCGTTGTAATCAATGCCGAAAAGGTAGTGAGCTTCTATTACCTCTAGACCTTTATTCATTAATGTTGCTGAATCTACAGTGATTTTGCGACCCATGCTCCAGTTTGGATGACTTGTTGCATCTGCAACTGTTGCTTTAGCAAGATCTTTCGCTGGCCAGTCACGAAATGCTCCTCCAGAGGCTGTGAGTTGAATACGCCGAAGACCTGGTGTAGGAATTCCTGTTGAGAGTCTTGCATTTTCTGCCCATGGAGTACCTTGTAGACATTGAAAAATTGCCGAATGTTCCGAGTCGGCAGGAAGTAATCTGCTTCCGCTTTTTTTTAATTCAGGCAGCACCACCGGTGCTGCAGCTATTAAGGTTTCTTTGTTTGCGAGTGCCAGATCTTTGCCTGAGCGAATTGCTGCAAGTGTTGGAAGTAATCCAGCGCATCCCACTATTCCTGTTACAACTAGATCGGCACTTTCCCAGGATGCAGCAACATTTAATCCATCAGGACCTCCTACTAATTTAGGGAACTTATTGGGTTGTTGTTCTTTTGGAAGAGCTTTGAGTCTTTGTTCTAGTTCTGGAAGTAGTGAAGTATTAGAGAGGGCTACAACCTCTGGTTGATGACGCTTTATTTGCTCGATAACGAGAGCAATGTTTTTTCCGGCTGTTAGGGCAACGACCTTGAATTGCTCGGGAAATTCCTCGGCAATTTGAAGGGTCTGGGTACCTATAGAACCTGTGGAGCCCAGCACACTGATGGCTTTCACTCTCTTCCGTCAATTAAACCCAGTCTCCCACTAGACGGTTTTCCGCGGATACTTAAGTCAAACTAAAAGAAACATCATCTGGCTATGGCGGTTAAAGAACATTGGCAGTCAGGCATGGGCTTTGTACTTGCGGCAGCTGGGAGTGCAGTGGGTTTGGGCAATCTATGGGGTTTTGCTTATCGAGCTTCACAAGGCGGTGGTGCAGCTTTTTTGGCCCTTTACATATTGATTGTTTTAGTTATTTGCCTGCCTGTACTTGTTTCGGAAATGGTTTTAGGTCGCAGTACAGGTAAAAGTCCACTCTTGGCTCCTGTGGAAGCCGCCGGAGGAAGGTGGCAGGCAATGGGAAGGCTTTTTGATTTTGCATATTGTGGAATCCTTGCCTTTTACGCAGTTTTGATGGGCTGGACTGCTCATACGCTTATAAATTCTCATTTCTTTGGGCTGCCTCTATAGCTTTAGGAATATCCAAGAATGAAATCTTTTCATTTAAGAATTGAGCTACAGCTTCTTCATTTGCTGCATTTAAAACAGCAGGCATTGTTCCGCCTATTCCACCAGCTGCATATGCAAGTTCCATACATGGATATTTCTCATTATCAGGAGATCTAAATGAAAGTTCTCCTACTTCTGTGAGGCTCAATCGTCGCCATGGTGTTTCTAGTCGATTAGGCCAGCTAAGACAGTAGAGGATAGGAAGTTTCATATCTGGCCATCCAAGCTGAGCGAGTACTGATGAATCTGCTAATTCGATCATTGAGTGAATAATGCTTTGAGGGTGTATAACAATTTCGATTTCGTTGTAATCAATGCCGAAAAGGTAGTGAGCTTCTATTACCTCTAGACCTTTATTCATTAATGTTGCTGAATCTACAGTGATTTTGCGACCCATGCTCCAGTTTGGATGACTTGTTGCATCTGCAACTGTTGCTTTAGCAAGATCTTTCGCTGGCCAGTCACGAAATGCTCCTCCAGAGGCTGTGAGTTGAATACGCCGAAGACCTGGTGTAGGAATTCCTGTTGAGAGTCTTGCATTTTCTGCCCATGGAGTACCTTGTAGACATTGAAAAATTGCCGAATGTTCCGAGTCGGCAGGAAGTAATCTGCTTCCGCTTTTTTTTAATTCAGGCAGCACCACCGGTGCTGCAGCTATTAAGGTTTCTTTGTTTGCGAGTGCCAGATCTTTGCCTGAGCGAATTGCTGCAAGTGTTGGAAGTAATCCAGCGCATCCCACTATTCCTGTTACAACTAGATCGGCACTTTCCCAGGATGCAGCAACATTTAATCCATCAGGACCTCCTACTAATTTAGGGAACTTATTGGGTTGTTGTTCTTTTGGAAGAGCTTTGAGTCTTTGTTCTAGTTCTGGAAGTAGTGAAGTATTAGAGAGGGCTACAACCTCTGGTTGATGACGCTTTATTTGCTCGATAACGAGAGCAATGTTTTTTCCGGCTGTTAGGGCAACGACCTTGAATTGCTCGGGAAATTCCTCGGCAATTTGAAGGGTCTGGGTACCTATAGAACCTGTGGAGCCCAGCACACTGATGGCTTTCACTCTCTTCCGTCAATTAAACCCAGTCTCCCACTAGACGGTTTTCCGCGGATACTTAAGTCAAACTAAAAGAAACATCATCTGGCTATGGCGGTTAAAGAACATTGGCAGTCAGGCATGGGCTTTGTACTTGCGGCAGCTGGGAGTGCAGTGGGTTTGGGCAATCTATGGGGTTTTGCTTATCGAGCTTCACAAGGCGGTGGTGCAGCTTTTTTGGCCCTTTACATATTGATTGTTTTAGTTATTTGCCTGCCTGTACTTGTTTCGGAAATGGTTTTAGGTCGCAGTACAGGTAAAAGTCCACTCTTGGCTCCTGTGGAAGCCGCCGGAGGAAGGTGGCAGGCAATGGGATGGCTTTTTGTTTTTGCATCTTGTGGAATCCTTGCCTTTTACGCTGTTTTGATGGGCTGGACTGCTCATACGCTTTTAAATTCTCTTTTCTTTGGGCTGCCTGGAGACATGCCTGAAGCTAAAGCTTTTTTCAGCTCTGTTAGTACAGGTAAGAGTGTTCTTTTTGGTCAGCTTTTTAGCCTTGCCTTAACTGCTGGAGTCGTTGCTGCTGGCGTTAGGGATGGTATTGAGCGGTTGAGTCGATGGTGCGTGCCTTTGCTTTTTTTCTTGTTGGTAATACTTGCTGTCTGGGCTGCTTCACTTCCGAGTGCTTATGAGGGATACAAAACTTTCTTGTTCCGTTTTGATGTCTATCAACTTTTTAATCCAACAACTGTCCGGAATGCTTTTGAGCAAGCCTTCTTTTCTATAGGAACGGGGATCGGTTGCATTATGGCTTATTCAGCTTATTTAGATCGGCGAAGCCCTTTGCCACGAGAAGCAGCAGCAGTAGTGGGAATGGATACTTCAGTTGGATTATTGGCAGGGATGGTGACTTTTCCCGTTGTTATGAGTTTTGGACTTAAAGAAGTGATTAGTAGCTCTACTGTTGGTACATTGTTTATTTCTTTGCCAACTGGATTGGCTTCATTGGGTGTTACTGGTCGTGTTGTAGCTGTTTTGTTTTTTACACTTGCATATATTGCCGCTATAACTTCATCTGTTTCTCTTTTGGAGGTTCCTGTTTTTTGCCTTATGGATAGGCTTGGATGGAAGAGAGGGAGGTCTGTTTGGTTTTCAATGGCTTTGATTTTTCTTCTTGGATTGCCTGCTGTTACTTCAGAGAGTGCATTGGATTTTATGATTTCTATATTTGGAGGACTTTTACTTGTCTTAGGTGGTTTCCTTTTGGCAATATTACTTGGCTGGGTAATCCCTAGAAGATTTGACGAAGACCTTGAAATATCTGATTCGCCATTATTAGTTCGTTCTTTGTTGAAGTTTATGCTCAAGTGGATCTCACCACCATTTATTGCTTTTGGGTTAATAGTTAGCATTATTGATCTTCTTCAAAAATGGTCATTTGTTTAATATTGATTAGTCAACCTATCTTGTTTGATTTTTTAAATCTTGATTGAGGATATTAGTTAGTTTTGAACCCAATCAGTTTTCCCGCCAGGCTTGTCAATTAATTCGATACCAAATAGTCTCAACTCGCTTCTAATGCGATCAGCATTTTTGAAATCACGAGCTTTCTTAGCTTTTATTCTTGAAGCTATTAATGCTTCTATTGATTCTTTGGTTAGTTGTTTCTTTTGCTTATTATTTGCTTCTTCTTCTGGAGAAAGGCCTAAGACACCTGAAAGTTCTATTAATAAATTCCATTTCTGCAAAAGATCTTCGTTAACTTTTTGGTTAATTATATCTTGACCCTCTCTTTCTATACGGTTTGATACAACTCGAAGTGGTCTTGCAAGATCAAAAAGTATAGCTATTGCTTTTGAAGTATTTAAGTCATCATTTAAGGAGTCTATGAATTCTTTACGAATTCTTTCTAATGGATTCTCCGAATAATCTTTTCTTTGTTCGAGTAGGAGTTCATTCCCGATGTCTTTTTGACTATTCCAATTAAGTTCCTTTGAATATTTCTTGCCTAAAAGTAATGCTTTGTTTAGGTTATTCCATCCTGAAGATGTTGAATTAATTGCCTCATTTGTAAAATCAAGAGGTTTCCTATAATGAGCTTGAAGAATAAACAATCGAAGAGTCATAGGAGAAATACCTTGTTCAAGAAGATCTCTAATAGTGGTAAAGTTACCTAGTGATTTACTCATTTTCTGTCCACTAACATTTACCATCCCATTATGTAACCAGTATCTTGCTAATTGTTTCCCAGTTGCGGATTCTGATTGTGCAATTTCGTTTTCATGATGAGGGAAAATTAGATCTGCTCCTCCAAGATGTATATCAATTGTTTCGCCTAATTCGGCTTTTACCATCGCAGAGCATTCAATATGCCAGCCTGGGCGGCCTTCGCCCCATCGAGAGGGAAAACAAGGTTCTCCTTGTTTTGCTCCTTTCCATAATGCAAAATCAAATGGATTTTGTTTACGTGCTTCTTCATCTGTTCCTATTCTTCCATCTGCATTCTTTTGTTGCTGATTTATATCTCTGCCGCTGAGCTTTCCATATCTTTCGAATTTTTTTACTGAAAAATATACGTCACCATCAATAGAATAGGCTGCTCCTTTCTGCTCTAATTCTTCAATCAGATTACGAATCATAGCCAAATAATTTGTAGCTTTTGGCATTCGATCAGGCCTTAAGATGCCTAGCGAGTCCATATCATGATGGAATTCAAGAATATTTTTTTCGCTAACTTCTTTCATTGAACTTTTTTCTTCGGCTGCACGTTTGATTATCTTGTCGTCTATATCAGTAAAGTTTTGAACAAAAGTAACTTTGTATCCTGACCATATTAAATAGCGACGAAGTACATCCCAGATGATGTAACTTCGTGCATGACCCAAATGACAAAGATCGTAGACAGTTACACCACAGCAATATATGCTGACATGATTTTCATTAATTGGAATAAAGGGTTCTACCCGGTTTGTAAGAGTGTTTGTTAGTCGCAGTGACACTTTTGTGGATTTGGTTTCGCCTGTGTGAGTTTTCATTGATGATGAGCTCTTATTTTGCCTCCATCCAGTTACTCCCGATTCCTATTTCAACAACGAGAGGAACTGTTAGTTTTACAGCCTTTTCCATGGTGTTTTGAACCAATTTTTGGATAGTGTTTACATCAGATGAATTTGCTTCTAGGACTAGTTCATCATGAACTTGAAGCAAAATCCTTCCTTCCAGGCCAGAACTATTAAGAGCAGCATGTAATTTAACCATTGCTATTTTGATTATGTCTGCACTAGAGCCTTGAATTGGAGCATTTGCTGCAGCTCTTAATTGTTGTGCTTCCATTCCGCCACGTCTTGCAATTTCGAGATCTATTTCCATAGGATTTTTTCCGAGTAAGCGCCCTAGTCCATTGCGATCAAATTTAAAGATACGACGCCTGCCAAAAAGAGTTTCAACATACCCTTTGCTGAGGGCAAGCCTTTCTTGCATTTCTAGATAAGTAAATACTTTTGGATATCTTTTTTTAAAACGTCTAAGAAATTCTTTAGCATCTGTGACGCTGACCCCAGTAGCTCGGGCAAATCTTAGAGCGCCCATACCATAAATCACTCCAAAATTAATAGTTTTACCAAGTCTTCTTTCTTCTTGATTTATTGTCTCTTTCTCAAGAAGATGTTTAGCCGTTAGAGTATGGACATCTTGATTTTTTAGATAAGCTTCTTGGAGGATTTCTTCTTGAGATAAATGTGCAAGAATTCGTAGTTCTATTTGTGAATAGTCTGCACTTATTAATCTCCAGCCTTTTTGTGGTAAGAATGCTTTTCGGATTCTTTTACTGAATTCTGTACGGATAGGGATATTTTGCAGATTAGGGTTACTACTGCTAAGCCTGCCAGTTGTTGTTACAGCTTGGTTAAAGTCAGTATGAACTCGCCCAGTTTCTTTTTCAACTAAATTTGGGAGTACATCTATGTATGTGCTTCGGAGTTTACTTAGAATTCTATGTTCAATAATAGCTGGGATTATAGGATGATCATCTTCTAGCCTTTCTAGTACAGTTGCATCTGTACTCCATCCAGTTTTGGTTCGCCTAGACTTTTTACGATCTAGTTCTAGATTCTCAAATAGTATCTCTCCTAATTGTTTTGGGGATGATAAGTTAAATTTAATACCTGCAATTTTACATACTTTATTCTCTATCTGAATCAATATTTCAGTCACCTCTTTAGATAGTTTTTTCAAGTAAGGAATATCAATTCTAATTCCAGTTGCCTCCATTGTTGCTAAGACTGGCTCTAAGGGGTGTTCTATTTCATTTAAAAGAGTTAGGAGCCTAGGGTTAGCTTTTTCGAGTTTTCCTCTTAGTCTTAATGCAAGCTTTCTTGTGAGATATACATCCATACCACAGTATTTACTGGCTGCTTCTATTGAGACATTGGAAAAGCTTTTCCCTTTTCCTACTACCTCTTTGAACCCTTGGGGATAAATATTAAGCTCTCTTTGTGCAATAGTTTCTAAGGAGTGTTTTGCAGAAGAATCAAGAAGATAATCTGCTAGTAAAGTATCAAAAACTACTCCCTTTAGTTCTATACCATGGCGAAGAAGAATTAATCTATCAAACTTGGAATTCTGAAGTGTTTTTGGGTGAATTTCACTAGTTAACCAAGGTGTAATTGCAATAAGAGCTTCTTCAAGAGTGAGTTGATTTAAATCTTCCTGATTTGTTTTAGAATCGTCTGATACATGACCAATTGGAATATATGCAATTTGTTGATTGCCATTTCCCCAACAAAACCCTAAACCTACTAGCTCTGCTTTAAAAGGGTTTAAATCCGTGGTTTCGGTGTCAAATGCTAAAGGCTCTAGAGGATTAGTGCAACTCAAGAGTTGCTTAACTAAGACTTGTAATTTAGTTTTATTATTAATTACCTCAGGTTGTATGATGGGAGAATTACTGGATTTATCTAAAGTATCTTTCTTATCTTCTTTTAAGTGAATATCCTGACTAGATTGCTTCTGGTATCCTTTTTTTTCTTGAATACTGTTTAAACTAGGACTTGAAAAGATTTCAGTAAAACTGGGAACTTGACTTACAAGACTATTAAGCTCAAGATCTTCTAAGGTTGATTTTAGACCTGCTCTATCTACTTTATTTAAGCTTAGTGGTGGTATATGAGGTAATGGAACATTTACAATGATCTCTGCAAGATATCGGGATAAATATGCCTTATCCCGGTCATTTTTAAGTTTGTCTTTTATCGTACCTTTCAGCGAGCCTTTGGTTGCTTTTTCTCCTTTTCCTATGATTTCTTCAAGTGCATTATAAATTCCGTCTAAATCATTATTTTCATTAAGTAGTTTAATGGCTGTTTTTGGACCAATACCTTTGACTCCAGGTATATTGTCTGAGCTATCGCCAGTTAGAGCTTTTAAATCTACTACTTTTTCTGGACTAACACCAAGTTTTAGGTTGACTCCAGCTTCGTCAATAAGTAAAGGCCCATTATTTTTTGAATAGGGACCACCTCCCATGTATAGAACCCCTATGTTTTTCTGGTCATTAACCAGTTGGAAAAGATCTCTATCTCCTGAGAGGATTCTTACAATCCAACCTTCTTCTGATGCTTTATTTGCAAGAGTACCTAGTACATCATCGGCTTCAAAACCTGGTGCAATGCAGATAGGTAAATTGAGATGTTCTTTGAGAATTTTTTGAAGCCTTTCGAGATCATCAAAGAAAATTTCTGGAGCAGTTTCTCGGTTAGCCTTATAGTTTGTGTCCGCTTTGTGACGAAATGTTGGTTCAGCAGTGTCAAAGGCAATAGTTACTCCTTGAGGGCTAAGAATTTTACAATTATCTAGAAGGGATTTGAGAAAACCATAGGTCACACTTGTTGGGATTCCGTCTTTAGTTGATAGCCCTCCTTCTCCTCCTTTACTGAAAGCATAGAAACTACGAAAGGCCAAAGAATGGCCATCTACTAGAAGAAGAATGGGCTTGTCTTGGGCCTCAGGCATGGAGATTTGGAAAATTTTTGGGAATTGACTGATTTAGTTGCTTCTTTTTTGTTTTGCCCATGGAGGTAGATCTATGAAAATTAAATTGCCAGGTTTGATTCCTTTTAGTATTGCAGTTTTGCTTCCGCTACTGTTACCTAATTCAACTTTTTGGAATTTAGGTTGTTTGTTCTCTCCTACTATCAATAGGCCAGGTTGACCATTCTCTGTAACTATTGCCACGGTGGGAACCAATGTCCTTTCTTCAGTTTCTCCTGTCTGAAAGTCGACATCTGCTGTCATTCCTATACTTAAGTTTGCTGGTCTACTTGGAAATATCAATGTAACGATGAATGATGTGACATTATTATTTCGATCAGCTCTTGGTGAGATTTCTTTTATTTCTGCTTGAAATTTTTCATTTGGGAAAGCTTCCACACGAACATTTGCTTTCTGACCTGTTTGAATACGACCTATCTCACTTTCTGCAACTTTAGCGGCAACTTCAAGACCTTGAGAAAGCTCAACAATTGATGTGCTTGTTGAGCCAGCACCAGCAGAAACACTTGTTGTTGGAGTGACAAAAGCACCTGGCTCCGCAAATCGAGCCGTTATTAATCCATTAAATGGCGCCCTTATGAAAAGTTCATTTCCTTCAACTTGTCTTTGTTTTAAGCGCGCTTTGCTTGTGAGGTATTGATTTAGATATTCATCATTTTCTTCTACACTTATTGCACCTTCTCTTAGAAGTTCTCTGCGTCTTTTATAAGCCAATTTTTTTGTTTGATAGTCAGCTTTAAGCTCAGCTAAACGGAATTTATAGTCACCACCATCCATCACTGCGAGGACTTGACCTTTGTCTACTCTGTCTCCCTCGTCAACATAAAGATCCTTGAGAAGTCCCTGCCTATCTGGACTTACATTGACAGTTCTTTCTGCTTTGAGTTCGCCACTAGCAGTGATTAGACCAGATAACTTACCCGTTTCTGCTGTGACTGTATAGGCGGTTAAATTTCTATTCCTCATATTTGAGTTATTGGATTTCCATAGCAATCCTGCTCCGGTACCAAGAATTGCAATGGTAACAATTGTTAGCCACAGTGATTTTTGAGATTTTGTGCTAAAACGTCCCATGAAATTACTTGATTTACGTTGAGCTCTCTAATTTGAAGAGATTAATCATGATTGATCCTGTGAAGACTTAATGAAGACTCTTCAGAATGTTGCATCTGTGATCCCAAGTTAGCTAATGATTGGAGGTCAATTGGTCTTTTATGCTTAAAGCTGGAATTGTTGGACTGCCTAATGTAGGTAAATCCACCTTGTTTAATGCACTAGTCGCGAACGCAAAGGCTCAGGCGGCCAATTTTCCTTTCTGCACTATTGAGCCTAATGTTGGCTCCGTTTCAGTACCAGATGACAGATTGAATTTGCTTGCCGATCTGAGTTCTAGTAAAGAGTTGATTCCTACTCGAATGGAGTTTGTTGATATTGCTGGCCTTGTAAAAGGAGCTAGTAAGGGAGAAGGTTTAGGGAATAAATTTTTGGCCAATATTCGTGAGGTAGATGCAATCGTTCATGTAGTTCGCTGTTTTAACGATGATGATGTGATTCATGTCTCAGGATCAGTATCACCAGTTCGCGATGTCGAGATTATTAACCTTGAATTATCTCTTTCTGATTTGTCTCAGGTTGAGAAACGTCGTGAAAGATTAAAGAAACAGATCCGTGTGAATAAAGTAGCACAAGTTGAAGATGATATTCTTGCTAAAATTTATCTGGCATTAGAGAACGGAAATTCTGTAAGGAATGTGAAACTTAATGATGAAGAGATGAGATTAATAAAACCACTTGGTTTGCTTACCGCTAAGCCAATTATTTATGCCACTAATCTAAGTGAAGATGAATTAAGTGAAGGAAATTCATATTGTGATGAT
The DNA here is from genome assembly GCA_003278465.1 of Prochlorococcus sp. AG-363-B04. GTDB lineage: Bacteria > Cyanobacteriota > Cyanobacteriia > PCC-6307 > Cyanobiaceae > AG-363-B04. The sequence goes on from QCFC01000002.1 coordinate 22,816, forward strand.
GTATTTTCTTTGGCGTCTAATGAAGGAGCTGAAAGTATACGTATTTCAGCACAAGTTGAGGCTGAGTTGGTTGAATTAGGCAAGCAGGAGCAATTAGATTATTTGCTAGGACTAGGCGTCTCAGAAGGTGGCCTTAACAGTTTAATTAATGCTACCTATCGTTTGTTGGGCCTCCGCACATACTTTACAACTGGTGAAAAGGAGACTAGGGCATGGACTATTAAAGCAGGTATGACAGCCCCACAGGCCGCAGGAGTTATCCATACAGATTTTGAACGTGGATTTATCCGAGCGCAAACAATTTCCTATAACAAATTGCTTGAAGCTGGGTCTATGGCGGAAGCACGTAATAGAGGTTGGTTAAGAAGTGAGGGGAAGGATTATGTTGTACAAGAGGGAGATGTTATGGAATTCCTATTCAATGTATAAATGTCCAGTTTTGATGAGGTCTTTCTAAGTTAGAATAAGATATTGGTCTAAAGCTAAATTTAGGCTGATTCATAATCCTTACTGGTTTTGATACGTTCCAATTTAAAATTCATTTACAGCAATTAATTCATTGAAGACTCATACTAAAATTCACTTTAAGATGTTTTTTATAGTAGGTTATTTTTCAACTCCAAATCAACTTAATACTCCCATGAATACTTTATATTATTTCTTCTGGAAAATGATACAAAGGTTATTTGAAGGCATTTCAATCACATCTAATTTTCCTAGTTTATTCTTGGTACCTATTTCTATCACAGCTTCTAGATCTCTTACTCCCCAAAGGGAGTTCTGAGCTTTCAACGACTCATTAAATCTATAATTACTATCACTGGTGTGCTTTCCATTCCTCTTGAAAGGTCCATAGAGTATTAATAATTGATGCTTCCTTAGAAGGATCCCAGACTCTTCAAATAGAGCATATGTACACTTAATTGGTGATATGTGTATCAAATTTATGCATACGATTGCTGTAAGCGAGGATTTAATCTCATCAGTTAAAGGCCATGGTCTATGTTCCACTTCTAGATGGATAGGCTTAGGCATTTGTCCTGATAGCTTTTTATAATGAATCCACGCATTAATACTCTTTCTATGGATAGGATTAGGATCACTAGTTTGCCATGAAATATTGGGAAAATTTTCTTGGAATACTACGCCATGCTCCCCACTGCCACTTGCTACTTCAAGAATAGTTCCATCTCCAGGAAGGAAATTTGAAAGGATCTCTCCTATTGGTCCTCTATTGCGTTGGGTTGCAGGAAAGAACAATCTTTTATCTGATTTCTCCATACTAATAGACCTTATTAAAACTAACGAATCTTAATAATGGTTGGATTTTAGGATTAATTTATTTAATATTTCTTCCTACAATTTACATCGAATTTTGGTCTTCTTACTTATCAATAAAATTTATTCTTCGTTAACCTACTACTATACATTTCGATTTTACCCTTTCCTATTTCTTATCCCCTTTGCTTGCTAGATTAGATTTGGTTTTGGATTAATTTACCTAGATAATATCTCTAATTTCATTTGATTGTTTTCCACCAAGTCCTGGTTCAAAAGGAAAAACCAGTTCATCTCCAAATAGGTCATTATAATTTGTTTCATCTACTTTGTTTTCTCTATCATTATCTATGATTTGCTCTGGTGATATTACGCTTTCATCAGGTGGAGAATATCCTTTGATTACAGCAAAGGCACTATCCCAACCTATAAGAAGCATTACTGATATTAGGGTTACTGGAAATGCAATCTTATAAATTTCTTTTAGCATAGTAACCCAGGCGGAGTTACTTTATTTAAGCAGCCTTCTGGGTGACTTTAGCTTATTATTTTCATTTTTAGTCATATCACTTTTTATGTACCTTCCTTAAGGTCAAGTTTTAATATGAATTAAAAGTTCTAATTGATTAAGAGATGCTTGTTTTGCCTATAAATAAATGGTTTTAGACTTACCAAAGTCTTCTTGGATCAGCTTGTGTGATGTGATCAAGTTGAGTTATGGAGAGATTTGTTCCTATGTAGAGAGCTTCTAGTGAGTCTCCATCAAAGATTCCAATCCCTTCGTCTGATTGGTTGTAGCTGCCTTTGATCACTCTTCTAAATGAAAGATGGTCATCGCTTGTTCCAAGAATTGTGATTCGATCTTGATTATCTAATTCGGTAATAATGTCAGCATTAATTCCCGAATGGTTTTTCCCCCATTCACTTTCATGTCCTCTTAAATCGCTAACTATAAAGAGTCGATCAATTTCTCCATCTAATTCTGATGCAAAAGTGTTTGTGCCACCTCCTCCATAAAGGACGTCACTTCCAGAGCCTCCATTCAAATAATCTTTACCAGCTCCAGCTCGGATTTCATCGGCACCTTCATTCCCATAAAGAGAATCAGGCCCTCCTCCTCCTCCGATAAAGTCATCTCCCTCTCCACCTTTCATGTTGTCTGAGAAAGCTAAATAACCTCCAATTAAATAGTCAGCACCTGCATTACCCTCAATGGTGTCATTTCCATCTCCTCCAAAAATTGAATCCATACCAATTCCTCCAATTAGGCTATCTCCTCCTTCATATCCATAAATAGTGTCGTTCCCTTCTCTTCCATCGATAACATCATTACCAGAATCACTTCCTGTATAACCAGCTAATTCATCATTACCAGTACTCCCTGTTAGATTCCTATTTGAATTTTCATCATTATATATAAGAATACTTGAGTCAGAGGCAATAGCAAGACTATCTAATCCAATTGCATTAAGAGTTACGGAATTTGCCGATACATTTATTTCTTTAACTATCTCCCAATTATTATCAGCTTCATTTTTTTGATAAAGGAGTACACTAGAACCTGTGCCGATGGCAAGTGAATTATCTCCTGCATTTTCGAAACTTATTGAGGAGGCTGATACATCAATTTGGTTGTCCAGGGTCCAGTTACTATTGATTTGTTCGTAGATATAAACACCTGTATCTGCAGCCACAGCAAGAGAATTATCTCCGTAATTATCTAGAGAGATTGAATTTGCTGCTATTTCAATTTCAGAAGTAAGTAACCAGGTATTATTTGTAATGTCCTTTGAGTAAATTAAGACGCTTGAGTCTGTTGCGATAGCTAAGTTTTCATCTGATCCATTTTCGAAACTGATTGAGGATGCTGATACATCAATTTGGTTGTTCAGGGTCCAGTTACTATTGATTTGTTTGTAGATATAAACACCTGTATCTGCAGCCACAGCAAGAGAATTATCTCCGTAATTATCTAGAGAGATTGAATTTGCTGCTCTTGCAATTTCGGAATCAAGTACCCAGCTATTAGTCTGAGGGTCTTTGGAATAAATTTGGACACTACCCTCTATAGAAACGGCAAGAAGGTTATTTGCTGCATTCTCGAAACTTACTGAATTTGCAACTTCTCTTATCTCTTGATCAAGAATCCAAGGCATCTCAAATTTTAAAGCTCATGATTAGATAGAGATTATACTCTCAAGTTGTATCGTCTTCTGAATATAGGTTGCACTTATAATCTTTTATCGTTCCATTGGGAAGCCTTTGAGCGAGTCTTGGGCTCTCATGATGTAATCCTAGTAGATTATCTTTATAGCTCCAGAGCCATTTTGTATCAGTGAAACTTATTTCATCACTCTGAAATGAAACTGGTAGCATTAGATTAATATCTTCCCACTCTAGTGTGACAAATGCTCCTTGATCAATTTCCTCCAAATCCTTCACAAGGGCGAAGTCACCATTTAAGTTATTTCTTATAGTTGCTTTAAGAGGCTTGCCGTCACAATTAAAGGAATTTGCTGGTGTTATATTGATCAGAAGGCAAAGAATCAAAGGTAGTATTTGCATGGAAATTAGGAAGCTTTAATGTAGGCAATGGTCATTTTCATGTGATTATTCGATTAATTGCCTGTAGCTAATTTTCTAGATTAGATAATAGGAAGATTAAAAAAACTATCATATTACCTCTCCAAATAATAATTATTGGCTAGTTTAAGATGCATTACCATTGAAGCTTTTATTTTGAATGAAAATAATATTTTCCTATGAAACCAGATTTAGTCAATTTGATCTGTAGTTAATCTATACGCTAATTCATCAACTCTTTTTTGATTTACACCATTATCTCCTGTCCCTACTCGAGATTCTGATCTGATTTGTATTAAATGTTTTTCTGGTAAAGCTAGTATTAGAAGGTCATCTGTATATCGTCTCCATTTTGTTTTTGCTTCAGCATGAATATATGAATTGGTTTGTTCAATAATCTTGGTTCTTGGTGTGTTAGCAACAGCTGTCACAGCTTTTTTGAATGATCCTTGCACATCACTTACTTCCCAGTTTTCAAGTACACAGTGAGTAATGACGATACATTTGGGAAGTTCCTTGGAAATTGTGTCAGCATATACCGTATTGCAGTTCAGACAAAGTATTAGGAAAGAGAGGAGAGTAGCCAATAAATGATTCATTTACTCAGATCAACCCAAATGACCCTGCTGTAAACCCCACAAAGCAAAAGAACGCAAATTCAAAAAATTCCCTAAAACCAGAAGGAATTTTATTGAAGACTATCGAAAGGAACTGAGCCATTTGAACCTTGTACTCACAGGTTTTAGAGACCCTAGTGAATTTTTTTCAAATACGTGAGTTCTAAGATCGAAATCCGATTTATTCTTTTTTTATGTTCTTATGAGAATAAATGGATTATCCTTAGAATTAGTTGTATCTATACGATAGATTTAGCCTATAGTTTTATCTGATTCGGCTTAATTCATACTATTAACTGGTGTTATAATTGCAAATTTTTCAATTTAATTAAAAAGATTAACTCTTACCCTCGAGATTTTCAGCTTTATTGAATTATTATTTTATTATTAGCTATGTATGCTAAATTCAAAGATCTTAAGTTATAATAATAATACCTCATTTTTTTGATCTACTAATAGTATTTGAAGGGGAATTCTTTTATGGGATGGCGATTTTGGATTGACCGAGGAGGAACATTTACGGATTTGGTAGGCATAAGTCCCGTTGGAGAATTGGTTGTACATAAATTTCTTTCAGAACAGCCAGATCAGAAGATTGATCCTGCTGTAAAAACTATTAGGGGAATCTTGAAAATTAATGATAATATTCCTATCCCTAAAGCTATGATAAGTGAGGTTAGGATAGGAACAACTGTAGCAACAAATGCATTATTAGAGGGAACTGGAAAGCCTGTACTGCTCTTTTGCAATAAAGGATTCTCGGATGCATTATTTATCGGAGATCAGCATCGTCAGGATTTATTTTCACTGAGGATAGTAAAGCCACCTTTCATTGCTAAATCAGTTATAGAATTAAATTGTAGGATTGATACTAATGGTTTTGAATTGCAAAAGTTAGAACTGGAATGTCTGGTTGATAATCAAATCATTCTTAACTGCCTTAAAGAACAGACTTCATGTGCAATATCATTTCTGCACTCTTACATAAACCCTAGGCATGAAATTGCCCTGCAAAAATGGCTTAAAAGTATAGGATTTAAAAATGTAATTTGTAGTCATCAGGTTGCACCTCTTCCTAGGTTTATACCAAGAGGTCAGACTACTTTAGTAGAGGCAACTGTATCACCAATCCTATTTGAGTATTTAGTCAAGGTAAGGAAAGAATTGGGAGAGTCAACAAATTTACGTATTATGGGATCAAGTGGAACGTTGTTGCATCCAGATCTTTTGTATGCAAAAGACACCATCCTTTCTGGTCCTGCAGGAGGAATGGTTGGAGCTGTGGCTTCTGCAAATATGTCAGGATTAAATACACATCCATTAGTTGGATTTGATATGGGTGGGACTTCAACAGATGTTTTTTATGTTCCACCTAAGCATCTTGAGAATTTTGAACGTGATTCAGAAACTGAAATTGCTGGTTACGCACTAATTGCTCAGAGACTGCCAATTCATACTGTTGCTGCTGGTGGTGGATCAGTTATTTCTTTAAATGGTGAGAGATTACAAGTTGGTCCATTTTCTGCTGGATCTAATCCAGGACCAGCTTGTTACCGAAGGGGCGGGCCGTTAACAATTACAGATGCTAATCTTTTTCTAGGTCGAATACAAAAAAATAAATTCCCTCAGGTATTTGGTTTAGATGGTAATCAAGCTCCTGATTATTTAGTAACGAAGAAAGGGTTCTCTAAATTGGCTAATAAACTTAGGATTTCTCCAGAGGAAGTTGCTGAGGGTGCTTTGTCTATAGCAGTTGAAAAGATGGCAGATGCTATTAAGCAGGTTTCTTTATTTAGTGGATATGATATACGCAATGGAGTCCTCTTGGCTTTTGGGGGGGCAGGAGGTCAGCATGTTTGTAGATTAGCAAGACAGTTGGGAATTAAAAAGATCTTGCTTCATCCCTTAGCATCAGTTTTGTCTGCTTATGGTATAGGAATTGCTTGTCAAACTAAATTCATTACACTTCATATTAGGGAGGATCTGACGGAAGAGTTATTGTTAAAACTCAAGAGATTATGTAATGAAGAACATAGAAAAGCTGAAATTAAATTAGATGAAAGTGGTGACCTAAATGATATCCCTCAAAAGATTAAGTCTAAATGCTTGATAAAAGTTGAAATTCGTTTTAAATCTAGTGAGCAAGGGTTAATGATAGCTTTTGATAAACAATCAAGGTTGGATGATCTGATTAAATCTTTCGAATTAGAGCATCTTAAAAGATTTTCTTATATTCCTCCTCGCAATGAACAACTAGTAATTGAGAAACTTGAAATTGAAGTTATTCCAATTACCTCTAGTCAATCTTATCCTATTTCTTATAAAGCTTCTGGGCTATTCCAGTCTCATGAATTGGCACGTGTTTACTTATCTGAATCTGGATGGCAAGAAATCCCTTGTTACTCTAGAGAAAATCTTTCATCAGATCTTGATATTCAGGGCCCTGCTCTAATAGTAGATTCAACGAGTTCAATCTTTTTAGAAGTAGGATGGCAAGCAAAAGTAGATACCCATGGATGTCTTTTACTAGAGGCAGATTTTTCTAATCTATTGATTAAATATTATCAAGGAAGCAGTTCTATAATACAACCAGATTCAGTCTTACTAGAACTTTATAGACATCGATTTACTTCTATTGCCAAAAAAATGGGTGAACGACTAAAGAAAACAAGCCGTTCTGTAAATATTAGGGAAAGGATGGACTTTTCCTGTGCTCTTTTTGATAAGCAAGGATGCCTTGTTGCTAATGCTCCTCATATTCCCGTTCACTTAGGTTCCATGGGTGAAACAGTTGTTGAGTTGATTAGAGAAATATCAAGTGGGAAACGTCCTCCACTCCATTCAAGTGAGACAATACTTACTAATGATCCTTTTAAAGGGGGAACCCATCTTCCAGACATAACTGCAATAACCCCTGTATTTGCAGGTTCAGATGAACCTCTTTTTTATGTTGCTTGTCGTGGACATCATGAGGATATAGGTGGTATTACTCCTGGATCTATGCCACCATTTAGTAAGACTATTCATGATGAAGGCTTATTACTCTGTAATGAGACTTTTATTTTTAAAGGTAAATATAATTCTTTGTATTGGGGAAAACGTATACTCTCCTGTAAATTTCCCCCTCGAAATCCAACTGTATTAATTGCTGATCTTCATGCTCAAGTAGCTGCTAATCAACTAGGAGTAAATGAATTGGAAAATCTTGTAGAAGCCGAAGGTTATGAAGAAGTCTTTAATTATATGAATTACCTTCAAGCTAATGCATCCAGTGCTGTAAAGAAAGTCATAAAAAATCTCAAAGAAACCGCTTTTTCAGTGGATTTAGATAATGGAGCAAGACTTTTTCTGAGGATTTCTATTAACGATAAAAAAAACAAAGTAAAATTAGACTTTACCGGTACATCAAAACAAGGTCATCAGAATTTCCAGGCCCCTTTAGCAGTAACTAAGGCTGTAGTTCTATATGCTTTTCGTTGTTTATTAGATGAGGAAATACCATTAAATTCTGGGTGCTTTGAACCAATTGAATTGATCGTACCCAAAGGATGCTTGTTGAACCCAATTCCACCTGCTGCTGTGGTTGCAGGAAATGTAGAAACTTCTCAGGCTATATGCAATCTTATTTTTGGAGCGATGGGTGTTTTAGCAGCCAGTCAGGGAACCATGAATAACCTCACCTTTGGAAATAGTGACAAGCAGTATTACGAGACAATTGCTGGTGGAAGTGGAGCTGGGAACGGCTTTGATGGTTGTGATTGTATTCAGTCACACATGACTAATTCTAGACTCACAGATCCTGAAATTATTGAGCAGAGATACCCTGTTCGTTTGGAGCACTTTGGGATTAGGAAAGGAAGTGGTGGTGAAGGTAGATGGAGAGGAGGGGAAGGGTTGTTGAGAAAGTTTCTTTTTTTGGAACCTATGAATGTATCTATTCTTTCAGGCTCTAGGCGTATCTCACCTTTTGGCTTGGCTGGTGGGAAGTCTGGAAGAAAAGGGTTAAATCAACTTCAAAGAAGTAATGGTGAGAAGTTAAACCTTGATGGTTGTTCTAGTTTTGAGGTTGAGGCAGGTGATTCAGTTTTAATCTCCACGCCAGGTGGGGGCGGATATGGGGAACCCAATTTATAACTAAAATCAATTAGTTTCAAACCTAATCTTGTTAGAATAGATTTTGACTTCTACGGATGAATTTATTTATTTCTAATAGGATAAGAATTAATATTATTTATAAAATAGAATCATAAAGTGTCTAGAATGAATAAAACAACCCCTTTCTAATGAAAGACCAAAAGCCTAGGACAGAGCAGAAACAAATTCGCGTGAGAACAATTTTTGCTTATTTATATATGGCCTCAGTAGCTTTAGCAGCTTTGTATTGGATTATTGGTAAATTTTGACTAATTCATTTTTATTTATGCCCACTCTGATATTGGTTTTGAGATATGCCTTCAGTAAGTTGTGTGTTTAATTAATTCACTAAGAGTGAATATGAAGACTTATTTTAAATGAGCTTTCTAGTGATTTTTGTAGTCAACTTCCTGTTGTGAGGTCTCTTACTAATAAAAGCTTTATAAGTTGGTTCCATTTTTTTGGGAACCTCCATCTGATAAATATGCCTATGTATATAATGTAGGCACATCCCTCTACAGTGTGCTGGAAAGTGTGAAGGAATTGGTTCATGAGATTTATATTACATAATTTTGCCTTGACTAGGCTAAATTTTTAATGAAATATTAGGGAATTAATCAAAAGTGATTAAGTAGGTGCTTTTGAGAAATTTTGTTCTAACTTAGGTTTTGAATTAGTACCTTCTAAGTAAACAATTCTCTTGATATTGATAGATAATATTTTAATGAGTAAATTTTTCATTTAAAAAACCCTATTAATTTATCTGACTTCAAATTAAATAAAATCAGGAATACAAGCTGTCTAATTATTATTTATTTAGATCTGGTCATTATTCCTGATAGGCATTGCCATTGATAATACAATATTCAAAGGCAAATAATTTTAGAGTATCAGGAATTTCTAGCCATTTCATCTCTTCAATCTTCTCAAGCTCATTTTCATTTAAATTATTTATCTTGGCGTATTCCTTCATCATATCATCCCATTCGTCTGAGCTTGCATCTAGAAAAAATGCCTTTTGATTCTGATTGAAAAAATTAATTTTTCCTTTATCTGTATTGGCTAATTTGGATAGGTTCTTAAAGTATCGAAAATCTTCTGTCTTCATTTGGTTTTTGGATATCGATCAAAACTTAATAGATTATAATTGACTTTATCTTTAAATGATTCAAAATTTAACTCTCTTTTAATTTTAAAAAAAAATCAGACCTAAAAATCTATCATTAAATTTAAATTAGTTTCTAGAAGGAATTGAGTCAGAATTCAAGTGAAAATTTTACAATCATCAACATGAGAGGTCCTTTTAGTGAATAGCTTGATGGGGATTTAGAAGTGATGGATTTACATATTACTATCTAAATAAATTTTATTCAATTAGGTTAGAAATAAAATCATTAAAATCACCTCCTAAATATTTATTATGGCTATAAATTTTTCAAAAAGCTATATTTTTAAGTTTAAAAACTGCTATTAAATAGTAAATGGTCAATTTAATAGGCCTACAAAAATACAATAAAGTCTGGCCAAGATTATCTCTGCAACAGGAAAGTCCAATTTATTTTTGCCGATTTCTCCCCACTTCTTTAGCTGACCCCTTCACACTCTGCAATATTATCTGTTACAGTTCTTCACGTCGGTATCGGATTCTCCTTGCCGGCTTTGTCCCTTTCTGGTTTCCATTATCTAGATCCCATGAAGCAACCCTCTAAGATTAAAACTGTTGAACCTGAAAAGATTCTTGCTGAGCGCATCAATGGATGGGCTGCAATGTTGGGTTTCTTTGCTGCAGTAGGTGCATACCTAACTACAGGTCAAATTATTCCAGGCTTTGTTTAGAGATTTTCAAATGACAGGATCCTCTCTTGTATCAACTGAAGACGGCGGACGTCAAAACATTTTTGCATCCGAAGCCCGTCCACAATTGGTTGAAAATTATTCAAATGCTTCTGCCGAGGCTGAAAAAGTTAATGGCCGTTGGGCAATGATTGGATTTGTTGCTGCCATTGGTGCCTATGCAACAACTGGTCAAATCCTCCCAGGAATCTTCTGATGGGAAGCTATTTCCAAAATTCTGAGTTAATTAACGGGCGTTTAGCCATGATTGGCTTTATTGCTGCAATACTTAATTACGGTTTTTTTGGTTGGGTAATCCCTGGATTTTTTTAAATCAAAAACATTAAACACTTTAAAAAACATGAACGAAAAAGCTGAACTTCAAAATGGCCGCTGGGCTATGGTGGGAATCTTCGCCGCTCTTAGCACCTATGCATTTACTGGGCAAATTATTCCTGGTATTTTTTAAATCATGGAATTAAATCCCTTTAAGCCATTAAAGCAGATTACTCAGAGGATCTACATTAGATCTAATAAAACAAGTTTTTGGAATCTATTTTATTGATTTTAAAAGTAACCTCTATTAAGGATTATTTCTCACCTAGACAAATAGAATACCCTTATATCATTAGATAACTATCTGATTTTATAGGGCTTATCTCAAGAGTCATAGCAAAAAGGGACAGATTAGTCTTCTTCTTCTTTATTTATTTGGTTGAAGAGTAAAAAGACATGGGATCTCTTCATATGAGACCCATGTCTTTTTTTAATTGTAAGGAATAACAGTTTTAGCGAATACAGAATTGTTAAGCTATCTTTTAGTTAAAATTATACTGGGGATGGGCAATCCCTTTGGACTTATTTAATTTTTTAAGGCTAGTATGACCCGAATTAACTTAGTTAGTCCAGCTGAATTATCAGATCAACATTTAGTAGCTGAGTATAGAGAAATATTTATGATAGGATCGGCCCTACAGCGTTCACTGAAGTCTAAAAATTGGCTTATTACAAAGAAAAACTTACCTAAAGATTTTACATTAAATCGTGGCCATGTAATGTTTTTCTATGACAAAGGTGAGTATTTGCATGATAGATATTTAAAAATCGTTGTTGAAATGAAAAATAGAGGAATGAGGCCTAACCCTAAACGTAAATTTAAAAAGGACCAATGGCCAAAGAAATTTTATAACACATGGGAGCCTAATGATAGAGATTTGGCAATTGTTCGGGAAAGAATAAGGATGAAAATCAATCAGAAACCTGATTGGTATAAATGGAGTAATAAAGCTGACTTGATAGAAAAAAATTAGAATTTACATGTATACCTAAACTGATAGATTGATCAAGAAGAGTTTTTTTATTTAATGGATTCCTTTTGTTCGTCGTGATAATGGTTTAATTTATTAACTATTTATGGATGACGGTTCGTCTTCTTTGTTCCCTATCCAAGTAATCCGGCGCTTTATATCTAATCTTGCAATAACATTGGCGTCTATAGTTTGAAAACTTTTTCGTGGAATTGAGGTGCGTATCATTCTAATGAAGGAGTTTAGATCTTTTCCTTCAAGCGCATTCCCTCTAGCAAAAAGCATTTTTTGTTCTTGTTCCCTTTTCCATTTCTCGCAATAATTAAAGTTGTTTGCTTTTATATGCCAAATTCTATTGCAAAGAGACCATATCTTTTCATAATCAAGTAGAGACTCTTCAACCAGGCTTCTATATAGGATTTCTTCTTCTGTCATTCGTTCCAAAATTTCATTTTTGTTCTTCCGCATTTGTGCTGAATCTTTTATTTTCTTGCAGCCTAAAAACCAGCCTTCGATTATTAGAACCTTTGGAATGGACCTCCTCCACCCTATACGGTTTCCTCTCCCATTTCTTAATGCCTTATCAAATAACGGAGTTATTAATTCTCCGTTGACTTTCCAATTTTCTATACTCTGTTCTATTAATTCGATTGAGTGGCTTCCAGGTAAGGCTCTAGGAACATTCCAGGGATTACCAGCCATAGCTTTTTCCAATTCTTTAGCAGGAAAATAAAAATCATCCAAGGAAACAACAGTTAATGGCCAATTCAATTCAGTCGCTGCTGCTTCTAGCCATTTCCCTAGGCTTGTTTTGCCACAGCCAGGCAAACCAGAAATTCCATAGATTATTTTTTTCTGAGCAGATAAAAAATGTTGTTCAAGATCTGTAAGTAATGGGAGGCCTAGTCCCCAAATCCAGTCAGATTTGATATTAGAAGGCCAGGCATTAGAAGCAAGCTTGATTCCGCCAATCTTTTCCCAATGGACTAACCAAGCATTAAAATCAGACCATCCCAAGTTTTTAATTAGATTTTCGTAGTCTCCTAATGGAAATAGAATATTAGGGTCACTTGGAATAGACCAAGGAGAAACTTTCTTCAAGGTGAAAAGTCTATTTTTCAATTGTATAGAACACTCTATAATTGAGGTTGGATTTTTGTTAAAAAATATTCTTACTAAATTAAATTAATCTATATAATAATGCGCAAAATGCTATTAAATCTTAACCAAAGTGGTTTTAATAATATGCTTGTTTCATATGTTATTTTTGCCTAGTCTGTTAACACCTGATCTCGTTGCTAGTCATGTCCTACTCAAAGAAGGCTTACTTAATATCTTCTTTGCTTGTTATAGGTACAGGTATTAGTGCGTGTAATGTTTCAGAGTCCTCTTCTGTTGTTAGGCTAAGTGGAGCGGGAGCAACTTTTCCTGCAAAGGTTTACACGAGATGGTTTTCTGATCTTGCCAAGTCTGGGGGTCCCAAAGTTAATTATCAAGCAATAGGTTCCGGCTCAGGTCGTAAAGCTTTTATTGATGAAACAATAGATTTTGGTGCATCTGATGAGCCAATGCAAGCTAGTGATTTGGCCAAGGTGAGGCGTGGCTTGGTTCAAATACCTATGGTTGGAGGCACTATAGCTTTTGGATATAACAAGCCAGGATGTGATCTGAAACTAACCCAAAGGGAAGCAGTTCAGATAGCCATGGGCAAAATTAAAGATTGGACTGAATTGAGATGCTCATCAGGAAAGCTAACTTGGGTTCATCGATCTGATGGCTCTGGCACTACTAAAGCTTTTACAAGTTCAATGGATGCTTTTTCAAGTGAATGGACACTTGGTAGTGGCAAGTCAGTTAAATGGCCAGCTGGGGTTGGAGGTAAAGGTAATGCTGGGGTTGCAGGCATAATCAAAAATACACCAGGTGCGATCGGCTATATCAATCAGTCATATGTCAAGGGGGTAGTCAAAGCAGCAGCTTTGCAAAACTTGTCAGGTCAGTTTTTGAAGCCTTCATCAATAAGTGGTTCTGTCGCTCTCAATAAGATTCAATTAGATCAAAATCTTGCTGGCAATGATCCCAACCCAAGTGGAAGAGATGCTTATCCAATAGCAACGCTTACATGGATTTTGGCTTATGAAACGGAAAATGGCTCTAAAACCAAAGCCATTCAGGAGGCATTGAGCAGAGTGCTAAGTGATGAGTATCAAGAAAAAGTTTCGGGATTAGGTTTTGTTCCTTTAAAGGGTGAGATTCTTAAGAAATCGAGAGGTGCTGTTTTAAGGATTGGCGAGTAGATTCAATGGCATTATTATTTTAGAAATTAGCCTAATACATTAAAAAGGAAATAAGCTTCTTTGTAGTCCTTGTTTTCTTGTTGACTCTCATGAAATAGTGATCTGGATATTTTGTTTTTTGCAATGATTTAACAGCCGCATTTTTGTGAGAGTAAGGTATGATTATTTTGTTTCTGGCTAGGTTTTTTGAGTCTTAAGTTAAAGCTGAACTCTGACTTTTGGCTTGATTAAAAAAAAGGACTCACATCACTTTAAAGCTTTATTTGCCCCTAGATTATAAAGAATTCTTGACTTATTTCTAATTCATGGGCAGCATATTATAAGTTATGTTAATTAACTTGGAAAGATGTTAGAACCGAATCTAATAATGAATTATTTTAAGCAAAATTTCTCTTCTTTTTTTGTAATCAACTGTATGTAATCTATAATCAAGCATGGGCTATTAACCTTTGATTTTGATTTAATATTAGATATCAATTTATGGTTTAGATTGATGGCTTGTTATTCGACAACAATTTAAATTTAAAATCGGATTAATCATGAATTTAGTTTAATTTAGACTCTTGTCTTGTGTTTTTTGCTTAGGATTGAAGTATTGACTTCAAATTAATTATTCCATGCCTATCATTTTTTCTACTGGTCTAGTTATGAGCCCAGTGGCTTGGGTCTTAACAGTTATTTCTGTTATTGGATTTTTAGTAATGTTTGGAATAGCTTCTTTAAAGGGAGACTATCAAGGGCTTTCTAAAAGTATCTTAGAGAATGATCGATTGAAGCGAACTCAAAGTCAACTAAAAAAATGATAGGACAGTTTTTATGTTGACTCTGAGATTGGTATTTTAAAATCTCTATGGGCTATAAGTGGACCTCTTTATTGATTAGAAATGAAATCTGAAAATAGTTCTTCAGGAGCTCTCCTTGAGACTAGTAGGTTAAAACAGTTTTTTATCTCACAGTGGGATGCTCTTAATAAGAACCAAAAGGCTTCACTAAAAAAAGTATGGGGAATTCTGACCTATAAGTGGAGATGGCAGATTGCTTTGAATATTCCGTATATGGCAATCTTTGCTTTAGATCGTACTATTCCTGAAGTACACAAATTTGATATGGCTTTATTGGCATCTGTTGTTTCCAGACTCCCACTTCCAGCTTTCATCGCATCATCACTTGGAATTAGCTAGGTAATCAGTTTTAGGTTTCAGATAACTTTGGGCTTTTACAAAACTCCTAAGCAGATTAGACTACTGACCGAAAGAAACATCTATTCGTGTCATCCGTACTATTGATTTAGTTCAGACCGAACATGGTCTTCGCAAGGTATGAGTCATTCTCTTTGGGTATTTAAAAAGGGTCGACTTATGCCGCAGTCAAATTTGCTGGTTGCTTTCTTAACCTTTTGCTCACTATGGTCTGTGTGGTCAATTTGGATTGCTGTCCAGCCAATCTTGAGTTTTACCCAGTTGGCCTGGTTGTTTCCCTTATTGCCTTTCTCAGCCCTTTTACTTGCCTTCTCATTCTTTGATAATGATGACGACAATGATGACGGAGGCATTGTAGAGCCTATTTATCAGAGGGTAAGATCATGAAGTGTGATGGGGTTTATAGTTTGAAAATCTGCTCCAATGCTTTATTTTCAATTGATTTCAGTCTTATTTGCTAGTAAATATACAAACATAATAAAAACTAAATCTTATAAACATACAAACAAACTGAATTCCACATGGATCATCAAAAATATACAGACGAAGAACTTACTGAAATTTGCGAAGATGCCTTTGTAAATGTAAAAGAGGCATGCAAACGACTTCAAGAAAGAACAAGATGCTCAAATGATGTAGTTGTATCTATGCTTCGAAATGTAGCTGAGTTTTACATCTCTCAGGATGATCCTGACTATAGTGATGACGATGCTTTTCGTGGCATTGAAGATCTTAAAGCTTGAAACTAATTATCGACTCTTAAGCCCTATTAACTTAAATTTTTTAAGAATGTAGGATAAATTTTTTTCTCAATAGATTTTATTTTTTGCTAGAGCTTTTTTTATTTATTATCTATTATGAGAAAAAGCAATACACAAGAGACCGTTATCAGAAGAACTTTATATGCCTAGGTATCGCAGCCCATACTGCGAACCTCATCGTCGCTATCCTTTGAGAAACGGAAGACGTCCAGGAATTTGTAAGCAATATGGGGAACCTTTGTTACTTATCCCATTTGTAAGGCCAATGCAGGTTTTTGCATAAACTGTGGCCTCTTTATTATTTTGCTCCTTTGGTAGTCCAATGGTAGTCCAAATCTATATTTGTCCGAGATTTCCATAAGCCGTGCCCAAATAGATTTCTTTCTCCGTCCTTAGAAGGACTTTCGATATTAGAAACCGATTTGAGGTTTTTTCGCTTGGTTCATAATGATGAGCGATATGACAAGGCTTTTCTTGAAACCCATTGATAATCCTGGATTTGTTGGATAAATTTTTTACAGGAGCTCAGTGCTTAGGTTTTTTATAGGTTGAAAGTCTTAGTGGCTTTGATTATTTTCTAAGGCTTTGGCTGGCTGTATGATCTGTGAATTTTATTTGCCGGTGATGATATGAGTTAATAATCTACTTGCCAAAAATGGATTCTGGCTTCATAATTGTTTTTGTAGCAGTTGCTACAAAAACGTTCACCTTGCTACAAAGCGAGGCGCAGTTCGACCCAAGCCAAGGAACGGGGACTTGGGCAAATCTCGGACTCTGAATTATGACTACTCTCCTCTATCGCGGAAAAGATTACGTTCAGCATAAAGAAGCTGTTTCTAAGCAGCCAGTTGAATTGACTTACCGTAGAACCGTTTACACAAGCAGAAAGCATATGGTGCATTCTGATCATCCTGTTTTGACTTATAGAGGTAGAAAATATACTAAGTAAGTTAGATAAGTTCTAATGAATACAGAGTAAAGGTCTCCTCAAAGAGGCTTTTACTCTATCGTTATTTTTTTTGATGAGCTAAAAAAACTATTAATCAAAAAAACTCTCAAAGCCAAAGTGGTCAATAGAAAATTCATCATTTTTTGCAATGTAGCCATTCTAATCACTAAGGCTGTATAGGGAGGCTATGTAATAGTAATTTATTAGAATTTAAGCATACAAAAACCACTCTTGTTCTTCTCCTGATTGGAGTCTAAGCAGAACAAATTTAGCAGGTAAGTATAAAAATCTGTGAGCTATAATCATTATTATGGGCCAATGTTGAAAGTTTATTTGTATTCTGAAACTCAGAAGATCTCTAAAATATAAAGTTGTAAGGATGTGCTTAAGCCCACAAACTAATGAGGAGCATAAAGATAAAATGCATATTTTTTTTTCTTTCTCTAAAATATGAAATCTCTTTATAATGGTTTTTTATTAATTGAGTCTAAAAGAGCTTATAAGGTAATTACGTTCTCCTGAATGATCATTAACCGATAATGCCTTTTATCTAAAGGCCTCTTTTGAGGAAGTGAAATTGTGATCCCAAAGGTAAGGTTATGAAAATTGGAGTATGTGTCGAATATGGGCTACTAAAGGATTGAACTACCCGATGTCCTATGGCTTCTTATGCCTGGGCTAGAAGCAGATCTTTTTTGTTGAGGTTCTGGCCCTTAAATAACCGATCTATTTCAAGTGAGTTGACTCATGAAAACTCTGAAAAGCACAATCAAAA
This sequence comes from Prochlorococcus sp. AG-363-B04, assembly GCA_003278465.1. Taxonomy (GTDB): domain Bacteria; phylum Cyanobacteriota; class Cyanobacteriia; order PCC-6307; family Cyanobiaceae; genus AG-363-B04. Next base: position 40,549 of record QCFC01000002.1, read on the forward strand.
ATCGCCAAGGAGAAATCATCGATATCTTTCTGCAATAGAGAATGGAGGAATTTGGCTTTCATGAATAATCAATCTGAATCTCTTCTTATTGTATCTAAGTTATTTCTGCCTTGATTTGTTAACTAAAGGTATTATTATCTGATTAAAATAATGAAGAACAAAACACCTAGATTTACCTGAATTTGTTTTGATATTGAGTCTTAAGACTTCTAATTTACTTGATTAGATGCACTAAGAACTATCTGTATGGATTTAGGGGGGGGTTGGCTAAAGGCGTATCAGTGTGTTATATAGGTTGTATGAAAAGAAAAAACAAACGAATCACTAAATTGGATTCACAGGCCAATTTTGAAGAGATTGATACTAGGTTGGCATTAGGTTGGCATCCTTCTCCTCAAGATAGTGGTCAAAGGAAAAGGTATCTGAAATCACTAAAAGCTAATTCTCAGGTAAGTATTTAAGTTTATACTGCTCTGTTTTTAATTGCCTTTAGGCTGCGACCTTGGCATCTCTATCCTCATCAACTAGCTCTGAAATCAGCCTTGATGCAACAAGTTCTAGTGATTTCTCTTTGCTTTTATCACAGAGTGGATCTTTGTTGATGAAGCAATCATCTACAAAATCATCAAAAGCTGCATTCCCTGAGTCCATTAGGATTTAAAGTATTCTCTTTACCATCTCAACAAATACTTTGAACTTGTCAACTGAATATTAAGTAATTTTTTGCTATTTTTCTAGGGCTCTGCCATCAGTTCTTATAATTACTAATCTAATTAATATTTTAACTTAGATTATTTGTGTTTAGAAAAAACCTGAATTAAGTTCCATTGAATATTTTTAATAGATATTGCCTTTCTTTTGAGGGGATGCTCCCTTGGTATTTATACTTGATTATTAAAAGATTCTTTTTTTTAGTTGACTTTTATGTTGTTAAAAATTATCTGTTGGTGACTAATTTAGCTTCTTTAGCTTCTAAGAACTTTCATTCTGGCTTAGTGATGCATAGGCTTAAACCTTCTTTTCCCGACCTTGCATACAGGACAAATCCAGTTTGGTGGAAGATTCTTAAAAGGCGTACCAGGTGGAATATTTTGACTAGGATCTCCTAGTGCTGGGTTATAGGAATAGATACAGTCTCTGCATTGGTACCTGCGTTCATTAAGAGTTACTAGCATTGATAATTACGTTACTTCTCTAAAGTTGGCGGAAAAATAGAATATTGACTCTTTTTTTAAGACCATGTAACAACTTGATCTTTTCTTTTTGGTATTTTGTCCCACTTGAAGAAAGTATCTGTCTTACAACATTTATTGAGGATGCGCTTATTGGATGGATATTTTTATATCTCTTTCTAGTTCAATTTATTCGTTTAAGAATGAATCCAAGTAACTTTTAAGGTGTCTTTTCCTCTGATGAAAATAGTTTATTATTTTCTGGGTTGCCTTAGTTATCTTCTTCAAGGAGTTGATCAGTTCCTAATAAATTTAGTTCTTCAATTGATTGCTCTGTCTGGGCTTCCTTATTAATCATGTCCTGATCACTATCCAGAAGATCTAAGCTTTGTATTCTTGGATTATTGATGGAGTCTTCACTTATTAATTCCTGATTGGATTCGGAAATCGACATGTCTTCAACTTGTGAGTTTAATATTGAGGCTTCATCTAGCAATTCTTTGCCAATTTCTGGCATATCTATGCTCTCAGTATTGGGCTGAGTTATGAAATCGGAGTCGTTTTCGATATTATCTGTTTTTTGAATAAGATCAGTATATTGATTGGAATTTATTTGATTATCCTCGTTAGGTCCTTTGAAATTCCGTTCATATATATCTTGTGCCAACAGAAATGACAGTTCTTTAACATCTCCAATAAATGCCTTCTCACTTAAATAGATATCTTTTAGAACATTTTTTATTTCTGACTCAACTGGACTTCTACTCAGGAGTGCAATTCCACTCCAGCTTGCAAGAATTATTGACAGAAAAATCAATAGGGAGATAAAGCGGCGGATTAGTTTGATCATTATTCATATTTAAAATGTAGGTTTAAAATCCCATTTAAATAAGCTGGAGTCAAGGGCTTGAAACAAGTTTGCTCTAGATGAACCTTCTAGGTCATCAAAAATTAAATTAATCAAGTTCTAAAGAGAAATTCTTGTATGATTTGAACAAGATATATAGATCAAATACCGAAATAAGGCATTTCAAGTGTGGCTTCTAGATATTTCATAATTGGTATTAAGCGAGAGCTATATTTTGTTTGATTTTAGTTTGTAAAAATTTTTGCTCTTAAGCAATTAATAAGTATGAGTTTTAGTAATCAATGATCATAATTAATTTAAATTCAACTGATTGATCTTTTCTTGTTGCTTCTTGTTGGTAAAGACACATTTAGATTGATTTTGTATGGACTTAGTACTCGACTTTCTTGGTGAGTCCTTTTAATTGATTTGTTTTTTAATATAGGAGCTTTCTCAATTAGCAAAAAGAGTGCAGAATCTCATTCTGCACTCTTTTTGCTAATCCTTGAATTTTCTTGGCTAATAAAATTATAAATTTATTTATTAGTCGCGCTTAGCCCAAGGATCTACCCTTTTTGAGTCGTCAGAGTAGTAGAAAAATTGTGAAGCACCGAATACTACGCCTAGTGCGCAGATAACTGGGGCCAATTCAAATCCTCCTGAGGGCTTAATTAAACCGATGTCAGATGGGTGAGGTAGTTGTGTTGCGAAATCAATGATGTGATTGATCATCAATTAAAGAGCTGATCCCAGTACTTATAACCCACTGGAGCATGCTTCAGGAACACACTGTTGCACCTTGAAAAATGCTTGGAATAAAAAAACTTGTTTGGAAATGATTCCTTTTTACTGGGATCCCTGTGAGAGCTATGGGAGCTAATGCTTTTAGCCTCCTTCCTGATGGTTGTCATACTTTTATTTGTAGTGGGTCTTTTTTTAATTATTTATTTCTTGTCTTAGGGGGGATTCAAAGTTTTATGCAAGGAATCTCCATGGCTTTTAGCTTTGGCCGTGATCTCTGATGCAGTAGTACCTATTCCTTTGCTCATTTGTATGATTTACCATCTTATTTGAATTAAATAGAAAAGAGAAATATCTTTATCTTTCATTGTTATGATGGAATTAATCTCCCTTTTTGTCTCTAGTCGGGAATTTCCTTTTAGTTTCCTCAGCTATTACCATTCAGCTTCATTTGATTTAAATTCTAAATTTCTTTATGCAGGGTATTGGCTTGGTTGCTTTGCTTCAAGTGCTGCCTTTGACTGCAAAGGATAAAACCATTACGCCGCAATTGATCTGGGAAACCCATGTGGCTTTTTTGGCTTGATTCAATTATCTGTACTGCATAGAGAGTTAAATCAGATTTTCCTGAATTAAGAACGCTCCCGAGGTCTCCTAAATAAAGACCTTTAACTATTCCGTCCATATGAATTCAGCCCCTTGTAGTGTCTGGGGGGTATTTTGCCTTTTCTCTTTTACAAATTATGCAGACCTATGGAAATCCAGACGTCACCTACGGGTGGTGGGCTGGTAATTCAGGGGTCACCAACCGCTCAGGCAAATTCATTGCAGCTCATGCCGCTCATACAGGCCTGATTTGCTTCGCGGCTGGTGGCAGCACCCTTTGGGAACTTGCACGCTTTGACCCCACGGTTCCTATGGGGCATCAGAGCTCCATATTCCTCGCCCATTTGGCGTCTATCGGAATTGGATTTGACGAAGCTGGAGTGTGGACAGGGGCAGGTGTTGCCACAATCGCCATTCTTCACCTTGTGTTCTCCATGGTTTATGGAGGCGGTGGGCTATTGCACTCAGTGCTGTTCGTTGGCGATATGCAGGATTCACAGATTATCCAAGCCAGAAAGTTCAAATTGGAATGGGATAACCCTGACAATCAAACTTTCATACTTGGACACCATTTGCTTTTCTTTGGTGTCGCGAATATCTGGTTCGTTGAATGGGCCAGGATTCACGGTATTTATGATCCCGCTGTAGAAGCTATTCGCCAGGTTGAATACAACCTTGATGTTTCAGCTATTTGGAATCATCAGTTTGATTTTCTAACCATTGACAGTCTTGAAGATGTTATGGGAGGTCATGCTTTCCTAGCTTTCTGGCAGATCATTGGTGGAGCCTTCCATATTGCTACTAAGCAAATTGGTGAATACACCAAATTTAAGGGAGCAGGCGTTTTATCCGCTGAAGCTATCCTTTCTTGGTCTCTAGCAGGTATTGGTTGGATGGCAATTGTTGCAGCTTTCTGGTGCTCAACAAATACCACTGTTTACCCAGAAGCTTGGTATGGAGAGGTCTTACAAATTAAATTTGGTGTGGCCCCTTACTGGATTGATACCGGCAACCTTTCTGATGGAAATGCCTTCTTTGGCCATACCACTCGTGCTGCTCTAACAAACGTTCACTATTATCTTGGATTCTTCTTTATTCAGGGTCATTTGTGGCATGCATTGCGAGCAATGGGTTTTGATTTCAAACGTCTTTGGGATAGAACTGGTCCATTTGGCATTCCCAGAACCCTTTGATAGTTAGTCACTTTCTAAATTCTTCAGGAAAATAGATTGACAACTCAGTTTTTAAAAGCCTCGTTGAAAAACGAGGCTTTTTCGTGTCTTTGCTCTTCTTTTTGTTGCAGTTGACGTAAGGTTGTTATATAGAGGTCAGAATCAGGTTTTCAATTGAAACTTCGAGATAGACGGAAATTTTGATTTTTGTTTTTAATCACTAAATTCCTTGCGGTGCAGTGACTTTATTGATGTCATGTCACTCTTTTGAATTCGATTATGACAATGGTTTCGCCAGAACTGACATCAGATTTACCAGGATTTTGGAAACCTTAGAGGGATTTCTAAATAAAGACCTTTAACTATTCCGTCCATATGAATTGAGCCCCTTGTAGGGTCTGGGAGGTATTTTGCCTTTTCTCTCTTAAAATTATGCAGACCTATGGAAATCCAGAGGTCACCTACGGGTGGTGGGCTGGTAATTCTGTGGTCACCAATCGCTCAGGCCGATTCATTTCCTCGCATGTTGCGCATACAGGATTGATTTGCTTCGCGGCTGGTGGGAGCACCCTTTGGGAGCTAGCACGCTTTGACCCCACGGTTCCTATGGGGCATCAGAGCTCTATATTCCTCGCCCATTTGGCGTCTATCGGAATTGGATTTGATGAAGCTGGAGTATGGACGGGGGCAGGTGTTGCCTCAATCGCCATTCTTCACCTGGTGTTCTCCATGGTTTATGGAGGCGGTGGGCTAATGCATGCCGTACTTTTTGATGAGGACCTCCAGGACAGTGAGATTATCCAAGCCAGAAAGTTCAAACTGGAATGGAAGGACCCTGACAACCAGACTTTTATTTTGGGCCACCATTTGATTTTCTTTGGTGTTGCATGTGTTTGGTTTGTTGAATGGGCCAGGATTCACGGTATCTATGACCCTGCAGTTGGTGCTATTCGTCAGGTTAATTACAACCTTGATCTGACAATGATTTGGCATCGCCAATTTGATTTCTTAAGTATTGACAGTCTTGAGGATGTTATGGGAGGCCATGCATTCTTAGCCTTTGCTGAAATCACTGGAGGAGCTTTTCACATTATTGCTGGATCAACTCCATGGGAAAAGAAACGTCTTGGTGAATACAGCAAGTTCAAAGGAGCTGAACTGCTTTCTGCAGAAGCTGTTCTTTCTTGGTCACTTGCTGGTATTGGCTGGATGGCAATTGTTGCAGCTTTCTGGTGTGCGACAAATACCACGGTTTATCCAGAGGCATGGTATGGAGAGCCACTTCAACTTAAGTTTGCAGTCTCGCCTTATTGGATTGATACAGGTGATTTGTCAGATGGCACAGCTTTCTTGGGTCACTCCACAAGAGCAGCTTTAACCAATGTCCATTATTACCTTGGTTTCTTTTACCTTCAAGGTCATTTCTGGCATGCTTTGCGTGCATTGGGATTTGATTTTAAGAAAGTAACTAGTGCGATAGGTAATCAAAAGGATGCAACTTTTACAGTTAGTGGTTGATCTTTTTAGATACATCATTAATTTGTAATAAGAAAACCTTTTAAACGAAAAAAAAACCTCACTAATTTAGTTGAGGTTTTTTTTTCGTTTTACCTTATTGATAGATAGGAGATTTGAAGAGCTCTTACTTGCTCTTTGGATAAAGTCTTGCAATTGCTTTCGCTTGTGCTTTATCCTTTGCAGCTTGTACTCTTTTCCTTTTTATATCTCTAAGTACGATGCCTGGAGTAAACCAAATAATTGGTATCGCCATAAGGAAGAGAAGATGGGCAATATCCAAAATAATGATTTGTATGTAGTTACAAATAAAATAATTGATTGGCCCGCTTTTCGTACTATTAAAACACCTTTTATAACCAAAGATTAACCTCTTATGATCTTTATAGATAAATTTGATGAGGGCTAAGTTGTTTTAAGTGGTTAAAATAATTTGTTGAGTCGAGTTTTTGTTGTTTCTTATCTACTTTATTGAATTGTATTAGTTTTTTTTAATTCTTTTTGATGAGGCTTCAAAAGAGAATAAATTGTAATGATAAATTATTTTGTTGTAGGGTAAATCCTTTGTTTTTTCTATCGCTATTTACTTTTCGATTTTTTCTGATCAGAAATCAAAGGCCTTTTAGAATCATTTTGTTAAAGTTGACTGGATTTTCTCATGCTTGATGGAAAAATAGAGAAAAGTAAGATTTGATTTTTATTATGGAGTTGTCATTGTCTCAGCTGCAACCTCTGAGCTTTGTAATTGGTCCAATGGTTGTTGCGACAGTTCTTTTTTCAAGACAATTACCAAAGGGGGGAAAGAAATCCCAGGAAAATCGAGTATTACTTAGGCAGCTACTTGAAAATTTTGATTTGGAAATTCCAGATGAACTGAATGAAAGTGATGAAAATATTGTTAGACCGATTAAGACTAATTAAATGGATAACGACTTATATATCCCTATTTTTTGGACATTCGTAGTTGGAATAATACTTTTTATTGGCGTTAGGAGATTAGCTAAAAAATTACCACAAGAAAAAAAATAAGCTGGTTGAGTGTGACTAAATCTCAATCAACTTATAAAATGACCCAAGTTATGCAGTATTTTTGATTAGCTTCTTTTGTTATCTGTAAGACAAGCCTTGATGTAATAGCTCTTTCTAGAACCCTTTTGATTTAGAATTTTTAGAAGTTCTTATTTTTGACTCTTTCTCTGTCCTCTTTGTAAGATTAGAGAATAAAATCGTGATTGAAATTATCATAGTAATTAAAAAAAATATCATTGACCATATAATGGCCTTGCTTGTAGGCGTTAGTCCCTGTAGAGACAGGGACTGGATTAAAGATGAAAATTCCATCTTTAAGCTTTGGTCCTCTAAGATAACTATAAAGATAAATCTATGTTTTATGCATTATTTGTTTATATAGCTATTAATAAGTAAGTTGTATTTTATTTATGAGATCAGAACGTATAGAAAAATCTGAAGATTTTAGATATGAGTTTTTTCAACGTTTGAAGTTTATTTGGCCGTCTTTCTTGATTGTTGTTGGAATCTTCCTTTTTGTAATACTTAATGGCTTGGGACTGAAATTTGATTTTTTCAATTAATGGCTGAATTTTAAAAAAAATCTAAAACTCCTATTCATATAGAAATTTCTCTATTGATAATTCAATAGCATCAGGTGTAACCTAGTAATAGTTTATACTTATAGTAATTTAATAGATATGCTGAAAACTTTTTTTTATTGGGTAGGGAATAAATAAAGTGACTAATAAAATTTTGCTTGATTCTCAAAGATTTAAAGAAGATAATTCTGATGATTCTATCTTTTATGCTCATCCACGTTTTGTCCATCATTTGGATGAAGGGTTCAGGCTTAGACTCACGCAGTTATATAGAGAAAGGATCCCTAGTGAATCCATAGTTCTTGATTTGATGAGTAGTTGGGTCAGTCACCTGCCAAAAGAGATTAATTATAAAAAGGTTATAGGCCATGGACTTAATCAAATAGAGTTAGAAAAAAATTATCGATTAGATGATTTCTGGATACAAGATTTTAATAAGGATCAAAGGTTCCCTTTAGAAGATCACTCTATTGACTATTGTTTGATGACTGCAGCTTGGCAATATCTACAAGAACCAGAAGAGATTGCAGTTGAAATTAAAAGGATAATTAAACCTAGTGGAGAATTGATAGTCTCTTTTTCTAATCGTGCTTTTTGGTCTAAAGCACCAAGAATATGGACTGATGGTAGTGATTTAGATCACATTAATTATATAAAGTCTGTTCTCATTTCTCAAGGATGGAAGAAATTAAGTCATTTGCAAGAGATAACAAAATCTCCGCGATTTTTAGGACTATATAGCAGTTATGGAGATCCTTTTTTCTCGGTATTAGCTTCTCCTTAATTGTTTTTTGGTTTAAGGATAAAAATAAAAAACTATTAAGTCTAATTTTTTGTGGAATGTCAATATCTAGGAAAAAAAAAGCAACACCCAAAGGTTACTAAGGGTGCTGCTGTTTTTTCTTAGCCAGAATTATCTGCTAAGTAACCTTTAGATAGATCAGAAGCTAAAGGTTGTTTTTACGAGACCACCAGTGATGTCATCAGCTCCATCTTTCTCAATTGTGAAGAGAGAAGGTGTCACGGTAACGCTGTCACTTACTGCCATTGAGTAATAAACCTCGTAGGCAAGAGGATCATCGTAGCCAGAGTCGTCTCTATGGCCTTCAGCTGTGCCGACAGCAACGCCAAGGTTGTTGCCTTCAACACCGAAGTCGCTCCAAACCACTCCAATAGTCCAAGTGGTTTCATCTTCGATGTTCCCGGCGTCATCTTCCTTGTCAGGAGTTTTCCAACCCATGCCGGCACTGATGGAAACACCGTTATCGAGATCGTAAACTCCGCTTAGTCCCCAAGCGTCGTAATCGTCTTTGTTAGCTGTGTTGGTTTTGTTGCCAGCATCAGCAGAGGTGTAAGCAGCAGCAACTGTAAAGTTGTCACCAACCCAAGCAAGCTGGGCTGTTACGTCATCAGAACCTTCGTCGGTGAGAACACCTTTAGAAGCGTCAGAACCGTTTTCTGATACGAAAGCAACAGTTGCGCTGATGTTTTCGTTAGTCCAAGTCAGGCCTGCGCCAGAACCCATTGTTAGTGGATAAGCAGCACTAGCACCTGCAACGGTCAATACATCAAGAATGGCATCTCCAGGATAGGAACTTGGCCATACACCAAGCATGTCATCTTGACGTACTACTGCGCCTACAGTTGCAGTTAAAGAATCACCAACTGGGAATTGGTAAAAGCTTCTGTGGATTTCAAGATCGTTAGCAAAAGCAGTCTCAAGGAAAGCATCACCATCCTTGCCAAATGGATCGCTATTAGAGAAGTTGCCTGAGCGAATTACAGTTTTAAGGAGATCTTCGCCAGTGAAGCTTGATGTAAGAGCGATCTGGGTGTCGTAATTGAAGGTAACAGCTTCTTTGTCTGTTACTCCATCAACTCCACCGATAACAAATTTTGTAGAACCTGAAAGTTTGGTGGTTCCGGAGAATTGACCAGCTTCAAATTCGCCAACAGTTCCTTCAAGACTGTCTACGCGACCTTTGATTACTGCAAGTTCAGGAGCGAACTCGTTGATCAAGCGACGCTCTTCCTCGGTTACCTGAGCTACTTCGCTAAGGCACTTGTTTAAAAGAGCAGCAGCTTCATAGCGGCTAATGCTTCCATTTGGGGTTGCAGCAACACAACCATGACGCTCAGCCAAGTTGGTTAATGCTTGATATGCCCAGTCAGTTGGGTATAGATCAGAGAATTGAGAGATGCTCTTTACTTCTTCGCTAGAAGCGGAGTAGTCAGATACACCGTTGAGATTTAGGTCAGCAGCATTTGCAGCCATTGGTGCCATTAAGCCCAATGCAGCAGGTGCTACCAGCAGTTGCTGGAAGAGTTTCATTTAGGGATTCCTCACACGGAAATGCGCAAAGCGCATACCTATAATGCACCTTAAAGGGTTTTTGGTCACTTATTAATGTGCCATTATTAACATTAGCTGTCTTGGGGAGTTTGTCTTTTTTTGACTTGAGATCGGATCTCGGGGAAGATTTTTCTTGGATTTACGTTGTATTTTTTATTCTGAATAGGCCTCTAGTAGAGGATTGGACTTAAAAGGTTGGTTTGTAGTGCCTCAAGATGATTCCTTCATTGAATAATTCAAGATTTAAAGACTTAAAGCTAAGATCTTAGTCTTGTCTTTGGTTGAATAATAGTAAATATTGACCGAATAAATTATATTTAATTGTATCTACGTCAAATTCTTTTGGATATAAATTAACATATTAGATAGATAATTATACATTTGGTTTCATCGTTGGCTAAGCAAGTTTTCTTGTTAGATTATGAATGTTTTAATTCTGCTTTCACCCAATTAAGACATGGCTTTAGATCAATTGAAATCTTTTCTGCATAAGATGCAGGAAGATAAAAATTTGAAGGATGAAGTTCTTTCTTCTTCTACTGCCGATGATGTAGCAAAAATTGCCCAGAGACTTGGTTACGATGTTTCTGGTGATGAGTTGCTTAGGTTCTCAGGAGAGAAGGTTGGGAAGGTAACCGTAAAAAAGAATGATTTGCCTGGTGAATACAATTAATTTTGTTCATTACTCAAATCAATACCTTTCAAAAAAGCTTGACTACTCAATGTTTCACTCACCACTTTACTTGAGAAGGGAATCACACAAAGGAAATCCACTACCTATAGTGCTTTTTTGAATATCTCATTAGGGATCAATTAGAACATGTTTCGCAAAGAAGAAAAAAAGGCACTAACCCGCCTGGCAGTTCTCTCTATTGGTTGGCCTGCTGGGCTCGATCGTTTCTACGATGGAAAAACTCGTGATGGGATTTTCTCCATTTTGGGGTGGCTTCTTGTTTTTGGAAGCATATTGTTGTTTTCTCCCTGTCCCAGTGCCTTGCAAGAGGGCGGCGGGCTTGCAGAGATTCCTTCTCCTAATCCTTTAGTAATTGTTCCATTAGCTTTTGGAGCATATGGGGCATTTTTGATCTTGCGTAAGGGTTTCCGTCTTTTGCGCCAATTTGAAACAGCCGAGGATTAAATTTTTACTTACTAGGAGTCTCTCAAGACTCCTAGTAAATTTTTTTAGGGGCAACTCAGAGTAATTTATTGAATAAAATCTTCTTGGAGAAAGAGTGGTTTTTTTAGTCAAAACCACTGCCTAGCAATGGTTTTCAGAGATCTTATGCCCTTGAACTTATTAGCGACAGTGTTAAACCTGGAAAAAGCTCATACTTCTAAGGCACATTTGAGTCTAGGGTGCCCTGCGTATTACGCCTTGCACTCTTAATTATGCAGACCTACGGAAATCCAAACCCCACTTATGAGTGGTGGGTTGGTAATTCTGTGGTGACCAACCGCGCAGGCCGATTTATTGGCTCGCATGTTGCGCATACAGGATTGATTTGCTTCGCGGCTGGGGCAAACACCCTTTGGGAGGTGGCTCGTTATGACAGCTCTATCCCAATGGGCCACCAAGGAATGGTAAGCATTCCTCATTTGGCTTCTATTGGAATTGGTTTTGATGAAGCCGGAGTTTGGACAGGTGTAGGTGTTGCCACCATTGGCATCTTTCACCTGATCTTTTCAATGGTCTATGCAGGTGCAGGATTACTGCATTCTTTGCTCTTTGACCCTGACCTTAAGGAAGGACCAATTCCTACAACTAGCAAGTTCAAGCTTGAGTGGGAGAACCCAGATAACCAGACTTTCATTCTTGGCCATCACTTGATATTTTTCGGTGTGGCTTGCATCTGGTTTGTGGAATGGGCTAGATGGCATGGTATCTATGATCCGGCCATTGGGGAAATAAGGACTGTTTTCCCTGGATATGGAGATTTCGGGAGGATATGGAACCATCAGTTCGACTTCCTTTCTATTGATAGTCTTGAAGAAGTGATGGAAGGCCATGCCTTTTTAGCTTTCCTTGAGATCACTGGTGGTGCTTGGCATATTGCTACTAGACAAATTGGTGAATACACCAGTTTTAAAGGTTCTGGTTTGCTTTCTGCAGAAGCTGTTCTTTCCTGGTCTCTTGCTGGTGTTGGCTGGATGGGAATTATTGTTGCCTTCTGGTGTGCTCAAAACACCACTGTTTATCCACCTGAATGGTATGGAGAGCCATTAGCTTTTAAATTTGGAATCTCTCCTTATTGGGTAGAGACTGTTGACATAACAGATGCATCAGCACCTTGGGGACATACCTCACGTGCTTGGCTTTCCAATGTTCATTATTATTTGGGATTTTTCTTAATTCAAGGTCATTTATGGCATGCACTACGTGCCATGGGTTTTGACTTTAGAAGAATCTTAAGTGCGTTAACCGCTATTGAGGCGAACTCTTCCTCTAGTTAAATGGTGATTAATTTAAGAAATTAGATTAAGACCTTTTTCTTAAAAAAAAGCTTCTTCAAAATGAAGAAGCTTTTTTTTTTGCCTAAGATACCTTCAGTACATGCTATAGAGATTTTTAACTTTTAAGATAATAATAATTGAACCAATATAGTAAATATGATGCCTTTAAAGAATACAAGCCAAAGCAAGCCGTAATCACTTAAACCCAACTTCTTTTGATACCAAGATATTAATTTTTTATGATTCTCTATGATTTTCATGGAATTAGCTGATTTAGTTTGCTGAATGGTTGGATATTTATAGTTTGATTAAATAGTCTATTATGAGAACAAGACTAGGAGCATTCTTGAAAGCTCAAACAAAGAGATGATACCAATTAATCTTAGTACAAATTTAGTATTTGTAAGCTTCTTAGAAATTAAACCTGTATAAGCATTCTGTTCTTTTCTTGTGCTTATTCTATTGATTTCTTTAAAACTATCTTTTGTTGAGACTAGGCTTTTATGTTCTTGTTTGGATTTGTACTTTTGTTCTTTTTGAAATGATTCGGTTGAGGTCTCAATAGATAAATCGTTATTCCCTTTGGTTTCTTTTGCATTCGATTCTTCTCTTCTCTTAAGTATCATTTCGGCCTCAGCTTGTGCTTCAATTTTATTAATTTGATTTTTTATTTTCTGTGTATTTTCATTATCAATAGAATGATTTTCTTTCTGTTTTGGAGCTGAAGATAGGGCTTCTGCACAAGCATCAGCTAACTGGCTATTACCTTTCTTTTTCCATTCGAGCATTGCAGCTCGTATTCGATTTTCTTCTTCACTTTGAGAAGCTTCTTCTTTGGTTTCCTTTATGCCATCTGAAGCTCCTGATGACCAAGGGTCTTGGGAGGTCAGGTTATTTTTTTCAGAGGATTCTTCCATACACCTACCTTATGGTGTTTTCTCCATAGGACAACATTAGCTTAAAAAAACTAATAGAAAAACTTTTTATCTAGAGAATTCTTCTTCAGTGAGGTTGGTTTGCATTGAATTATTGCTTTTCATTGGATAATATCTCTAGGCCTTTCAAAACATGGATTTTTCTAATGGAAATATTGATTCATTTTAAGAATTTATGGACGTGAATCTACTTTTATTCGACTTGTTTTTGTTTGAGATGTAGATTTCTATTTGATTAATAGAGTTATTTTCCAGAAGGCTATATTTTGAGAATCTTCTCTTGATGACGCAATAGCAAAGATAGTTCCATCTGATTTTGTTATGCTGCATTCTCTACCTCCAATAGGTAATTTTGCAAAGTTTGATCTTGATCTGTCTGCTTCGGCAGATCTTTCAGGTCCTAGGACTTCGATAATCTTCCCCCATATTTCGCTTTCAGATGCATTTTTGCTGATCTCGAACCCTTCAGCCAGATCAATATGTTCAGATAATGTTTGCTGCCTATTTTCTAAAGAAGTCTTATCTTCTAAAGAATATTTTGCAGGTTCCTTGGCTTCTGTAATTAATCGCATGTAACGTCTTTGGATTTTGTCAGGCATTCCAACAGCAGCTATGAGTCCTATTGGCCCAAATATGAATCCTCCTAAACACCAGATGCCAACATTAATACCTTTGTTTTTGGCAATAGTTGCTGAGAACCCACCACAACTAATAAACATCAGCAGGAGAAGAAATAAAGGTAGATTCATCTCTAACGATTGTTGTTAAACCTATGATGACGGCATTGTTTAAGATTGACAGTCTTTAGATTATTAATTTTCTATAAATTAATGTAATCTTCCTTTGATAACTCCTTGATAATGCAATTTCCTGAGCCTATATTGTTAAATGCGTTATATTAGATTGCGTACATAGATTTGCATATATATTTGTATAAGTAATTTATGTATTTATATACCTTATGAACCAGATTGACTAGTTAATTAATAGTTTACCTTTCTTTTGTCTTTAAGGGTTGGTTCATTACAGGTAACTTCTTTAGGATGGTCAGTCTTCTTAGTCGCAGATCCTTTCTGCGCGAGTTGATCTGGTCTGTTGGTTATACTCTAATTCGGAGCCCTATTGGCCTTATTTTTATGTCAGAGCCTCAAGCTTTATATGTACTCTTAGCTCCTGCAGGTCAGCTTGCTGGGAATGGGCAGCTACGAGAAACTTTGAATGAACGTCGGAGCCGAAAAGGCGACAATGTACAGTTTTGGTATCTCTCTCCTGATCTTGTTCGGGAATTTAACTTGTCTGATATTGGGCATGAAGCAGTAGTTGCCGATGAAATTACTGCTATTAATTGGCTCAAGCTTCGTTTTGGAGGTAAAAGTTCAACTGTCCACCTTAATGTTGATCGGCTTAGGGAGCTTGCATCAGGACCCCCTCCAGGTCCTATTTTTAGAGACATAAGTGTTAGCGAATAAATGCGATTATTAACTGCTTTAGAAGAAAACCAGACAATTTCTATTTTTTTGAAGAGCAATATTTTATTTGTTATTTAAAACCTAAAATTGCTTTATACATAGCCTAGTCATATGACAAATTTCCACAAGGTCACAGTTCATTGTCGTAAAACAGGACGAACAATGACGTCCAATGTTCCAGAGGGAGAATATATTTTGCGCAGTTTCGAGTCGGATGGAGAAAATCTACCTTTTTCTTGTCGAAATGGTTGTTGCACTACTTGTGCTGTCCGTATCATTTCAGGCGAAATGGATCAGAAAGATGGAATTGGTCTTTCACAAGAGATGATTGATAATGGGTATGGGCTGATTTGTATTGGTAAGGCAATTGGACCATTAGAGTTAGAGACCCAGAATGAGGATGAGGTTTATGAAATTCAGTTCGGAAAGTATTTGGGGAAAGTAAAGGCTAAGAAAGGAAATCCTTTTGAGATTTAACTCAAAAATAATATTTTCACTAAGGCGCTTTATATTCTAGTAATGGTTAGTTTATGTATTTTCCTTTTAGTTCTAATTCATATGCTTAATCATTTATTATCCATATCTTACAGAATTAGTTTTTTCCATAGGGAGTGCAAATTGTCTCAGTATTAATGAAACAAACTTACTTAGAGCTATTGGTTTCGCTATTCCTGAACTTTCCCTCCATTTACGAAATGCCTTAAGAATTTGAATCCTCATTTCTAGGAATTTACCATCATCAAAGTTAAAGACCCATGGGAATGCATTCCGAGAAGTGTTATTAGTTTGAATAATTACTTCTTCGTCAAATAAAACAGGATCTATCCCTAACATTGAGTAAAAGTCACCTCGTTCACAAACTGTGAGGGTATGAGTTAAAAAGACTGTCCAAAGGAAAAAGCGACTTAGTAATTTGCCACGAAAGCCTTTGGTCATTCCTGGCCAGCAACGCATCATCATATTTATGCAGTCACCATGACGATTCTCGTCTTGGCACCATGGTTCAAAGAAGTCAAATAGAGGTGCGCAGGCTTTATCAGGATTATCTTTAAGGTGTCTATTAATAAGTATGTACCGCCAATACCCAATCTTTTCGGATAGGTATAGAGAATAGAGAACCCAACTTAGAGGGAAGAATGTTGCCGCACGCTTTTTCCCTAAGTTTGGCAGGTCAACATTTATCCCCTCTGCTTTTAAAGCCCTACCTAAGAACCCTGCATGACGTGCTTCATCTCTAGCTAAGAATTGGAAGAATTCACCTAATTCTTTTCTCCCAGCTTTCTTAAACCGATTGGATATTTCTTTAAACAGCAAGAAACCAGAGAATTCAGAGACAACTGAACGAACTAGGTAACTTTCATATATAGCCTTGTTTTCTGGAGAGAGCTCTTCAAGTCGCTCCAGGGAGGCTTTTCGATCAAAATGCTTGAGATTGTAGTCAGCTTCCATTTCTTTAAACATTGCTTGAAAATCTTCACGTGCGATTTCAAGGTCTGTTTTTGCTGCCTTCTCAAACTCTGTCGTATAAAAACGAGGGGTTAGGAGGTTTTCGTCGAGGTGTGGAGGAAGCTCATTCCTTCCAGCTCCTCTCATTGCAGGCGAAGTAGTAGCAGTTGCTGTCATTGCTTTCTCCATACCGGTACATAATCTTAAGGCTTTGAGTTAGGTCTTTGACGCCTTGCTTAAGTAAATACATAGATATAGATACTATTGTTTTGTGCCATTTGCACTGTGACTAGTGCTGTGAATAAAGGTTTTGAGCTTATTGGATTAACAGAATTAAGGGTAGGAAGTACGTAAAGCTCCCTCACCCCCAATCCTTAATGACTTACTTGTTTATTGTTTAGTGCCCACACCACATTGCACATGTGGCAGTTACAACAGCGATGATGAGCCCTCCCCATTTAAGGACATTATGTTGAGAGTTGAATGTTGTACCAATCAGGATTGCTGAAAGATTGATAACGATTAATTGGTCTGTTGAAGGTGAAATACCAAATAGACCAGTTCCGGTAGCAAGGAAGTTCATTTTGGAAATGAAATCTATAAAGACCATAGGATGGCAGTTGGAATATTTTTTTAAAATTGAGAATTCACACCAATTTAGTAATTCATGATTTGTGAAATTTTAAAAGTAGGTTTATTGAGGCTTGTTTTTTGATTCTGTCACTTACCTAGAGCTGCAATTATTACCTTGGAGATCGATTTTGCCTGCTTTAAGAAAGTCGCATCGACCCCCCTAGGGATAGTGTTTGTTAAAGGGGGGGGCATGCAAGAGTACTGCAGGTAGTGTTTTGTACTGATGGCAATCCTCTTGACAGTGCCTAGACTCTTGATGGTCGGGTGATGGGGACCAGTCGGCCTGTACGCAAGGGGTACAAACCTTCAGTTCTGCATCTGGAGGTTTTCTTCAAGGGGTACAAACCCCCAGTTCTGCGTCTGGGGGTTTTCTTTAAACCATAGGAGGCTCTCGTTATGACTTACCGCAGACTCTTAAGGGCAGAGGTTTTACATGGGAGATTTGCTATGGCTATGCTCGGATTATTTGCATTATTTGAGTTGTTAAAAATGAGTTAAATTTAATGTTCTTGCTTCGATTAGAATTAAGCATTTAATTAACTAAGATAAAGAGATAAATATCTGGGAAACTTCTTCTATATTAAATAGTTATTCTATTTAGGCCTAATCTTCTTCCATAATTTTCTGTGACAAATAGTCCAGAACTTATATATCAGTAGAGTACCTCCCGTAAATAGAATCACTGTTATGATTGACCTAAAAATCTGATCTCCAAGCTCATTATTTAGATATACAAACCAGATAAATAAAGTGAAGAAGGTAAGAATTACACCCCATGCCTGACTCGAATCTTCTGCGTAAACTCCTAGTGATCCAAATTTGACAAGTTCAGAATTTGGTTTTGTTGAAGTGGTGGGTTGATCTTGTGATAATTGAGGCATATTTTTTTGAAGGCTAGAGTCTCGTCAATCTTTTCATAGCCTTTAACAAGGTTAGTTAGTTAAATGACATTTGAGGAGAAAAGTTGTCTTTACAAAAAAAAGACCCAGCTAAAAGCCTGGGGTCTGGATGATGGGGAACCTACTTTCTAATAGGTATCACTTTAAATAAAAGCCCCTGCAGTAGTACTGAAGGGGCAGCTTATGATCCTATAAACCCACATATAGTGTTTTGATGGCTATAGCGTGGATTTGTTTACTGGTAGAGGTGATAGGAAAAGTAAAAGTTTGAAACTCATTTCCTCTATGGCCACTTTGAAAATATGACCATAGAGGAAATGAGTTTGCTTTACTTGAGTCCCTTCAGGTTCAATTGACTAGCCTCCACAATTAAGTATTGCGCAGGCTGCTGAAGCCACAGCGATGATTACACCACCCCATTTGATGACTTTTTGGTCGGCGCTAAAGGTGCTGCCTACAAGGATGGCTGCGAGGTTAATGACGATGAGCTGATCAGAGTTCATAGTGAACCTTTTACAACAAGCAGACCTTAAGACGATTCTCCCTTTTGAGCTCGAATTGTTAGAGAGTTGTCAAGATTCAGTAAGTAAAATTTTTCATTGATAAACAAGTAGTAAATAATGTAATAATTGATAGATTAAGAAAGGAGAGCTTGATTGGTTATGATTTACATATTTAATTGTCTATAACTTAGGTGTACATATCTGAAAATAATCTGAAAAATTACAACTTATTCCTTGATCTTGTGCAGTTTTTATTACTTCTGAGATTCTATTAGACTTGGCTTTGATTTTTTGATTTTCTCTGGGATTATTTACATCACTGTTGGGCAAAATAATGTAATCATAGTTTTTCAATGGAAGATATCTACCTGATTCAATTGTGTTTACAATTAGTCTGTTGGCAAAGTGCGCAGCATAAATTTTGTCAGTAAGTATTGATTTGTCTGATGATATTGATGATTTTACTCTATGAAATGCAATTGCTTCTTTGAGGTTAGGGAAGTATCTTGATTTAAAGTAGCCTATGCGTGCATATCCAATAAAGGATATTATTGAAAGAATAACAGTAAGATAATAAATAAACTTTAGGGTCTTATGAGCTATTTTTTCCCAATCTTTAATCGAATCTAGGCATGCTGTAATAATGAACGGCATTATTCCAATTGAATAATGATGATTAAGCTCTCTTTGGATTCCAGATGAGGAGATTATATTTGTAAGTAAGATAGGTAGTGTTCCTATTAATGCATTAAGTGAGTTTTTTCTAAGTATTGCCAAGAAAGGTAAGGTTAGGCCTATGACATAAAAAAGAATTGATTCTGGTGTCGCTTCACTTAAAATATACCAAGGTTTACTTAGTATTGTTATAAGTATTGCAGATTTTGTTTCTCCCAGGTATCCTAGTCTTAGATTTACATAATCTCCTCCAGCTGCTGAAAATTTTGCAGAAATTATCCACCATCCTATTGAGATCAATAATGTAATAATTGCCTTTTTGTATTGCCTATTTGCTAATCCATATAGACTTAAACCTGCACCAAATAGTACTTGAGACTTCTTTACTAAGAGTGTAATTAGAAAGTATATAAAATAACGATTGCTTCGAGCCTTTTTAGTTTCTTGTATTGCTAATAGCATTATTGGTGCTGTTAATATCTCGGGATGAAAATCTCCTAAATTAACAAGAAAAAAATATGGGCATAGAAGAACTGCTACTAATAAGCTTGCTGTAATTGGATTAGGGCTATTCTTTTCTTTTGCGAGTTTTAATGTTAGTGCAGGTATGATTCCTAATGCTATTGATTGCAGTGCAATAAGAGTATAGGTCGTTGGGATTATTTTATAAATAAAAGCTATCGGGATGAGCAATAGAGAGAAATGGTCTTGTAGAGGTGCTATACCTCTAAGACTGCTTATTTCATTAATTTTTCCATTAGCTATAAGCCAACTGAATTGCTCAAATGTCCCAATATCTGATGCCTGACTACCTAGTAGGAAATGCTGTAAGAATGCAAAAATAAATAATGTTATTGTATAGATGAAAGATATTCTGAATGCGATGTGATTCATTCTTTAGAGGATGGTAGATTTATGTATAGAGATTTATATATAATTAAAATATATAGAAATATTTATTATTTTTATAATATTAGATAGGATTAACTATTGGATTCTATACAAATAAAATCTATCTATATTAAAATATCCCTATTAACAATAGGGATATTTTAATATAGATAGATTTTATCTATGATTTATTTTAAACCAAGTGGGAAGAAGATGATATCAGGGCCAGCTAAAATAACTGATGATCCTATTATGATTGCAAGGATTTGCACCCCAATGAACTGACGCCAACGATAAGTAAACATCTTTTTTAAAAAAGGATCAACGGATAATATCACATAACTCTTATATGATACAAGTCTTGTAAGAAGATGTTATTTATTTCTGGCTTTTCGTTTACAATGCCATATGAATGCATTTTAATTTGACCTCTCATTTGCATAATCATATAGCACATGAGCTTGGTAATTTAGTGAAGAACTCTTTTTTATAATTTTATAGTATTTAAATCGTGGTTGCTTGATGATTAATTTAAAATATTGCTATAAATTTTTTGCATAAAAATGAGGCTGGGACAAATCCAACCTCATTTCTTCTTATTTAATTATTTATTTTATTTTATTTATAAACCCCATCCATCTGTGGGTTCATTTTTAGCTCTTGCATACCAATGGAAACTTGACACCTGAATAATTGCCACTAACCCAAAGATAGCAGGAACTATTGACAAACCAGATGATGGCTTGACTAAACCAATGTCAGATGGGTGAGGTAGTTGTGTTGCGAAATCTAAGATGTGAGTGATCATCGCTAAATAAGTTAATCCAGACCCTTATAACCCAAAAGCCAGCCTAAGAAGCAAATATTGTTGCACCTTGAAAACTCAGGAGCGTTGTTTTCCCAAGTAGTATGGCATGTAAAATTTGATTGGATCCCTGAGACTCTTTCTGCGGGAGGAGATCTGGCGTGTCATTGCAACCAGGAGAGCTTGTTATAGTAATTCGCCTAGTTGTCGCTAGTTCCCTACGACAACGCTGACCTAAGGTGGTTATTGCTAAAGGTATGTTAGATAGGTCTATAGAAGTTATTTCTTGTTTTTTTACCCAATAATTTGGAATTATTGTGAACAATCAATTTAAAGGTCTTTTTTTTACCGTTCTTTTTCCTTCAATATTGGTTTATGTGATTATCTTAAGACTTTCTATATTGGCTGATATTGAACCAGGCTTGGTATTAAGAGATTTAATCCAGACTTGTAATTATCCTATA
This sequence comes from Prochlorococcus sp. AG-363-B04, assembly GCA_003278465.1. Classification (GTDB taxonomy): domain Bacteria; phylum Cyanobacteriota; class Cyanobacteriia; order PCC-6307; family Cyanobiaceae; genus AG-363-B04. The sequence goes on from QCFC01000002.1 coordinate 61,736, forward strand.
GGTGTAGGGATGATATCAAATTTAGGTGTATTGCTTTGGGCGGGAGCAGCTGCAGTTACTTCTTTTGTTGTTTTTTCAGGCTTGGTAAAAAATTCTAGCTGGAACTTATTTCTGAAATTTGGAGCATATTCATCTATGTTGTTATGCTTAGATGATTTTTTTCTTCTTCATGATAGATATATAAGTCAGGATATTCTTTATTCAGCTTATGTTATATTTGGTATTTATTTATTATCTAGATTTCGTGGCTTAATACTTAGCTCCTCTTCTATATCTTTTTTAGCAGCAATATTTTTCTTAGGACTTTCTGTAATAAGTGATATATTTCAAGATTTCATGCCTGTTAGTTATGAGACAGTACAAATATTTGAGGAGGCATTTAAATTTTTAGGGATTTCATGTTGGTTATCTTTTTGGTCTTTGGCATCATTAGCAGGGATAAAAAAAGGATAAAACCTTTTGAATTGCCTTCTGTTATTGGATATGATTTTTTGTTTGCTTTAGCATATCAATCATCATTTTAACAAATCATGACCTGTAAGATTTTTTTCTTCTATGAAAATTTTAAAGTTAAGAAAGAAATCTTGTCTTTTTAGCTTAGGGATGGATATGATTTATGGATATCAAATCAGATCTCTGAGAGTGTTTAAAGTCTTCCTTCCTTTGCTAGGCCTTCTAGCTAGCTTGCTCCTAGTTGTGACACCTTCGTTTGCAGCCGAATCTGTTCAGTCTCCAATGGCTTTCTTAGAGGCTAATACGAATGATGTCTTGGCTCCTATAAGTTTTAGACCTCCTCTCAGTAATTCAATAATATTTTTGAAGGTTGATAAAAGTAGTATGGTCAATAGGGAAAATACAATTGAAGGCAAAATAACAGACCCAAATTTTAATAAAATGAGAAACAGTACAGTTCCCAAAATCACTGCAGTGGCTTGGGTAATAGGATGCCTCAGTGTTGCTACACTTGTTCCACTAGGCACTTGGTGGTTCTTTGGCAGATAGAAAGTCTTTCTTTAATCAATAACTTTTAGGAAGTGATTTCTGGAAATCTTTTAAATACTATAATAAGATTTAGTATCATAACAATTGGCACGAATAGTAAGATTAAATTAATATTCTTTTTCATTGTCTTTTGTATGAGCATTAATTAAAATTTCCTTGCAGAGACCTCTTAAAACCATAGGTCTGAACTTAGATAGTTTCTTTCGTCTGCGTGCAGGTAGACTTTTAATACTGAAACCGCTTAAGTCAAACTTAAGCCATCCTCACTAAATCCATGGCACGATATCCCATAGTTCATTGGTGCCTAACTCGTTTCCTGGGTTTTTCCCTTTGCCTTTTGATAGCCTTCCCGGCTTATGCGGTACTACAAGAAGGCGATGAAGTACCAAATTATGTCCGCGCAGATATAACAGGAATTGATCTTCATGGTCAGGACCTTTCCAAATCCTCTATTGCTGGAGCAGTTGCCAGAGATGCTGATCTCAGTAATGTAGACCTTCATGGAACTGTCTTAACTCTCTCTGACTTGAAAGGGGCCAATTTAAATGGAATTGATTTAACAGACACACTTGCTGATAGAGTTAATTTTCAGAAAACTGATCTTAGAAATGCAGTTCTAATTAATATGATTGCTTCAGGCAGTAGTTTTGCTGGTGCAAGAATTGAAGGGGCTGACTTTACATTTGCAGTTTTGGACAGTGATGACCAGAAAAACCTTTGTGAACAAGCAGACGGAGTAAATCCTACTACTGGTGTATCAACTCGGGAGAGCCTTGAATGTTCAACACAGATAGGTGGAGGTTATAAGCCAGCTCTTCCTTCAGATTATTAATTTAGCATTTGAATACCAAAAAATATTCATTCACAATCTATTTAGATTGTACTAAGTAGAGGAGTAGTTGACTTTAATTAAATAAGCGAATAAATCTTCTATTAAATCTCAACAGTTGACCAAACTCATCGATATAGAATATAGTTTGATTTAATATATTATTTATTGTTTTGAGTTAAAATTATTTTGAAATATCCTTTTTAAATCTTTCTCTGAATTCTTTTATGAACTCTCAAGTTAGCAATTATCGAAATTTTTTATGTTGGACGTATCTGAGTCTTGCTATTGTAGGAGCAATTTTCCCTACGATATCAAATATAGAATTTATAAGATTATATGGACCAGGGTTTGATGTAATGCATTTTATTGAATTAGCAAATATTAATCCAGCAGCTGAGTCTCTCTCTAGAGATCTTCTTATTGGTGCAAGTTCATTTAGTATTTGGCTCTTTGTAGAAGGAAGACGCCTTGCAATGCGCAACTTATGGGTTGTTATATTAAGTATGTTCTTAATCGCATTTGCCTGTGCTGCTCCTTTATTTCTTTACTTACGTGAGAGGAGATTGATCGAAATTGATTCGTAGCTCTCTTCCTTTTTTGTTGTTTTTTGTATGGATCTTAAGGATAGATTTTCTATTGGTTAATATCTTTTCTTGACGAACCTTAATAGAGGAAGAGCTAATAGACTCAATATTGTCATTAATAACCATAGGTTTATTCCGTGCCCATTCTTGTCTAGAAAATGACCAGCTATTAATGGTGCACAAAAAGAGCTTATTGCAAAACACTGAGAATAAAACGAGAGCGCTAACCCCTGCTTTCTAATTGGAGTTGCTTCAATGACTGCTTCCGTTGCGGTTGGAAGGAAAGAAGCAATTGCAATTGATAGTGGTATTTGCGCAAATAAAATAGTTATGATCCCTTCTTTCCAAATCGAAGAAAGGCTCATTAATAAGGATCCCATTCCAAATGCTATAAGACTTATGGTGAGTCCAAAACTAGGCTTCTTATTAGATAACCAGTTTCCTATAGGCCATTGAATTATTAGCAGTAATCCAAGTTGAATTGAGACAAAAATTCCACTCCATGACTCCTGAATTGCAGGACGAGCTAGTCCACCCCTGACAAGTTCTAAAGGTAAAGCACTTTGTAATAATGAGAAGATAGTGGTCGCAACAAGACTTATCAAAATAATGGGAGTTAATAAAAACAACCATTCAATATCTTGTTCTTGAGTTCCTATATGATCTCTTTTTTGAGGAATATATTTTATAGTAAACCCATTCAATAAATTGCTCGATCTTAATAACTTTATTAGAAATAGCATGCATAATATATCTACTATGTAGATTAAACGGAGTGAATTGATTGATGCTGATAATGCCCCTATAAGGGTTCCTATGCTTATTCCTAGCGCATCAGAGCTTCTCGCTAGGGCATATCCTTTACTGGATGAGAAGTTTCTGCAATTTAATGGCACTGCCAGCTCAACAGTTGGCCAGTAAATGCCAGCTGCGATCCCAAATAGTAATTGACCTTGTATATATCCGTTGTAATTATTAGCCCTAAATAATGAGAGATCGGCGAAAATTGATACTATTGCTGTAATGATTATAGGCCATTTGTATTCGATACCTTTATCAAGAAAATAGCCAACACAGACCCTTGCCAAAGTTCCTATAAGAGCAGCTGCTGCGAGGCCATTGCCAACTTGTGTTGCAGAGAAACTAATCTGATTGAATACCATAGGAGTCATATAGATGACTCCTCCTGCCCCAATAGATGCTAAAAACCTCAATCTACTTACCATTCTCAGGCCTGAGGGGAACTGATTCCACCAGTTAGAGAGATTTTGCGGTGTCGCTAGTACGTCCAAAAGGAATGAAATTTGTTGTTGGCCTCTTATGCAGTCTGTTTGTTGGTGGGCTCGGTGGCATGCCTTTAAAGGCTGCTGAAAGACTAGAGGTGCAATTAGATGGCATGTTGATCCCCATTTCAATACGCGAGCTCGTTGATTGGGAATCTTCTTCAGAACGTACTAATTCTGAATTGAATGTTTGGTTGAATCTGCTTGACAGAGAGAGCAGGGTTGGACTTTTAAAACTTTTGCAAGCTCCACTTTTAAATAAAAGAAGTATGGCTAGGCAATTGTTACGGAGCTGGGCTGGTAGACAATTGCTTGAAGATGTAAGTAATTTAATTCGTATTGATGGAGATAGTAGTGGTACTAAGGTTTTTAATACGTTAGAAAAATTGCTTGAAAATCAGTATGAGGTTTCCACAATAGATCTTCTTCAGGCCCTTCCTGCGGAAAAGATTCGAGTTGATTTAGATGCTCTTTTGCAGGTTGCAACCCGACTAAGAAATCAATTACAGAATCAACAAAAACTTTTATTAAGTCTAGAGGAATTTTCATTAGATTATAGGCCCTTAAATTCGATTTCCTCTTCTTACAACTCTAATCAAAAGGTTTTTCCTGAACCTTTTGTTATGAAGGTTGCACATCGATCAGTTCCTTTGACATTAGAGATTTGGAGACCTCAAAAAACTAATATTTCCCAAAATAGTTGGGTGGTTTTGATGCCTGGACTAGGCGGTAGCCCTAATCATTTTCACTGGCTTTCTCGGCGGCTCAGCCAAAATGGTTGGCCAGTTGTAGTTCTAGATCATCCTGGTAGTGACTTGAGAGCAGTTAGAGCACTTTTAGAAGGAAGAAGTCCTCTTCCTGGCGCAGAGATGTTTAGTGAAAGACTTGCAGATTTAAATTCAGTTTTTCTGGCTAAAAAGAATGGAGAATTAGAAATCGGAGGAGATAAATTAATACTTGTGGGGCATTCTCTAGGTGCATTAACTGCTTTATTGGCTTCTGGGGCTAGACCTGAGGTTGGCCTGAAGAATAGATGCTATAAGGAGTTATCTGATCTCTCTTTGATAAACCCTTCTTTACTGTTGCAGTGTCAATTAGTAGATGTTCCTCTAGAAAAGGGTGAAATCAGCAATTCTATAAAATCAATAATAGCTTTAAATAGTTTTGGAAGTTTGTTATGGCCTTCTTATGGATCAGCAGCATTATCGGCATCAGTGTTGTTGATAGGAGGAACTTTGGATTTGATAACGCCTCCTTTGAGTGAGCAACTTAGTTTGTTAATGTCTATTAAACCAAATGTATTTAGTCGTGTTTTTCTTGTCGAAGGTGCTAGTCATTTTTCTCCCATAAGAATAGAACCAAATATAGGTAATAAAAGAACAGATGATCTATTTAAATTAGGTGAAGAGTTTGTTGGCGTGAAGCCATTTGAAGTCCAGAATTTACTTGCAGAACAAATTATTTTCTTCTTGGAAAATATAAATAATGGTCAAGAATCTATGCAATCAGGTTATAGAGAGATGGCAGGAGTTCGTGCTTACGTGTTAGATCGTTTTAATGTTGAGAGATTGTTAACTCAATAACGTATTCGTGGATCAAAGGCTGCCACAATCAAGTCAACTAATAAACTTATAATTACTATTAAAAAAGCTATAACAACTACAATACCTTGAACCACAGGATAGTCACGTTGATTAATTGCTTCTTGCAGTCTTAGAGCTATACCAGGCCAAGAGAAGGTTATCTCAATAAGTAAGGCACCTCCTATTAGCGATGCAATTGTGATTCCTGTAATTGTTAAAACCGGAAGTAAGGCATTTGGTAAGGCATGGTTTAAAACAACTTGTCGCTCATTAAGACCTCTAGATCGGGCTGCTTCTATATAATCTGTTCTCAGAATTCTTTTTAGGTTTAGATGAAGTGTTCGGCTAAAAACACCACTTAGTAATATTCCTAAAGTAGTTGCTGGTAGAAATAGATATCGGATGGTGCCTTTTAATGCTGGCCAATCTGCCTTGATGAGGCTATCAATTATCAAAAAACCACTACCTTCTGGAGGAACAAGAGCAGGAGGGAAGCGCCCACCAACAGGAAACCAGCCAAGCGCTATTGCAAAGATAAGTTGTACTAACATAGCCACCCAAAATGGAGGAAGTGCGTAAGTGCTAATTCCGTAGAGACGACCAGTTAGGTCAACATTGCTTTCAGGTTTAGCTATACCACTTAGGCCAACGCAAATGCCAACAAGTAAAGCTATAAAAAGAGCTGTTATCACTAGCTCTAGGCTTGCTGGTAGTGCTTTTCTGACTATTGAGCTGACAGGTTCTTCGTTTATAAGGGCTGTACCTAAATCACCTTGGAAGAGTCCTCCTATGAATTTTAGATATTGATGAAATAGTGGTTGATCTAGACCTAGTTTTATGCGCATTGCTGTTCTGGCTGCTTCAGGAGCACGAGTACCAAGTACAGCATCAACAGGATCACCAGGTGCTACACGAAGTAGCAAGAAAACCAAGCTGGAAATCATCCAGATCATGATTGGGGTTAACGCTAGCCTGACTGCGCTATAGCGAATGAGATGGTTGCCTCTACTCATTAGGTAATTTTTTTAAACGTTCAAGTAGAAGTAGACCGCTACCATCGAATTCTGGCTTGGTTATATGAGGTTGTGTCCATGCTCTTGGCTTTACAATCCAGATAGGAATATAAGCAGACCCTTTTGCTGCTAGCTGATTAACTTTTTTCATTTGTTTAAGTCTTTCTTCACCATTGGATTTGTCGCCGAGTTTTAGAGCCTTTTGGATTTCATTAGAAGCCCAAAAGCTTCCACTGACATTTGCTTCCCCTTTTTCACATGTTTTTTGATTGACTTTTGCGCAGCTTAACAATGGAGATAAATATGCTTCGGGATCTGGATAAGCTCCTCTCCAATCAAGTATTACAGCCTGAAAAGCTCCTTTACCAAGTTGCCTATATACAGTGGTGGACTCAACATTGTTTAATTTTAGTGAAAGGCACTTAGAAAGATCTTTCTCGATTTGTTCTTTCCAGGTAAGGGCAAATAATTTATCAGCAGGAACATTTGATCTATAGGTAAAGATTATTTCTAGTTTGTTTCTAGTGCAAAAACCCTCATTTTTTAGTAATTCTTCTGCCTTAACCGGGTCATAAATTGGCCAAGGAGATTCACTTTTGCTTTCAAGAACTGGTGGAACTAAGGATCTTAATGGTTGTCTAAGTCCATAACTGACTCTTTCAGTAATTAATTTTCGGTTAATGCTTAATGCAAGAGCTTGGCGTAATCTTTCACGATTCAAAGGAGGTATATTGCTCAACAATGTTATGTAGCCAATTTCTAGAGGATTACCAGTACCTTCCCTTAATTTTCCTTGTTGCGACAACTTGTGTAGAGCTAGACGTTGATCTTCATCTAGAGAATTTCCAATCAGTACATCTATCTCACCTGACCGCATTGCCCCAAAAAGTGCAGTTGAATTACTCAAATTTATAAAGTTTATCCCAGTATTAGTTATTGACTTGTCCCAATATAAAGGAAATGGTTTTAGTCTTTGTTGCTGCGTATTGAAGGCTGTAAGAATGTAAGGTCCTGTCCCAATAAATTTTTTATTTAGAAAATTATTTTTATAGTCTTTATATGATGTTGGTGAGACTGGGGTCAGATTAACTGATGTTAAAAGACCTCTTAGAGAGGTGGATGGTCGTTTTAACTTTATCTTTAAAAGATATTTTGAAGGGGTTTCTATACTGCTAATTCGATCATCTATTAGATATTTTAATGTCCCAATTCTCATGAATCTTTTTAGACTAAAAGACATTGCTTCTGCATCAAAGCGAGTACCGTCATGAAAAAATATGTTTTTGCGGAGAGGGATTGAGATAGTAAGACCATCTTTACTAATCAACGGTGGTTTGCTTGCTAGCCTTGGTTCAAGATCTCCATTTTTTTGAAGTCTGTAAAGTGGTTCTCCTAAAGCACTTAAGAGTTGTAATGTGTTAAATGTACTTACCTGTGCTGGATCAATTGATTTGATCTTCCCTGCACTAGCTACAATTAGTTCAGTACTTTTTCTTGAGGAAGTGCAAGAGAGGAGGGAGAATAAAAGTAGGCAAAGTTTAAAAAAAAGCGCCCAACCTGAGTAGAGATTTCGCTTAGTTATTGTCAAAATATAGAGAGGCTATATCCCTTCCATAAGGGAAATTGGGTGTTTAACCTTGTCAGTGCAATGAGAAATTTGCTTAATAGATACCTCAAAAACGGGTGATCCGTTGGCCATTAATGGCCAACGCCTAATCCAACATCGATTTTGGCTATCATCAATTCCAATAACTTGGAAGAACTCTTCTTCTCCATGAAGTTGAATACAATCACCCTGATGAAGTGTCATGTTGTTACTTATGGGTTGGGCAAATTATTGCCTCAGAAAACCATCTGAGCTAGTTCGCCTAGAAGATGATCTGTTCAACTTTGGACCATTTTGAGTTGGTTTGCCAGTGGTTTGTTTGCTTATAGACAAGCTAGGTGTGATTCGATTCCTTTGATTTCTTTAAGAGCGGTTATACGCATTAATGCTTCTTGAACTTTCCCATTACTGACTTGGTGAGTAATGACAACTATTTCTGCTTCTTTATTTGAGGTATCAAATTGAACTATTGACTGAATTGAGACATCACATTCTCCAAAGTGACTTCCTATTTTCCCTATTACTCCTGGATTGTCTTCAGCTTTCAAGCGAATGTAATTACGTTGAATTATTTCTGAGGTTTTGACGAGGTGGCAAGTTCGCCAGCTACTAGCGGCTAAGAGAGGGTCAAGGTTCTTGTGATTGGAATTGAGTTGGCTGATGCCTGCAATATTTAGAAGATCTGCAACTACCGCTGAAGCTGTTGGTCCTGCCCCTGCTCCAGGTCCATAAAACATAACTCTTCCAACGGGATTACCTTCAATAAAGATTGCATTGTTTACCCCATGTACTCCAGCTAAAGGATGGTGGTTTGGGACAAGAGTTGGTTGAACCGAAACGGCGAGGGGCAGAGATTGCTCCTTTTGACTTCCTTTGAGTATTCGCTCTGCTATTGCAAGAAGTTTTACGCAATAACCGAGTTGGTTTGCATATGCAACATCTTGACTATTTAATTGTTTAATACCTTTGGTAAGAACCTCAGAGCGATTTATCGGACCTCCAAAAGCCAACCCAGAGAGAATAGATATTTTGTCGGCAGCATCCAGTCCATCAACATCTGCAGTCGGATCAGCCTCTGCGTAACCAAGATTCTGTGCGATTTTTAGGACTTCTTCACAGCTCATTCCTTCTTTGGTCATTCTGGTCAGGATGTAATTGGTGGTGCCATTAATAATTCCAGTTATTTTTTGAATCTTGTTGCCACCAAGAGATTGCTTTAACGGTTCTATTATTGGGATTCCACCTCCGACAGCTGCCTCAATTAGTACATATACGCCTGCATTAGCTGCTGCAAGAGCAATTTCCTCTCCATGTCTTGCAATGACGGCTTTGTTAGCTGTGACAACTGATTTTCCTAAGGAGATAGCTTTCATTATTAATTTCCTAGCAGGTTCAATTCCTCCTATAACTTCAATAATTACTTGAACCTTGGGATCATCTATAACCTCCTCGAGGTTTTTCGTAAGAAGGGATTTCTTAACTTCAACTCCTCTTTTTCGCTCTGGATCCCTTACCCCAATACGTATTAAATCTAACTCTTTAACTAGAGGATGGCGGCCTTCGGGATTTTGAAGGATTTCAACTACCCCTGTCCCTACTGTTCCTAGACCTAGTAGTCCTACTCCAATCCTTTTGCTCATGAAATTCTCTCGTTGTTTAGTTGTTTTGGAACTGACTCTATTGAGCAACGGGATAATCCCCTTCTGAAAGTTTTTTTGCTTGTGCTTTCATGTGGAAAAGAATATTCATAAATCCATTAGCTCTTGATGGTGTGAGGCTTACCTGTAATCCAGTTTCAGCAATGAAAGCAGGATCTATCGCTAATACTTGTTGGGCTGTCAGATTGTTTAGTCCAACAATTAAAAGGGAAAGTAGCCCTTTAGTAATTAGTGCATCTGAGTCTCCTTTCCATAGAATACGTCCTTGGATTATTTCCCCAAGAACATAGACCTTTGATATGCATCCACGTACTTTATTTGAATCAGTTTGCAATTCTTCAGGCATTGATGGTAGTTTTTTTGCTAGCCACAATAAGTATTCATAACGTTTTCGGGGATCAGAAGTCCCTTTAAGCCTTTTTACAATTTTGTCTAGGGCTTCACTTCCAAAAGTGGTAGTTGATTGTTTAGAAGTTTCCATTATTAGACTTTTTAATGTTTTGAGGATGAGTAGAATCTAGGTTAAAGGAAAAATTAAAAAAGTTGTTTATTTGATGATGACTTAGAGATGCTAACTTTGTAGGAAATAGATCTTCATCAACAGTCTTTACTACTTTTTCTATTTGAACTTTACCAGAGTGGAACGGAAGTAAAAGGTAGTCTCTGTGACCAGGTCCGGCATCAACTTGAATATCTAATGAACCTTCTTTTATTTTTGGGAGAATTAAGTTTAATTTCCCTTGAGAGTTCATTTTGCCTATCTTCTGCATTTGTTTTCCATTAGGACTAATTATTCTAACCACGGCTCCTTCTGCAGGAATACCATCTGAGAAACCACTGTAAAGCTCTAAATTGCCATTTATGTATTTAAGACTACTTTCGATTGAATGAGCATTAGTAATTCTAGGTTGCAGTATCCATGTATATCCAGTAGTTACTATTAAAAGTAGTAATCTACAAGTCAGAATTTTTTTCTTCAGAATAGTAGAAAGTTTGATCATCTTTAGGTTTTATATTATTGAATAATTAACTTTTTTGAAATAAGTTGGTCCTTTTTCAGTTATGAATCCATCTAGTGGAATATCCCATTTGTCTTTCGGCAATGGGCTAATTGAAACACATGCCTGGGGGAGTATTGCTAAAGCAAGAATTGAGCGCCAGGTGGAATTTGCCCTAAGACGGTCAAAGAATCCTCCTCCATATCCTAATCTTGTACCTAGTGTGTCGATTGCCAGAGCAGGAATAAGTAATAATTCCATAGATTTTGATTCTAAAGGTGGTTCTTTTAGAGGGGAAGGGATTTTTTGGGCATCTTTAATTAAAGGTTTAATAGTCCATTTATGGTATCTTAGTTCACTATTTGAATAAGTAGCTGGTAGGGCTATAGGATTTTTGATTGTTGTTTTTAGAAATCTCAGGTCTATTTCCCCTTGTAGTGGCCAATAAATCCCAATATGATTATTATTTTCTTTGTTGTTTTTATTTAAAATTTTTTGCAATGTGATTAATACTTCCTCTTGGATTCTCTCCTCTAGTAATGGTGTTTGCCTAAGCCTTATGTCTCTAAAGTGAGATCGCAATTCTTCTTTCTTTAATATATTGTCCATGTTTATCTGTTGGGTCATTAATTTTTAGTAGTTAGATGAATTAAAAAATCTGATCATGTTTACGTGTTTAAGAGCCTTTAGCGCTGAAACCATGCTGTTAAAGCTATAGCAAGTGCATCTGCTGCATCATCGGGCTTTGGAGGATTGATCAGTTCTAGTTCTCTCATTACTGCAGAAAGGACTTCGTTTTTATCCGCACGTCCTGAACCAGTTAGGGCAAGTTTTACTTGCATTGGAGGAAATTCAAGTGTAGGTATTTTGAAGCGCGCCAATGTCATCATTATTACCCCTCTCGCTTGGACCACGCTGATAGTTGTACTTGATCGATAAAAGAAGAATTTTTCAACTGCTGCTAACTGAGGTTTGCAGGATTGGATTAATTGTCGTAAATCTGATGCGATTTCAACAAGTCGATCCCCTTCGCTGTGAGATGGATCAGTGCGAATAATTCCGCAATCGATCATTTTCTGCTGCCCTTCCATGATTTCGATAAATCCATAACCGACTCTGGCAAGGCCAGGGTCTATTCCAAGAATTTTCAATGATTATTCCGAAAGAGCTAATTCAAATGCTTTTTGGTCGGTGTCTTCGCTGCGTTCAAAAACATTGCAGAAAACCTTTACTACCCTATCGCCAGAATCGACTTGCTCTAAGGGATCTTTGCGAAGACGATGACGAAGAGAGCAGGAAATGACGCGAGCCACATCCTCTTCAGCAACTTCTGTCCTTCCTTCAAATGCAGCAAGAGCTCTGGCAGCTCTATTTGTGACGATATCTCCTCGTAATCCATCTACATCTAGCTCCCCACAAACAGCAGATATTCTTAGGCGTAAATCATCGTCAAGGGAAACATCTGGAAGCTTTTCCTGAGCATCAATAACTTTTTTTTGCAAATTGTCTTGGTTGGGTTGGACTAAATTTGTAAATGCTTCTGGATCATTATCGAAGGCAGTACGTTGATCTACTACTTGCACACGTTGATCAGCATCTCGAACTGTTCTTACTTCAACACTCATTCCAAATCGATCAAGAAGTTGTGGACGAAGCTCTCCTTCTTCTGGGTTCCCAGAGCCTATTAGTACGAATCTGGCAGGATGCCTAACTGAAACCCCTTCTCTTTCAACGGTATTCCAACCTGATGCTGCTGAGTCGAGTAGTACATCTACAAGATGGTCATCAAGCAGATTTACTTCATCTACGTAAAGAAGCCCTCTATTTGCTTTTGCTAAAAGGCCAGGTTCAAAAGCTCTGACTCCTTCACTTAATGCTTTCTCGATATCTATTGTTCCGCAGAGACGATCTTCTGTGGCACCTAGTGGAAGATCCACCATTGGAACTTGGCGTTTTTCTAGATCTAGGTTTTCTCCATTTTCCATACGAAGTCGTACTTCGGAACTTTGGAGATCTGGATCAGAGGGACTGCTGTTATAAGGATCACCAACTACTACATCAATTCCAGGCAATAGGTCTGCCAAGGCTCGGATGGTTGTGGACTTACCTGTCCCCCTGTCTCCCATAATCATCACACCACCGATCCGTGGATCGATAACATTCAGTAAGAGGGCCAGCTTCATTTCTTCTTGGCCAATTACAGCAGTAAAGGGGAATACCCTCCGTTTCCGAGGTGAACTCACGGGTAGATGATTTGTGTTGATTTGGATTGTTTGCAGGCAACATTGGAAAACCTGCCTTGGTGTTTTTTGCTAAGGGATTAGCAGTAGTGCACTTGATACCAGGTTAATACTTCGAGCAGAGATAGACCTTTTGCGATCTTTTAGTTTTACTCTTGAGTTTTGGCATTTTCCTTAAGGACTGGGATCAGTTCTGATGACATTTCACGGATTAATTCTGTAGATCGTGGGTCATTAAAGGGGCCTTTAACTATGAATCCTGCTACGGCCCTGCCACCATTTGGCTGTTGAATTAAACCTGCATCCGCATAGGAGATTCCTATATCTCCAGTTTTGTTATAAACCCGAAATCCTTTTAAAAGCAGTTGGGAATCGATTTCTCTCCTCCCTCCACCAAGGCCTCTGAGTAGTCCTGCAGGAAGAAGGACGTTTGTCTCGGAAGTGCTCATTACTTCGCGGAAAAGATCTCTGCTCCGTGGACTAAGAGCTTCTCCTGTATCTACTATTGCAATAGAGCGTGCAAGATCTTGAGCACTTGTTTTGTTAGTACCTCCTAAATCTGGTAAAAGGTTGTTGAGAGTTGTTGAGGTAAGTCCAAGTAATTTAAAGCGTTGATTTAAAACTGCTATGCCTCCAATACGCTTAATTAAAATATTTGTAGCTGTATTGTCACTAACTCTGATCATTTCTTTTGTAACTTCGTAAGCAGGGAATTTTGTACCTATTCGACTAAAAGCCATCCATCCTGCACCTCCTCCAATAACGTCCTTGGTTAATTCTAGGGGTTCATCCCATGTTAGGAGGCCAGAATCAATCATCTCCAGTGCAACTAGGAGTATTGGGATTTTGATTGAGCTAGCTGCAGGAAGGGGTTTGTTTGGGCTTAACTTTGCATATAGTCCATTATCTAAATTTAAGAAAAAGGCACTTACTTCTAAATCACGCTCTTTTTTTGCAAGGATTTCCCATCTATTACTTAAATCAACTATTTCTTGCCCTAATTTGTACTTACTTCTTAGTACTTGACGTTTACTTCCTGAAAATGAATTGGTAATTAATTCCTTTCTTGTTGAGTTATTGAGAATTTGTTGAGAGAAAAAAGTTTCCAGTAAATTTTTTTCCCCTTTGAGATTATTTGACAGAGTTTTAAGAGCAGACCCACCTATTACCCCAAGTCCAATACCCATTACGCAAAGTCGTAATAGAAGTTTTAAAGGTCGAGTGAAGGTTGACCTGTTAGCTCGATTACTGCTTGACAAAGCAAGGAAGAAATGAATTCTTAATGGAGGTTAGAAGTCCTTAGTCTGAATTGCCCAACGGATTTGTCTGAGCATTCCTCTTAGTAAAGCAACTTCTCCTTCTTTAATGTTTGCTCTTTGAAGAAGTGCTCTCACTTTGGCCATTCTTGCTGTTGCCGTATGATCTAGTAGAAAACCGATTTCAAGCAAGAGATTTTGGGCGTCAGTAAGATAATCCTCTAGCTGAATTGTTTTTGGAAGTTTTGTGGGTTCAGTTTGTTTTTCGTTAAACGCGCAATTAATTTGTGATTTACGATGTAAATCATGGAGAACAATAGCGACGGCATGGGAAAGGTTTAAAGAAGAATAAATAGGTGATGTATCAAGTCTGATTACTTTTTGAGCTAGCAAAAGTTCATTGTTACTTAACCCTCGGTCTTCTCTTCCAAATACAAGAGCTATAGGTTCTGAATCTGTTGGTTTAGAGAACCAAGTCAAAGCTTCTTCTGATGTATGAAGTGGTATCTCTCCGTGTTCTTTTCTTCCACAGGTGGCAATAATTTTGTGGCAATCTGCAACTGCCTCTATTAGAGATGAAAATTCAATTGCATTATTTAGGATTTTTATACCTTTAACTGCCATTCGTTGTGCTAATGGATCGCAAGGGTCGCACCGAGGAGTAACTAGTCTTAATTCTTCAATGCCAAAGTTTGCACAAAGTCTTGCAACGCTTCCCAGATTTATTGGACCTATAGGTTCAACTAATACAAGCTTTATGTTTAAAGGTGAACTAGTAATACTCAATTTAGGGAATGCAGATGGGCCAAAAGATCAGCCATGGCTTGTGGTTCCATTTGGAAGCTAGGCATGGGTGGAGTGTCACCACTAACAATTTGACTTATTAGTTTGCTATCACTTTTGCGAGAACTAACTTCAAGAAGACTTGGACCTACAAGGCCCTCTGCAGTAATTCCATGGCAACTAGCACAGTTCATTCTGAAAAGCTTTGCTCCATTTTCTGGTGATCCACTCAGGTCAGCAGTTTTTTTTATGTAAGGGTCAATTTGTGTGGCTCTTAACATCCATAGAACCAAGACAATGCAGGTAGTAGCTGCAACTACAACTAATGCATTGATCAAACCACGACTTCTTTGAGGTCGATTTGTGGTGGAAGATGAAGGGATCGTCACAATAAATTCAAGAGCATGAAAGAATTGGGCTTCGTCTGTGCATTAGATTGAGAACATGATTGAACCTCTCCTTTGTGGAATTGTGCTTGGGTTAATCCCAGTCACTCTTCTAGGTCTCTTTGTTGATGCATGGAATCAGTATCGTCGTAGTAGCTCTTTGGAGGGCTAAGAAGTACTAAGGAACTACTTCCATAACTTCTTCGATCTACTTCTTCCCAGAAATTTGGGGTGATTAATTGTCTGTGGCTATCATATTCGCAAATAACTAAAGAGTCTTTTTTAAGTAAATTACTTTTGAGAAGAGATGTAAGAACAGGGGAGTAGAGGTCTGAGTTATAGGGTGGATCAAAATAAATCAAATCAAACTCTGGTGTATGTTTATTTATCTGTAGTTCTCCTTTTAGCCAATTCAATACTTCTCGACAAAAAACCTTTGTTTGACTTTGATGTGTCAATCTGGCTGCCGTTATTGAGAGGTTCTTTTGACAAATATGAGCGGTTTTTTTATCTCTTTCAACAGCTACCACCCTTTTTGCTCCCCTCATTAATGCTTCGCATCCCATTACACCACTTCCACTGCATAGATCTAACCAATGAGAGTCCAGTAAGCGATATGCGAGAAGGTTCATAATCGCTTCTCTTACTCGACTAGATGTAGGTCTTGTGTTTTTATTTGAAGGGCTATAAAGCTTCCAACCTCCAGAAAGTCTTAAATGTCCTTTCACGTAATTAAATAGGCTCCTCTTTCTAGCCAATTAAGCCATCGACCAATCATTTGATGTCCAGCTTCGGCAGATTTCTCTGGGTGAAATTGACAAGCCCCTAACCTACCTTCCCAAACAATTGCCGAAACCTCACTTTTCCCGAAATTTGTAGTCGCTGCAAGATTATCTGTATCTTCTAAAATAGCAGAATATGAATGAACAAAATACATCCAATTTGTTTGATCTTTTATCTTTAACAAAGGGCATGGTTTTTTTAAATTAAGTGGTGACCAGCCCATATGAGGAATTCTCTCTTCTTTTTCTTCAGGTAGTTTATGTATATGTCCTTTTAAAAGTCCTAAGCCTTTTGAAGTGCCTTCTTCACTTGATTCGAAAAGTAATTGCAACCCTAAACAGATTCCAAGCATTGGCTTATTGCTTGCAGCCCAGTCTTGTAGACATCTGATTAGGTTCGCTTGATTCAGGTGTTTCATTGCCGGATCAAAAGAACCGACTCCAGGCAAGATCAATGCATCACAATCTTTGATATCAGACGGATTCTTTACATTTTTGAGCACTTTCTTGTGTCTATTAAAGGCAAGCCGCACTGAATGCAGATTGCCCATGCCGTAATCAATTAGGCCAAGGGTATATCCCACAAAAAAGGTGCCGAGTATTTTCTAATGACCCTCAAAGAATAGATGAGAATCAGATTCTTTTGGAGGGGAATTTGGAAATGATTTTTCTAGGAACTAAAGATTTACATGTATTTGGCGATTGTTGAGGAAAGAGTTGCTTTAGGAACTGCTCCAACAACAGTATCCACTTTTTGCCCCCCTTTGAACACCATCAGAGTAGGGATACTACGTATCCCGTACTGACTGGCAACATTTGGGTTCTCGTCGGTATTTAGCTTGAAAACCTTGATTTTCCCTTCTAGTTCTTTGGCGATTTCATCGACGATCGGAGAGACCATTCTGCATGGCCCACACCATGGTGCCCAGAAATCAACAAGAACTGGCAGGTCGCTCTGAAGGACGTCCTGTTCAAAGGAGCCGTCAGTAACGGCAGCTGCACTTGACATTCCCACAATTTTGAACTCGTTGAAATTTAGCAACCGTTATTGCGGATTTAAAGATTTAGTCCTGATAGCTGTAGGAACTGTGACGGTCTTGTATAAATAGAGAGCAAAGATAAAAGCCCGAGCGCGTCGGGCAGGTGGTGTGAGGAGTGTGTGGGCAAAAGCCCTCACATTCAGATATTAACTCTCGTTAAGGCTCTTGGATTGTCTTGCATGCTAAGGATTGTCAGGTTATTTGCACATACCTAAATGTTGTGCTTTTTGGTAGACCTTCCCTTCGGTCAATAGAGATGGGGCTATCACAACCTCTACTTCTTGCATTTCTCTAATAGTTCGAGCGCCAAGGGTACCCATGGATGTTTTAAGGGCCCCTAGAAGGTTATGAGTGCCGTCATCGAGTTGTGCTGGACCTCTAAGAATGCGCTCAAGGCTTCCAGTGCTACCTACATTGATTCTTGTACCCCTTGGTAAAACTGGGCTAGGCGTTGCCATGCCCCAATGAAAACCTTTACCAGGTGCCTCATCTGCTCGAGCGATAGGAGAGCCGATCATGACGGCATCTGCTCCGCAAGCTATGCATTTGCAGATATCTCCACCAGTAACAATTCCACCATCAGCAATAACGGGCACATACCTGCCGCTTTCTTTTTCATAATCTTCTCGGGCTGCCATGCAATCTGAAACTGCAGTTGCTTGAGGTATCCCTACTCCTAAGACCCCTCTAGAAGTACAAGCTGCCCCAGGTCCTATCCCGACCATTATTCCAACTGCTCCAGCTCGCATTAATTCAATGGCAACGTCATAAGTGACGCAATTCCCTATTACAACAGGGATACCAATATCTGTGCAGAGTTTTTTTAGGTCGAGAATTTCTCGTCCGCTAGGACCAATGTGTTCGGTTGAAACAACAGTTGCTTGAACAAAGAAGAGATCTGCCCCAGCTTCTGCAATTACGTTGCTATAACGGATAGCTCCAGCAGGTGTACAACTTACTGAAGCTATTCCTCCTTGTTCTTTAATTTCTCTTATTCGTTTCTTTATTAGTTCTTCCTTTATGGGGTGGCTATAAATCTCTTGCATTAATGGGACAAATTCGTCTTTCCCAATTGAGCTGATCCTATTTAAGACTGCTTTTGTGTCCTCGTAACGGGTTTGAACCCCTTCAAGGTTAAGCACTCCAAGAGCACCAAGCTTGGAGAGAGCCACGGCCATTTGAACATCAACAACCCCATCCATTGCACTGGCGATAATGGGAATCTCCAGTTCAATACCACCAAGACACCAACTGGTATCTGTTATTTCAGGGTCTACTGTGCGACCTCCTGGGACAAGAGCAATCTCGTCTATGCCATAGGCCCTGCGAACGACCTTTGAGCGCCCGAACTGAATATTCACCGCGGGAATAACAAAGTTTGGTCAAGCTAACAACTTAGATCGTCAATAGCACCAGGTTGAGGAATTTATTTTGTATATATCTAGTTACTCACTATCGGAAAGGAGGGATTTCCATCGATTGGTCAATGCTGAGATCAGTTCTTTTCTGTCTTTGCTACGGAGAAGGTAATTGGATGAGAACCAAATCAACCAAACAAAACCAGAGAGTTCAAAAAGTCGAGGTGCGAGTGGAACTTTGGCAATTGTCGCTAAGACAGTTGAATAAATCCTTAGAGTCAATAGAAAAATGACTAAACCAGAGAAAATAAATAATGGCTGTTTTAAACGGATCCACTGCTGTGAAAGATTTTCTTGACTTATTGCCTTTTTGATTTTTTGGACAAGTAGATCCCATTCTCCACCTTCTTCCTGATCTTTTGGCGAAGGATTTTGCTTCTCTTGATCAGTTGAAGGATTGGTTTGTTTTTCGGTGGATTTTTGTTGAAGAATGTAATTGTCAGGAATTCCTGGCTTTGATGTGCCTCCCTTGTCGTCTAATTGAGAACTCTCAAGGTTTATAGCTATCTGATCGTTATCGGACAGGTCAAGATCTTTTATGGAATCCGCGGAGGGAGGTGGAGATGAGGCTGAATTTGTGTTTGATCCTTCCGATGAATTCATGGATCATTTAGCACCTCAATATGCATTTTAAGGCGCCTGTCCAGGCTTAAGGTTTTTTACGCATCACGATATAAGAGAATTTTTGACGGTTTTTGGTCCTTTAGGTCGTTCTAATTACCAGTTGCCGAGATATTCTTATGACTGGTAAACAGCTCTTTTATGGCTGATCCATTGGGTTCAGGTAATTCTGGCCCAGGCGAGTCTGACGATCGGATCATCCAGACGGACCTTCGCAATGAGATGTCGCGCTCCTATTTGGAGTATGCGATGAGTGTGATAGTTGGCCGTGCTTTGCCTGATGCACGTGATGGGTTGAAACCTGTTCATAGGCGCATTCTTTATGCGATGTATGAATTGGGCCTTACAAGTGAAAGGCCATATAGAAAGTGTGCTCGTGTGGTTGGAGAGGTCTTAGGTAAATACCACCCTCATGGGGATACAGCCGTCTATGACGCTTTAGTGAGGATGGCTCAAGATTTTTCTATGCAAATGCCCTTAATTGATGGGCATGGAAATTTTGGATCAGTTGATAACGATCCTCCTGCTGCTATGCGATATACCGAATCGCGTCTCCAGTCACTAACTACAGACAGCCTTCTTGAAGATATAGAGGCAGAAACTGTTGATTTTGCCGATAATTTTGATGGTTCTCAGCAAGAACCGACGGTTTTGCCTGCGCGTATTCCTCAGTTGCTCCTTAATGGATCTTCTGGAATTGCTGTTGGAATGGCTACAAATATTCCTCCGCATAATCTTAATGAACTCATAGAAGGACTTCTTTCACTTATCCGGAATCCTGATTTGGGTGATAAAGAACTTATGCAGATAATTCCTGGTCCTGACTTTCCAACTGGTGGACAGATACTTGGTCGGAGTGGGATACGAGATACATATTTAACTGGTCGAGGTTCTGTGACCATGAGAGGTGTAGCAAACATAGAGACAATTGAGTCTCCTGGAAGACCAGATAGGGATGCCGTAATTGTCACTGAGTTGCCTTATCAGACGAATAAGGCTGCATTAATTGAGAGAATTGCAGAAATGGTTAATGATAAAAAATTGGAAGGAATCTCTGATATCCGTGACGAAAGTGATCGTGATGGGATGAGAATTGTTGTTGAATTACGACGAGATTCATACCCTCAGGTGGTTTTAAATAACTTATTTAAATTAACTCCATTACAAAGTAATTTTAGTGCAAATATGCTGGCATTGGTAAATGGAGAACCGCTAATACTTACTTTGCGTAAGATGTTACAAGTATTCCTTGATTTCCGTATTGAAACAATTGAGAGACGTACACGTTATTTACTTCGTAAAGCACAAGAAAGAGATCATATCTTGTTAGGTCTTTTGGTTGCATTAGATAATCTAGATCAAATTATTGCTTTGATAAGAGCAGCATCAGATACGGCTTCAGCTAAAGAAAGTCTACAGAAAAATCATGATCTTACTGAGATTCAAGCTGATTCAATTCTCCAAATGCAGTTAAGACGTTTAACTGCTTTAGAAGCTGATAAGATTCGATTAGAACATGAAGATCTTCTAAAGAAAATAGATGATTACAACGATATTCTTAACAGGAGAGAGAGGGTTTTAAATTTAATAGAGAATGAGTTATCTAAGCTTCGTGAAAAATATAATTTACCTCGGCGTACAGAAATTCTGGATCTAGGTGCAGGGCTTGACGATATTGATCTAATTGCAAATGAAAGATCAGTTGTTCTTCTAACTGAGGCAGGATATTTAAAGAGAATGCCTGTAAATGAGTTTGAGTCAACAAGTAGAGGAACTAGAGGCAAAGCGGGAACAAGAACACAAGGAGAAGAAGCAGTTAAACTATTTATTAGTTGTAATGATCATGATACATTATTATTATTTAGTGACCGAGGAGTAGCCTATGCTCTACCCGCTTACCGCGTCCCACAGTGTAGTCGTGTGGCCAAGGGAACACCCGTTGTTCAGTTATTACCAATTCCTAGAGAGGAGGCGATTACCTCTCTTTTATCAGTTTCTTCTTTTGATGATGAAAAACATATTTTGATGCTTACTAAAGGAGGTCTTATAAAGAGAACTTTGCTTTCTGCTTTTGGTAAAATTAGATCGAATGGTTTAATTGCTATAGGTTTAGAGGAAGGAGATGCCTTGACATGGGTTCGTTTAGCGGTTCCTGGAGATAGTGTTCTGATAGGTTCGAAGACAGGGATGACTATTCATTTCCGACTTAATGATTCTGAGTTAAGACCTTTGGGTAGAACAGCTCGTGGAGTTAGAGCTATGAATTTACGGTCTGGTGATTCTTTAGTGAGTATGGATGTACTTTCAAGCGAGTTGGCTGATCAAGTTGATCAAAGTGTTGAAGATGAGGAAGGGGAAGGTCCCGATTCGATTTCTATTAGTGATGGTCCTTGGGTCTTGGTTGCTTCAGCAAGTGGCTTAGGGAAAAGAGTACCTGTTACACAATTTCGATTGCAAAAACGGGCTGGTATGGGTCTTCGTGCAATGAAATTCAGAAGAGAAGGTGATGAGTTAGTGGGTTTAAGAGTTTTGGGATATGGGGAAGAATTGCTTTTGGTCAGTGAGAGAGGAGTAATTGTTAGAACAAGTGCAGACAAGATTTCTCAACAGTCTCGTGCGGCAACTGGGGTCAGACTTCAGAAATTGGATGATGGGGATCATCTAGCAGAAGTAGTGTTAGTGCCTCATGAGATAGATGACAAAGACCAAAAGGACCATTCAATTGATCTTGATGAGTCTCTTGATTCAACTAACGTCTCTCCAAGTTCCTGAAATTGGCCAATTGTTCGGATGTTCTGGTTATGGGGGCTGGACCAGCAGCCTTATGCATTGTCGCTGAGTTAGTAGAGCATGGCTTAAAAGTTACAGCTCTTGCATCACATACTCCAGATAAGCCTTGGCCAAATACTTATGGTATTTGGGCCGAAGAGCTGGAATCACTCGGAATGGCTTCTCTCTTAGGGCATCGTTGGAGTAATACCGTTAGTTATTTTGGTAATGGGATTGAAGAAGAGGGCAATAAACCAATTAGTCATGATTTTGACTATGGGCTTTTTGATCAAGATGCCCTTCAAAAATCACTTTTAGATAGATGTAGGGGAATTGATTGGAGAGTTGAAACGGCTAGTGAAATTAGGGTTCTTGGAGCAGAAACTGAAGTCTTTTGTTCGTCAGGAAATTCTTATCGAGCCCGTGTGGTTATTGATGCAAGTGGACATAGGAGTCAATTTATTAAACGCCCAGATCATGGACCAGTTGCAGAGCAGGCTGCTTATGGAGTAGTTGGTCGATTTAGTTCACCACCTGTAGATGCTGGCCAGTTTGTGCTTATGGACTTTAGGCCTAATCATCTTACTGAGTTTGAAAGGTGTCAGCCTCCCACTTTCCTCTATGCAATGGATTTTGGAGAGGGTATTTTTTTTGTTGAGGAGACTTCATTAGCATGTTCCCCTCCTTTCCCTTCAAGCAAATTAAGAGAAAGATTGCAATCACGTTTAGCAGCTAGAGGTGTTGAAATTAGAGAAATCATTCATGAAGAACATTGCCTTTTCCCTATGAACCTTCCTCTCCCTGATCGGAGTCAGCCTTTGTTGGCATTTGGAGGTGCCGCAAGTATGGTTCATCCTGCTTCTGGATATATGGTTGGAGCCTTATTGCGCAGAGCTCCTACTTTGGCAAAGAGATTGGCTGCTGCTATGAAGCAGAAGCCTGTATTGGATTCTGCAGCTCTTTCTAGGACGGGATGGGATGTCCTTTGGTCGAGTGAATTAGTTCAACGCCATCGACTTTATCAATTTGGGCTTAGAAGATTAATGAGTTTTGATGAGGAACGTCTTCGTAGTTTCTTTGAGACTTTCTTTCACTTGCCAAGAAAAGACTGGTCAGGATTTTTAGCTAATACTCTTCCACTTCCAAAATTATTGATAGTTATGCTTAAGCTTTTCTGGATCTCACCATGGGATGTAAGAGTTGGAATGATTTTCGGTATAAATTCTCTTTAGCTTTTAATTTTTTTCCAGTCTCCTATTCTGATCATGGGGAATAGATTATTTTCTGATTCGAATTTTTCTAGCCAAGATATTTTATATTTCTTGTTCTTTTTTATTACTTGAATTAGATCCCAAAAATGGTTTAAATGTTTGTGGATTCGATTCTTTGCAATGTCAGTTGTAGTTCCTGCTCTGAGAATGAAACTCCAATCTGATGACTGGGCAAGTAGAAGTTCTCTGGCGGCTTGATTTAGTAACCTTAGGTGTGATTTTACATTTGAATCTTGACTACATATTTCGATAATAGCTTTGCTTGCTCGATTCCATTCGGGAACTATCCAAGCATTGCTTTCGTTAAGCCAATAATGATGGTAACCACCTTGCCCCCAACTGGATGGGGAGGGCTCACATAATTGTATTTGAGGAGTACCAGAAAGCTTATCTCGGAGGCTTGTAAAATTAATGTTCTCTTGTTTCGCTTGTTTAAATAGTTCTGATAGAAATATAGGTCCCTCAAACCACCAGTGTCCAAATAGTTCAGCATCAAACGGTGCGACTAACAATGGATTATTTTTCATCTCAGCTTCAAGTCTATGTAATTGAGACTTGCGATCTTGAAGATAAAGTTTTGCATGCAATTTTGCGCGAGCAATAGCTTCTGAAGGATTGTATATAGATTTATTTTCGAGATTTACTAATTGACCTGTAACGCTGTGAAGCTTTAGTCCAAGAGGCCTTTTGCTTTTAATACCAAGATCGTTTAGTTCCTCTTCTGAAAGTTCCCATCCCAGATCTCGATGAAACTCTCGGTAAGATGGATCTCCTGGGTATCCTTCTTTTGCCGACCAGACTGGAAGGGTTGATTCACTATCTCTGCCAAAAAAAGCAATCCCTTTTTTAGTGCAAATTGGAGCATAGATTCCATAGCGTGGCCTAGGCTTTCCATGTAGAAGTCCATGCCCGTCAAGAATTGCATAACGTAGTCCTGCATCGGCAATCCAATTGTCTAGACCTTCGTAGTAGGCACATTCTGGCAACCAGATACCTAGTGGGGGTTGCCCTAATAAGCGACTGTGTTCTGTAACGGCTGTTTTTAATTGTCCTCGAATTACTTCTGGGTGCTCTCTAAGAAGAGGAAGGTATCCGTGAGTAGCTGCACATGTGAGCAAATCGACTACATTTAAATGCTGTAGGTTTGCAAAACGAGATATTATCTCTCCATCAAAATTCTCCCAGTAGTTGAGTTGAGTTTTTATAAATTCAGATAGATATCTAGAGGCATTATTAAATTCTCTTGAGGTATTTTCTAGTAATTTTAATCTAGTAGAAATCCAATCAGGAAAACGTTTGCTTAGTTCTTTATCATTAAGAAGGGATAGCAAGGTGGGAGAAAGGCCAATTGTGATCTTTGGCGATTGTCCTTTTTCTGCTGCTTTTTCAAGAAGTTGCAGAAGTGGTAAATAGCATTCCAAGAGTGCCTGAAAAAACCAGTCCTCTTCTAAAGAACCAGAATCAGCCGATCTCACGTAAGGGAGATGGGCGTGAAGAACCAGGGCGATTTCGCCTTTGGTCTCATTTATAGAATGGATGCTCAAATTTAGAGGGTTGTTAGAGTGCTGATAAAGCTTTCAGTATTTTAGGTTATATGAAGTGAATAATACTTATTTCTATTTCAGTAGACCTGCTCTTTTAATTGCTTCTATCAAAAAATGAAATAATAGTATTTGAATCTTTTTGGCTTTTAAGAATTTTCGAAACAGAAGGAATATTGATTTGTTTGGTATTTGTGGATACTTTTTTTAATTCATGATGACCATTGTTTGTTTTGTTCAGAAGCAAGGTGCTTATCTAGAAGTATTTTTATAATTACTTTCTTTGGAATTTAGTAAATTATGACTTGTCTTATGTATTGATAAATTTAGTTGAAAGCTTTTAATATAGTTTAAAAACTAAATTTAAAAGTAAAGAGATAATTCACGTTTCAATATAGTTGAAAATAAAATCTTGCTAATTGTCAAAACAGGTTTGATTTAGAATGAGTTTCTCTAGGCTGCCTTTATGGCAAAGGATCCAGGTCGCATTTTGATTTTTGACACCACCCTTAGGGATGGTGAGCAATCCCCAGGTGCAAGTCTCAACCTTGAAGAAAAACTGGCTATAGCTCAGCAGCTTGCAAGGTTGGGAGTTGACATTATTGAGGCAGGGTTTCCATATGCAAGTCAGGGGGATTTTGCTGCAGTCCAACGAATTGCAGATCATGTTGGGAGTGGAGATGGACCAGTTATTTGTGGATTAGCAAGAGCATCAAAAGCTGATATCAGAGCTTGTGCAGAAGCTGTCTCTCCAGCTTCTCAGAAACGTATTCATACTTTCATCGCTACTAGCGATATTCATCTAGAGCACAAATTGCGCAAAACCCGTTCACAGGTGCTTTCTGTAGTTCCTGAGATGGTTAGTTATGCACGTTCGTTTGTTGATGATGTCGAGTTTTCTTGTGAGGATGCAGGTAGAAGTGATCCTGAATTCCTTTATGAAGTAATAGAGGCTGCTATAGCAGCAGGTGCAAGCACGATTAATATCCCAGATACAGTTGGATACACAACCCCTTCAGAATTCGGTTTATTGATTAAGGGAATTAATGCAAATGTAACCAATATTGAGGATGCTGTTTTATCAGTTCATGGTCATAATGATCTCGGATTAGCTGTTGCCAATTTTCTTGAGGCAGCAAAGAATGGAGCTAGGCAGTTTGAATGCACAATAAATGGTATAGGGGAGCGAGCTGGTAATGCTGCTCTTGAAGAATTGGTAATGGCCTTACATGTTCGAAGACGTTATTTTAACCCTTTCTTTAGTAGGAACATAGAAAGCCCAACACCCCTTACAGCAATACGAACGGAAGAGATTACTAAAACTTCTCGCTTGGTATCTAATCTAACCGGAATGGTTGTACAGCCCAATAAAGCAATTGTTGGTGCAAATGCTTTTGCTCATGAGTCTGGTATTCATCAGGATGGAGTTCTTAAAAATCGACTTACTTATGAAATTGTTGACGCAAGAACTGTAGGGTTGAGTGATAATCGAATATCTCTAGGAAAATTAAGCGGCCGTAGTGCGGTGAGAGCTCGTTTAGAAGAGCTTGGTTATGACCTTGCTAGAGAAGATCTAAATGAGGCTTTTGCGCGATTCAAAGATTTGGCTGACCGAAAAAGAGACATTACTGATAGAGATTTAGAGGCAATTGTCAGTGAGCAAGTTCAACAGCCAGATGCACGTTTTCAGTTGCTTCTTGTGCAAGTTAGTTGTGGTAGCAGTCTTAGGCCTACAGCAACCGTTTCATTGGCTGATCAAGATGGACAAGAAAAAACAATTTCTGCTGTTGGTACTGGCCCAGTAGATGCTGTTTGTAGAGCTTTGAATGAATTAGCAGGAGAGCCAAATGAATTGATTGAGTTTTCTGTTAAATCAGTCACAGAAGGAATTGATGCAATGGGTGAAGTCACAATTCGACTGCGGAGAAATGGCAAGCTTTTTTCAGGACATTCTGCTGATACTGACGTTGTAGTTGCAGCTGCTCAAGCTTTTGTAAATGCCTTGAATAGGCTTGTTGCAGCTGAGGAGAAATTAGTAATCCACCCCCAATTAGATCTTGTGGAGACGGATGAAAGCCTTTCTCTTTGAAGCTATTTCTTTCGGCCCTGGTACTACATAAATATCCTTTCGCATAGATTTTTCTAAAGGAAATTTTTCATCCCTTTGCAAGCTCAGCAAAGCCATGAGAACATGGGGACAGTTGGTCAAGTGAACATAGATGGTTCTTTGTCAAAGGCTTTATCGACTAGTGGCTTTGGATGGAAGTCCCCACCCTGTCCTTGATACCACATATGAGTCGATAGAAGCAGCAATTAATGCTGCACAGGATTGGTGTGAAGGACAAGGGCTTAATTGTTCTTTGAGTAAGAGAGGTATGGGGGTTGAAGTTATGACGAGCTCAGGAGTGTGGAGGACGATTGGTTATCCTCGGAAATGTTTGAATTAGCTTTTGAGGATTAGATTTAAAATCAATTAGTGCTTCTTCAGCTTTGAATTATTGATTTGTTTTTGGTTCTATATATTGGTAGTTCTAACTTAGGAAGAACAATTCTTTTATGGAGTCAACAACTCGTGGCTATTGGTTTATGACCTGGTTGGGATTGCTGGCAAATGTCGTTGCTATTCCATTGACTGGGGTTATTGCTTTCTCTGGCTCTGCCATGAGAACAGCAAATATTAGCCTTGCAATTAGTATTGTCTGGCCAGCAGCAATTGTTGGTATTGTCGCTTGTGCAGGTCTTCTTGCTGAACGTAAATGGGGAGTCATTGTTGCCATTGTTGCTCTTTCGATGGCACTTTCCGTCTCATTACCTTATGGCATAGTTCGATTTATATTAGTTAGAAATTCTTTTGAAATTAGTAGTTTGTCAATCTTATTAGCGGCTTTGAATTTGTTTTCATTACTCTATTGGTGTAGGCCTGTACATAGAAGAAATCGTAGGTTGTAATGTTCTAATCTTGCTATATTGTATTTTCTTATTAATATGATAGTTAAAGGCATTCCTTGAATAAATTTTTATAGAGATTGCTTAATTGAAAGTCTTAGTCTTGTAGCTATTCAAGCAGGGAACCCTTTTTTTGTTGTAATTGGATATGCAATTCGTCTATGTTTCATTCTTTTCCAAACATTTGCAAAGGCAATTACAACTAATTCGACTTCGGCTCTGCTAAGAGTACTATTTTTAAGTTGTCCATCGATCCGTCTACTTTCAACTATTTTTCTAATCGTAACTAGTGCGTCTTCGTTGCTTGAGTTTTGATGCAGAGCCCTAAGGGCTGCCTCGCAACCATCTGCGAGCATTAAGATACCTGTCTCTCTAGATCTAGGAACTGGGCCTTTATATCTAAATAGGTGCTCAGATACATTTGGGTTTTTTTCCCTAGCACGATGTAAAAAATATCCCATTTTCAAAGTTCCTTGGTGCTCTGGAATGAAATCAGCTATTGGACTAGGTAAACGATATTTTCTAGCTAGTTTTAGTCCTTCATCTACGTGGGCTTGTAAGACTTCTGCACTGATAAAAGGATCATCAATTTGATCGTGGGGATTCTTGCCATCTTGTTGATTCTCTATAAACCATTCGGGAGCGTGAAGCTTGCCAATATCATGATAAAGGGCTCCAGTTCTGATTAGATCTACATCTGCTCCAATTGTCCTGGCTCCTTCCTCAGCTAGTCCGCAAAGCATAAGAGTATGTTCAAAAGTTCCAGGTGCTTCAGATGAAAGTCTGCGAAGCAATGGGCGTTCTTGGTCTGCTAGTTCCATTAATCGAGCTTTAGTTATTAATCCAAAAGTGCTTTCCAGTATGGGGATTAACAATATTGTTAGCATTAAAGTAATTCCCATTAGTAGTGCTTCTGTTATTAACACTTCTGAATTTGGAATAAGTTGTCCCAAGGAATTGTTCCCTTGAGTTATTTGGCTTCTTAAAAGAATCCACTCGATTAGTAAGGCCCCAAAAGGTAATAAAACGGCCATTTGTAGTAGTTGAGCCCTACTTCTCATTCGCCCAGCTTGTAATGCAACAATTGATGAGACGGCAAAGGCAACTATTAATCTTTCTTCTGCTAGACCATTAATAGTTAATGGCCACAGAAGAATTTCGATTGCGACCCATGCCAGTGCTGAGGTGCTTCCTATTCCTTGAGAAAGGAGAAGAGCCGGAGGAACTACTACCGCTAAAGGACTTAAACCTGTCCCTAGCCACAAATTACTTATTTGGGAAACTAGAAGTAGGCCTAGAGCGAGTAAGCCATGCCTTGCTTGAAGGCATGGCTTCTCTCTGCGCATAATTAATAGCAATATTACGCAACTAATAGAAGCTTCACTAAATCGACTAAACCAGGCTGCTGGTCTAGGGCTTCTGCTAATCATTCCAAAATGATTGAGAACGTCATAGGATTTCTTAGTAATTCTCTCTCCTTTACTAATAATTAGGTCACCTTTATTAACTTCAATTGTTGGTCTTCCTTGTGCATTAATCAATTCTTCTATTAGTTGTTGGCTATTCCCAAGATCTGTTTTAAGGTTGCTACTACCTTGGAATGTATTTGATAGTAACTTTACTCCTAATGAATGAGCAGGTAAGTTCAGATCACGAATATGAGCTAATTGGAGTGAAGCAGCCTTTCGGAGTTGGTTGACAGCAAGGTTATTGACAAGGCCTTGGCTGAGCATCCTTCTTGAAGCAAGTCGTACTTCATTTTCCCAGGATAATTTTTCTTCTTGGTTCCTTTTCCGCAGCCATATCTGTTCTTTATAGCTTATATTTACAGGGCCTAATCTATCTAATTTATTAGATTTAGCAACTAACTCAAGTTCTTTTAATTGACGCTCTAGTTCATTTCTTAAACGGTTTGTTTCTTGAGAATCTATTACTTGTGGTATTAGCTGAGATCGTCTTTTTTCAAGTGATTCAGTATCGATCACTAATGCATCAGTTGGTGCTTTTGCTTCAAAAGGTGCCGGAACTCCAGGCCATAGATTTGGTTTTCCTAACCATGGCCAACTTGAGACAAAGGCTACCAATACACACACCAAAAATATGCTGGCCTTGTCAGGTCTTGACCAACGGAGGACTTGGCGCCTAGGCGACTCGTTTCGCAACCAAATGCGCCAAAGCCTTTTCAAGCTAGGAATTCTGGCCAATGCAGTAATTAGTTAACTTTAATGGTAGCTTTCTTTTGTGGGCAAGCTTCAAGAATCATATTCCAAACCAATGGCATTAAGAATTGACGGAAAAAAATTGGCCTCTGAATTGGAGAGTCGTCTTCATAAAGAGATTGTTGCTGGTATTGGTGTGGCTGGAAGGCCTCCTGGACTAGCAGTGATTCGAATTGGAAATGATCCTGCTAGTGGGGTTTATGTGACGAATAAAGAAAGAGCTTCTGCTCGGATAGGTGTGGTTAGTTATGGAGTTCATTTGGCTTCTAACACTTCGAAAAATGATGTTAGATTAAAGATAAATGATTTAAACAATGATGATCGAGTTGATGGGATTCTTTTGCAATTGCCAATGCCAATAGGTCTGGACGAAGGACCTTTACTTGCGACAATTGATCCAAGTAAAGATGTAGATGGATTACATACATATAATCTAGGTAGGTTATTGAAAGGAGAGCCTGGGCCAAGAAGTTGCACTCCTGCAGGAATAATGGCTTCGCTAAATAAATATCAGATTCCTTTAGAAGGTAAGAATGCAGTTGTTGTAGGTAGAAGCATTCTTGTTGGTCAACCTATGGCTCTGATGCTCCAAGCTGCTAATTCAACTGTGACCGTAGCTCATTCGCGAACGACTGATTTAAGTGCAATCACCAGAAAGGCCGATATTTTGGTTGTTGCTGCAGGTAAACCTCAAATGATTGGCCCTGAGCATGTCAAGCCGGGTTCTACTGTCGTAGATGTTGGAATACATCGCATTTCAAATGGCTCGAATGATGCAGAAGGAAAAACTTTGAAATTGTGTGGCGATGTCCGTTTTGATGAAGTCGAACCGCTTGTTAGCGCTATCACCCCTGTTCCTGGTGGTGTTGGGCCAATGACTGTTGCAATGTTGTTGGTAAATACAGTTGCTAGATGGCAGGAGCATTGCGGTTTATCCCTGACTCTGGGTGATTTGCTTCCTTGAGCATCATGGCCTGAGAGAATCCCGGCATTGAGAAACGTTTTATGGTTGAAGTAGCAAGATCTTCTTTTGACTTCTCTAAATATTTGGCTGAGAAGAAAGCTCTTGTGGAAAAAGAGCTAGACATTGCACTTGGCCCTGAACGGCCGGAATTTTTGAGAGAAGCAATGAGATATTCCCTATTGGCAGGTGGTAAGAGACTTAGGCCAATTTTGTGTGTTGCTGCATGTGAGCTTGCAGGAGGAAAAGCTGAGCAGGCTCTTCCTACAGCTGTTGCCTTAGAGATGATTCATACCATGTCATTGATACATGATGATTTGCCTGCTATGGATAATGACGATTTGAGAAGGGGGCGTCCTACTAATCACAAAGTTTATGGAGATGCAATTGCCATACTTGCTGGTGATGCACTATTAACACGTGCTTTTGAGATGGTTTCTCTTCGGAGTCCAGAGGTACCTCCTGAAAGATTGATAAAAATTGTTGGTGAACTTTCCTTAGTAGCTGGTGCTCCAGGTCTAGTTGGAGGACAAGTTGTGGATCTTGAATGTGAAGGTAAAGAAGTTGATCTTCAGACTTTGGAATTTATCCATCTTCATAAGACTGGAGCTCTCTTAAAGGCATGTGTAATTTGTGGAGCACTTGTAGCAGGAGCTGAAAAGGCTTTAATTGATGCATTAGAAATTTATGCAAAAGGTATCGGCTTGGCTTTTCAGATAATTGATGACATTCTTGATGTGACTGCTTCTAGTGATGTTTTGGGTAAAACAGCAGGAAAAGATTTGATTGCAGATAAGACTACTTATCCAAAATTATTAGGACTTGATGAATCTAGGAAAAGAGCTGACTTATTAATAGATGAAGCAAAGTCAGCAATAGTGCCATGGGCGGGTTCGTCGAGTCCATTGCTTGCACTTGCTGATTACATAACTAGTCGTGACAGATGACCTTAGTTCAAAGTTTTTCATCTATCTGGCTTGATCTGTTAGACAATGCAGTTTTGGCATGGGGTCTTATTGCTTGTGGATTAGCTCAGTTGTCCAAGTTGGTAATAGAACTGTTGGTTTTCCGTCGATGGAGACCTGTTGTTTTGATTGAGACAGGTGGAATGCCTTCAAGTCATTCTGCTTTGGTGACTGGCACAGCGTCAGCATTGGGAATGGAAATGGGTTTTGACAATCCTGTTTTTGCATTTGCCGTTACAGTTGCGTTTATTGTCATGTATGACGCCAGCGGTATTCGACGACAGGCAGGTTTTACGGCAGCTAGAGTCAATTTGTTGCCATCGAAGCTCTGGTCTGAACCACCTAAGGAATCTTTAAAAGAAAGCTTGGGACATAGTCGACTTGAGGTTTTAGTAGGGAGCGTTATTGGGCCAATAATTGCCTTGCCGGGCATGGCTTTTTTGGGATCTCCATTGCATTTGGCACATTCTCTTGGGATTGCCTTCGGGTGACATATTCTCCTAAGAGTAATAGCAATGATCAGCTCACATCAGACCAGAACAATGCTTTAGAGGGATTTAGACATTGGCTTGAACAGGCAAATGATGGAACCCCATTCGTTTTAAGTGGATATGCAGGAAGTGGAAAGACTTTTTTATCAATCAGATTTTTAAAGTTTGTTGAGGCTCTTGGTCTGTGTTGGACAGCAGTAGCTCCCACTCATAAGGCAGTTGGCGTACTACGTCAGGCTTTGGAAGTTAATGAGCTTAGGACTACTTGGTATCTCAGCACCATTCATAGATTGCTTCGTTTGAAGTTAAAGAGAAAAGGGGATTTAGAGCTTTGTGAGGAAACTGATCAAACGGCTCAATCATTAGAACCGCTAGATCTGGTACTGATTGATGAGTCTTCCATGATTGATGGCACTCTTTTGGATATAGCCTTGAAATGTGCCCATCCTTATAAGACTCGTTTGGTTTTTGTTGGTGATCCAGCTCAATTACCTCCGATAGGAGAGTCAATAAGTCCAGTTTTCTCTATGAAGAGAGCTATTAAGTTTAATTTGACGAAGGTTGTTCGACATAAAGGTCCTGTTTTGATTTTAGCTAATGGAATCAGAGAAGGAAGTATTCCTTGTACTGCTCCTCCTTTGATACAGGCTTTTGAGAATAATCTAGGTCTGGTAGCAGGTCTTGATGAGAAGAGTTGGTTAATGACTGCTATGTCAGCGTTGAAGTCGTCATCTATTAATGATAACCCTGATGAGATAAGAATTCTTTGCTATACGAATCGGACTTTAGAAAATTTGGTTCCCCATGCCCGTCGGGCTATTCATGGAGAGTTGGCTGAGCAGTTTCCAGTTCTTCCTGGTGAGATTCTTATTAGTCGTAATGCTGTGATGGCACCAGCATCTCGAGATGGTTCTTCTTCAGGAGAGAATCCTGACTTGGTCCTTGGATCAAACCGAGAGTTAGTGGTATTGGATGTGAAACCAGAAAAGTGTGATTTATCTGATTTTGGTCTTGTTGGCAGTAGTGATTGGAGTGTTCCTGTAATAGAAACTTTGATGGCAAAAGTTCGTGCTGGTCAGTTAGAACTTCAATTACGCTTGTCTCCACCAGTTGATTCAGAGGCAAGAAATCTACTTGAAGTGACTTTGAAAAGGTTGAGAGAGGAAGCAAAAACTGCAGAGAAAGGAGAGGGTCGATCACTATGGAGAAGATTTTTTTTGATCAGGGATGCATTTGCCTCTCTTGGCCCAGCATCTGTGCTTACTGTTCATAGGAGTCAGGGAAGTAGTTTTGGCGAAGTATTTGTTGCCTCGGACGTTTTCTGGCCTAAGGCCCTAACCCTGAGAAGACAACTTGTTTATGTTGCAGTTAGTAGAGCAAAAAAAAGAGTTTGGTTAGCAGCTAATCGGAAGAATGAATCGAGCAGGTCTCTTTGGGAAGAACATTTTAGAGAACAACTTAGTATCAAATAAGTAATTTCTTAGAAAATATTTTATTTCGAATTAGTCTTATTGCCTTTTGCTAAGGAGTGTCGAAGAACATTCAATTCTTAATTTCTGTCTAATGCCTTACGCCAATTAATTGATATTTGGGGGCAGCTTGCCCAGTGCAAATGAATCCAACTGGCATGAAGATTCTTATTACTCCATCCTTCTTCTCTTGGTATGGAATTCCATCCTTTTTTTTCCCAAATAGGTCCCAATTTATTCCGATCTTTACAGTTTTGGGAAATGAGATTCAAGTTATTAGATTCATGTGTTCTCTCAATATCCCATCTGTGAAATTCATGACCCATAAATTGATAACCAGATCGTACAATAAGGCTATCATTTGAACACCTAAGGCTTCGATAACCAACTTTTAATTTTCCTTGCTTGGCATGAAAAGGTAATAGGCCTGCCATTGAATGAATGTTTCCTTTGGTGTCACTTAGGCTTTCTCCGAGTATTAACATGCCTCCACATTCTGCATAGATTGGCTTTTTCATAAACCAATTAGACAAGTCTTTTAAACTCTTTCTGCATTGGGAAATTCTTGATGCAAATAATTCGGGAAATCCACCTGGAATTATTAAGCCTTTTGCAATAGTGGGTATTGGTTCATCTTCAACTAGTCTCCAAGGAATTACAGGCATCCCTAGTGCTTCCAGGCATTCTTTGGTTTCTGGATAACGAAAGTGAAATGCTTTGTCTTGAGCTACAGCTACAGGTTTAATTTCATATGATTTAGTTTTTTTGTTCTCTTTAATGAGGGATTTAATCGGATCTACATGATTGCTTTTGGGAGACTTAAGAAGAGCTCTGAACTGTGTGAGATCCAAATTTTCCTCTGCAATTGAGGCCCATGGACTTATAAAGGCTTCTAACTTTTCGAATTCATGGACTGGTGCTAATCCAAGGTGCTGGCTAGGAAGAACTAGTTGAGGATCTGTTGGCAATACTCCTAATAATTTTACGTTGATTGTATTTAACACTTCTAATAGTAGTTCTTTGTGTCTAGTGCTATTTACATGATTAAGAATTACTCCTGCGAAATTAAGTTTTGGATCATGATTTATAAATCCTTTGACTAAGGCTCCAAGGGAGCCCGCTTGTCCTCTTGCATCAATTACAAGGACTATTGGAAGATTTAGGTAACGCGCTACTGCAGCAGTGCTGCCTTCCTGGGAGACTCCTATGCCATCAAACAAACCCATTACACCTTCTATTAATGAAAATTCGGACCTACTCCCAAATCCGTAAAAGCTTTCTTTAACCCACTTTTTTCCACATAGAACTAAGTCAAGATTTCGACAGGGTTTTGCTGAGACTGCTGTGAGTTGTTGTGGGTCTAAATAATCTGGACCTACTTTGAAGGTCTGAAGACTTAAGCCTTGATTTCGTGCCCATGCTGAAATGATTAGGCTAACTAAGGTTTTTCCGCTATTGCTTGATGGTGCTGAAATTATGCATGCCATGAAGGTTTATCTTTATGGACTTATTGAGAGGATTTAGACTTTTTAAGTAGTTGTGCAGCAATAGGAATTGCTGATTCTAGTAGTGGACTTGTACTCCCTCGACTACTTTTCAGGAGTCGAGCAACATCCATCTCAACAGTATTTTGTTGTAATGGTACGACCTCTTCTATTAGCTCCATACTTGCCATTCCGCCAGCTTCCAGTCTCATACATTCCCCTGATTCGGATCCAAGGATCACGCATACTGCGTTGTCTGGTTGTTTTTGAGGATTGCAAATAAGCCTTATTCCCACTATTTGACCGGGATGAATACTTGGCCTGCCAACTGGTAGAGGGTTTAATTTGAAATGAATTAAATTGTTTTCAGGATTCATAAATTCAACATCAATGATTCCACCTTCAAGGTGCTTGTGATTTTTAATTTTCCATTTAAGTCTGTCTACTATCCATGCAGCTAGTAGGAGGCCTTGGACAGGATTTTCACCTTCAATGTCTATATCTAGTTGGACAATATCATGTAATGCCTGTCTACGGTTGGGAGGGTCGAATACCATAGCTAGCGTTTCTCTCCAACTACGAAGTCTCAACCAATTCAGATCATTTACTGCTTGCTTAGATTTTATTCTTGTTTGTAGAAAATCTAGACATATAGTTGGGTTCCCTAATGATGTATCAATTATTAATCTTCTAGGTGATGATGATAATTTCGTTAGAAGATCAGTTGCTTCATCTAGACATCCATTCCACCATAGCCAAGAAGGAATTTCGGAAAGAAGTAGTGGTTGGAGAATTCCTAACCCTTTATTTAGAGATGTTAAACTTCCTCGAAGTACAACTACATCACCGCAGGCATTATCACCATCACTTTCTTCTGGGAGTGGACAGTATGCTGCTACTAATGTTTCTAGAGAATTATCTTCTTTAATAGTTGGTGCAAATGTAATTAACCTTCTTGGTTGTAACGAGCTTATTGCAGCATCTACGTGTTGACCTCTTAAGTCTTCTCCTAGTTTCTTCCCACTACGAAGTTCAAGAGCTTTTGAAATACTCTTGTCAAGAGGAGAGGTGCTGTGAGGTATCTCGGTTTCTAGAATAACTTGACGTGCTGCTTCAATTATTTCTTCTCTTTGTGTTCCAAGAATTGGTCCTCCAATTTTATCAGTCCTAATTAATTGTTGTTCAAGCCAAGCTGGTTGCCAAACAAGTAAAGAAAATGTGTTGGCTCCTGTATCACCAAGTTGATCGCTCGACCATAGCTTTTCTAGATAACTTGGAATTTCTTTGGGGGGGAGTTGAAGCGGAGTTTGAAGCGTGAGCTGAGGGGACATTACTTAAATAATTTAATTGGGAAGATAAGAGTGGAATTTTTACTATTAGGGTCTGCGCCATAGCAGCTCATCGGTAGCAAGAAGACCATCTGAGGCTGTTGGCCCCCAGGTTCTAGACTCATATGGGTGAATGGGCAATTGCCAAGGGCTGTCTTCAATTATTTCTAGAAGTGGTGTATATAGACGCCATGCAGCCTCAACTTCATCACTACGCGTAAATAGCGTAGGGTCGCCAAGCATTGCATCAGCAAGAAGTCTTACGTAACCCTCATCAGATGGTTCGCCGAACGATTCGTCATAAGAGAATTCCATTTCCACGGGTCTGCTGCGCATTCCAGAACCAGGAGACTTCACTTCAAAACGAAATTCTGCCCCTTCATTAGGTTGTATTCGAAGAATGAGTTGATTGGCTGTCGGCGATCCTCCTGCTGTATCGAAGAGGTGCACTGGAGCTTCCCTAAAGGTAAGAACTACTTCACTGACACGCTTGGCTAGTCTTTTGCCTGTGCGGATAAAAAAAGGTACTCCTTGCCAACGCCAATTATCAATAAATAGTTTCATAGCCACGTAGGTTTCAGTTGTGCTATTTGGATTTACTCCAGGTTCTTGTCTATATGCGCTTAAAGGCAAAGATTTAGTTCCTCCAAAAGCATATTGACCTCGAATGCAGCACTTCCAAGGCTCTGTTTCATTTGCTAGACGAGCTGCCTGTAAAACTTTTGCCTTTTCATTCCTTATTGCCTCAGGATCAAAGTGTCCAGGTGGCTCCATTGCGGTTATTGCCAGCATTTGAGTTAGGTGGTTTTGAACCATATCTCTAAGAGCTCCTGCAGATTCGTAATACCCAGCTCTGTCTTCTACTCCTACTGTTTCAGCTGCAGTGATTTGTATATTGGAAATGTAGTTCCTGTTCCAAATTGGTTCAAAAATAGTATTTGCAAATCTAAGTACAAGTATGTTTTGGACTGTTTCTTTCCCAAGATAATGGTCTATTCGAAAAATTTGACTTTCTTGAGCACAGCTTTGAACTATTCGGTTGAGAGATAGAGCGCTTGAATAATCTCGACCAAATGGTTTCTCGATAACAATTCTGCTACGTTTTGAATCTTTTAAAAGTCCTGCTTCTGAAAGGGCCTTGCACCCACTCGCATAAAACTTTGGTGAAACAGAGAGATAAAATGTCCTATTGCTATGAGTTGACCGTAATTTATCAATTTCCTCTAAACGACTCTTTAGCCTGAGAATGTCATCTTGTCTTTGTAGATCTACTGGCTCATAAAATAGACCTTCCAAGAATTGATTCCAGAGAACAGGTTCTTCTTTGACTTTTTCTTTAAGCGCATTGGTCATCTTTTCTCTAAATTCGTCATCTTTCCAAGGTCTTCTCGCACAACCAATTAGTGCAAATTCACTTGGGAGACGTCTTTGCTTGAAGAGATCAAAAAGGGCTGGTACAAGTTTGCGATGAGTAAGATCTCCACTCGCTCCGAAGATGACCAAGCATTGTGGTGGAATGACACGCTCTTGGCGGAGGCCAATTCTTAGAGGATTTGTGATCGGCGTTTTCATTGGAATCGGGCCTCTGCCGATGTTTGATGTATTAATCGGCAAATTCAAATTGGTTTAGGGCGATACGCCACATTTTGTTATTGGATCCCCAAAAAGCTATGAAGAAGAAAATTGATTCATTCCTCTAATTTATTTGAATTGTGATTAGAAAAAAAGCTGCCCATGATGAGAGCAGCTTTGATTTTTGTAAGGTGAGGTTTTTAAGGATTTTTTAGTAGGTCTCTACGTGCCAACGACCGGCTTTTTTCAGCTGAGGTCTTAACTCAGACCACTTCAAACCTTTTGTTGCTGCTGCACTTTCCATGGCTTCATCTATCCCTGGCTCCATCCCTTTTAGTCCACATAGGTAGATATGAGTTTTAGGATTCTCTATTAGAGAGAAGATCTCTTCAGCATTTTCAAGCACTCTGTCTTGAATGTACATTCGACCACCTTTTGAATTGTTCTGTTCCCTACTGATAGCTTTTGTATAGCGGATGTTTTCAGGAAACTGGCTTTTATACCATTCGAAATCTGAGTCGTATAGGAGATTTGCCGATTTTGGCGCTCCCATGAAAAGCCAAGCCTTTCCTCTGAATTTCCAGCTATTCTTTTCTCTTTCAGTAGGTTCGAACATTCGACGAAGATAAGCTCTCATGGGTGCTATTCCTGTCCCAGTTGCGAGCATTATTATGTTCGCGTCTTCTTCTTCTGGGAGAAGCATTTCTTTGCCTACTGGACCAGTAATTTTGACTTTGTCACCTGGTTTGATATCGCAGAGATAAGTTGAGCAGACACCGTCAATGGTTTGGCCATCTTTTTCATATTGAAGTTGACGGACGCAAAGGGAAACTGTATTGCCTTCAAAATTGTCCCCATGCCTAGTACTGGCAATTGAATAGAGACGAATTTTGTGAGGTTTTCCATTGGAATCCTCTCCAGCAGGAATTATTCCAATGCTTTGACCTTCTACATATTTAAGTTGCGGATCACCTCCTTCTAAATTAAATGTGATGTGATTTACCCTTCCTATGGCGCCTTCTTTCAGAAGGCTGTAATTCTCTTGGACTGTGCCTAAAAATGGAGATTTGGGCTTGTAAAGATTTACAGGTACCGATTGATGACTGGCTTTTCTTGCATTATTGGTCGGTGTTGTTGCGCTAACCGTTCCAACAGAAGATGGTGAATTGGTTGATTTTGGAGCAGAGGTCGATGCTGCAGAAGTTTTTTGAGTTTCGACTTTTTGCAGGACAAAGCTTTGTATTAGCCAGAAAGCAACAATGACAACAGGTATGTGAGCTAGCCCTCCGGCTACAACTTCAGCTTCCGAGTAAGCCATCAAAAATTTAAAAGAGAAGTCGAGAATACCAATCACTAGAGTGAAGTAGAAGCAAAAACCACTAATTGAGGGTACGTTTTGGGATTGGCACAGCTGAAATAGTGGGTCATTACTCACACTTAGGTCACTTGCTTTTGTATTGTTCGATCTCCTAAGAGAGCCGCTTTTACATTGGCTTTAACAAAGGAACATAAAAATTCTCCTCTTAGAGCGTCTTTGATGTCTTCTGAATCTGCTGCTCTTAGAAGACACACAATTGAGCAGACGATGGAAAGGCTGCCAAGGGGCACAAGACGTTTAGCTGTTCAGTTACGTACTCCAATAGCATTTGATTACCTTTGGGCTGTTCTCACTGATTACGAGCATCTCAGTGAATTTATCCCCAATTTGTCTAGTAGCACTTTGTTGGCTCGCACTACTAACGGAGTCCAGCTCAAGCAAGTTGGGTCTCAGAAATTAATGGGTCTGAAGTTTTCAGCAGAAGTGAACTTGGAATTGGCAGAAGATAAAGAAAAAGGTTTGTTGAAGTTTCATATGCTCAAAGGAGATTTCAGGCGATTTGAGGGGGCTTGGTGTTTAAAGGAGATTGCAGAAGGCACTTGTCTCGTTTATGAATTGACTGTGCAAGGTTGCATTGGTATGCCAGTTAGTCTTATTGAGCAACGTCTTAGAGATGATTTGTCAGCAAATCTGCTTGCTGTTGAGAAAGAAGGTATGAGAAGAGCTTTTTTATAGGGGAACTTTGTGAAGAAATCCTGATTTTGAGGGTTCAATTAATTTAAATGATTTTTTTGGGGCTTTTTTTTAAAGCGAGAGTTACTAATTTTTTCCTTTCAAGTTTTTAATTCATACCCCCAAGGGGATTCGAACCCCTGTCGCCTCCGTGAAAGGGAGGTGTCCTAGGCCTCTAGACGATGGGGGCGAGGCCGTGATGTAAGCGGGATACTTCCCTAATCACTTTTGAAAGTTACGGGCCAGCATCGCCCTCCGTCAAGGTTGATGACGGCCTTTCAATTTTTTGTCCTTGCCAGACTGGCACCGAAAAGAAGAATGTGGCACCTTCATCTGGTTCAGATACGACCCATATACGGCCTCCATGAACTTCAACAATTCTTCTACAAACTGATAGTCCTACTCCAAAGCCTTGAGTTTCCCCAGAAGTCTGTGGAAGTCTTACACGATCAAGAAATATCCTTTCTTGCTCTTCTTTCGGGATGCCAGGACCCTTATCACTAACGCTTACTTCCACCCAGGAATTAGTTCTGTGAAGCATGGTTAGAGAAATGTTCCCTCCTCCTTGTGTGAATTTCAGCGCATTTTCAAGAAGATTGAGTAAAACTTGATTCATTCTTCTCTGGTCAGCAAAAACCTCGGGTAAGTCAGAAGGGATATCTGTCAAGATTGAAACGTTTCTACCAAGCCACATTTTTTCTAGCTCTAGGATTGCTCCCGCAGCTACATTTGCAAGATCAAGTCTTTGTGGATTAAAAAGAGCCTCCCATCTAGTAGTTCCGACTTCTAATAAATCTTTAGATAACAATTCCATTTCTTCTAATCTTCTTTTTAGGACGTCTTGGAAACGAGATTGATCTATTTGACCCAATTGCTGACTTTGCAAAGCTAGGGCCGTAGCAGTAAGGGGTGTTCTCAATTCATGAGCAACCATCCGTAGCAATCTTTCTTGAGATTGAATACGGTTTATTAAAGTTTGATTTTCTTGTCTCAAAACTAATAATTCATCTTCTAGCTGTAATTCTTTTTGAGTTCTGCTTCCATCAAATTCAGAGGGTCTAAGACTTAGTCCTAATCCTGAAACAACACCATCATGCTGCCATCTGGGTAGCCAGTTTTTGATTTGCTTACAGATGTTGCTTCCTGCTAAGACTTGCTTGGGTGAAGGAGACAATTTTATTAAAGCTGGTGTTGCAACAAGTTTGTGGAGTTCAAGTAGCTCGGGATGTTCGGTTGGGTCTGCTATTTGCATACTGACTTCAAAACCGCACTCTTCGCTTTGTAGAAACTTCACCAGTTCACTTACATCGTCCTTTGATAGCTGGCTACGGGCAGCAACCAGCAAGAGCTTTAGATGTTGTATTCCTTTGGGCTCTGCCCCCTTCACAGCTGCTGACATCCTTAGAAGTTGTGGGATACGTTATGGGGTTTTTGTGAAAATCGCTGAAGAATTGAGAATTTGTTTGAAGCATCTTTATCTAATACATTCCATTTCGGCAAGGTTTAAAGTTCTATTTTTACTAGTAGCTGGTAGCAGTAAAGCACCCAGTGTGGCTTGATTTTTGAGTTAAATCAAAGTTTCTCTTCTGGAAAGTCTTCTTGGTTTTGCAATTCGCTGGCTTTGGTGAGTTGAGAATTAATTGTCAAGACCTCATAGGACGTGGCTCTACAAGTTCATTTTGGATGGCAGCATAGCTGCAACTACGGTTAGATCCATTGGTTATTTTTTCACGCCGTCATTTTCGTTTCCTTCTAGCGTTATTGATTTTTGCTCCATTGGTATTTGATAGTCCTTTCTCAATAGCTAGAGAGAACAAGAAGTCAAATCTAAAACCCGCTGCTGCAAAAGATATACTTCTGTATCGAGGTATGGGTATTGCAACATTTTGTACCGCTCGTCAAGTAGGAGTGGAGTTCCCCCAATCAATCACAATTGCTTCAAGTACTTTTGCGCAGGTTCTTGATGCCGTTCATGGAGGTGTTGTTGAGTCCGCAGGTAAAGAAAAGCTTTCGTATAATCAGCTAAGAAGGGGCGCTGAAACTCAGTTGTTGGTAGGAGCACTTAATTCTTGTCCAGATCAACTCCCTAAGGATGTAAAAAAGAAAGTAAGTGAAGCATACAAAAAGCTTAAGAAAAATAAAAGATAACAACGAAGTGAATCAATAATTCTTGAAAATATCCTTGCTGGGAACATCATCAAACATGTGATTCTTTTGCAACGGATTGTATATATGACAACTGGGACTTCTGTAACTATTTAATAGAATTAAGATATATAAACTATGGCTGCTTGTTTTAAATGGATCCTTCTTTTACTTACTTAGCTGATTACAGGCCTTACCCATTTAAGATTCCAGATATTGATTTGAATTTTGATATAGATGATGATGCGGTAATTGTCTCATCTATTATGCATATAGTACCAATATGTGAGAAGAATAACGTTTTAGTATTAAAAGGAAAGGGACTTGATCTTCTTTGCCTTGAAATTAATAGCACAGAACTATTGCCTCAGATGTATGAATTAACTACTGATGAGTTAATAATTCCTAATATCCTATTTGAGCCATTTAGGTTGGCAGTTAAATGTAGGATTGACCCCTTCCTTAATACATCACTTGAAGGTTTGTATTTGAGTG
Source organism: Prochlorococcus sp. AG-363-B04 (assembly GCA_003278465.1). Classification (GTDB taxonomy): domain Bacteria; phylum Cyanobacteriota; class Cyanobacteriia; order PCC-6307; family Cyanobiaceae; genus AG-363-B04. The sequence continues at coordinate 104,527 of QCFC01000002.1, forward strand.
GGGATATTCTTGCTACACAATGCGAAGCAGAAGGATTTCGTAGAATTACTTTTCACCCAGATAGGCCGGATGTCCTCAGTAGATATCGTGTAACGATAGAGGCTGATAAGGAGAAATATCCGGTTTTGCTTTCAAACGGGAATCAGATTTCATCTCTTAAAATTAAGAATAATCAATCACGTCATGTAGTGATTTGGGATGATCCATATCCTAAGCCTTCATACCTTTTCGCTTTGGTCGCAGGGAATTTAGAAAAAGTAGAAGATCAATTTATAACCTCATCAGGGAAATCAGTCTCCTTAAGAATCTATGTGGATAGTTCTGATGTTAATAGTACATTACATGCATTATGTTCACTTAAAAAAGCTATGTTATGGGATCAAAATGTATATGGATTAGAGTATGACTTGGATCAATACAATATAGTTGCTGTCAGGCATTTTAATATGGGAGCAATGGAGAACAAGAGTCTTAATCTATTTAATTCTAAGCTTGTCCTCGCAGATGCGAATACATCAACAGACTATGAGCTTGAAAGGGTAGAAAGTGTGATAGCCCATGAATACTTTCATAATTGGACAGGTAATCGTATTACATGTAGAGATTGGTTCCAGCTTTCTTTGAAAGAGGGACTAACGGTTTTTCGTGACCAGTCTTTTACTTCTGATCTGCACGATGAAAGTGTTAAGAGAATACAAGATATATCTCTACTTAGAAATACACAGTTTAGAGAAGATTCAGGCCCTACTTCTCATCCAGTTAAGCCAGATAAATATAAAACAATAGATAACTTCTATACAACTACTATTTACGAAAAGGGTGCTGAGTTAATTCGAATGCTTTATACATTGTTAGGACATGAAAAGTTTATGAAAGGAATGAGAATATATGTAAATCGTTTTGACGGTAAGGCAGCAACTACAGAAGATTTCGTTCAATCTATATATGAAGGTGCAAGTAATAATGGTTCCTCAATTGGCTTTGATATAGATTTATTTTGTAATTGGTATTCCCAGAAAGGCACTCCTTTAGTAACTATTCGTAGAGAATGGGATCCAATTAATGGCATTTTGAAATTGAAGCTTAATCAGGAAATCCCTAATCAACCTAGAGAGCCTTATGAGAAGTTATTGGTTATTCCTATACGGATTGCATTTATTGGTTTAGAAGGGAGGATAGGTCAAGAACATTTAATTGTTCTAGATAGATTAAATTCTGAATTTGAATTTAAGAATTTACCGATTTCTGTAGATCCTCCAGCTTTATCTGTTTTTAGAGGTTTTTCTGCACCAGTGAATTGGGAGAGTGACCTTACAGATAAGGAAACCTTCAATCTCTTGAATTTTGATGATGATCCGTTTTCACGTTGGGAAGCAGGTCAAAGACTTATGCGAGATGTAATTCTTGAGCGGGCTTCCTCTTCGATAAATAATCAGCTGGAAGAGGATTTGATTTCTGCATTTACCCATCTCATAGAAAGTCTTGGTAAGGACTCTCCTGCTGTACTTGCAACATTACTGAGTTTGCCTTGTCAGGCAGAGTTAGAGGCAGCACAAGTGATATCTAACCCTTTGGCTGTTGCTAAAGCAATTTCTTCATTCAAAGTTATGCTTGGAAAAAGACTTTCTAGGCCTTTACATTATTTATTAGATTTACATAGTAATCAATGTAATGATATTTGGCCAAGAGGTAATGGGGAACGTTTGATTATTGGTTTGTCCTGGAATTGGTTAGCAGCTTCTTATGATGAATCTGTTTTTAAAGAAATGCTTGATGCAGTAAGTGGGAGTTCTATGACCTTGTCTAGGAATGCTCTTGCAGCATTTAAGGATATTGATTGCCCAGAAAGAGATAAGGCAATGAATACCTTTTATAATCTTTGGAATGATAGACCAGTGATACTTGATTCTTGGTTTGCTTTAGAAGCTTCTATCCCTAGGGACAATTGTCTGAAAAGAGTGAATGAGCTAATTAATCATTCTAAATTTGATATTATGTCGCCTAATGTAGTTAGAGCGGTTTTAGGTGGTTTTGCTAGTAATCCATTTGCTTTCCATAATGTAGATGGGAGTGGATATAGGTTTATCGCTGATCAGTTAATCAATTTAGACAAAAGGAATCCCATAACTGCTTCCCGATTATTAAAGATATTTAGTAAATGGAGAACTTATGAAGAACCACATAGAAGTTGCATGAAAAAGGAAATAGACATTATTTATGAGGAAGAATTGTCATCAAATAGTAGAGAAATTATAGACTTAATTGCTTCATAGTTTAACCTAAATATCTATTTCTTAGTAAAGGATTTATTGTGCTTATTTTTTTATGGATAAAAATGATAGAGAAATAGAGTTATCTAAACATAGAGCTTACTGAACTCTCTTCATGAATTCTCCAGATAGCTTCTCCTAGCATGTTGGCAACTGAAAGTATTTTTAATTGAGGGAAGGATCTTTTAGTTTCAATTGGGATGCTATTAGTGACAATTACCTGCTCGAAAAGTCCCTTTTCAGATAGTCTCTTACAGGATGGTGGTGAGAAAACTGCATGTGAAGCACACGCAAAAACCTTTTTTGCACCTTCTTTTCTTAATAATTCAGCACCTGCGCAAATTGTACCGCCAGTATCAATCATGTCGTCTATTAATACCGCGGTTTTACCTGCTACATCACCTATTACTGTGAGACTTTCAGAAACATTGTGAGCAGCCCTTCTTTTATCAATTATCGCTAGAGGTGCCCCTTGCATTTGCTTAGCAAATGCTCTGGCTCGTGCCACCCCTCCCACGTCAGGTGACACAACAACTATCTCGCCTAAATCCTTTTTTGATAAGTAATCAACCAGAACAGGTGAGCCGTAAATGTGGTCACATGGGATATCAAAGTAACCCTGTATCTGAGCAGAATGGAGGTCCATTGCTAAAACACGATCGACTCCTGATTTAACTAGTAAATTAGCTGTGAGCTTTGCAGTAATTGATTCTCTACCAGCTGTTTTCCGGTCTGCTCTTGCGTACCCGTAGTAGGGGATTACAGCAGTTATTTGTCTTGCAGAGGCTCTTTTGCAGGCGTCAACCATTATCATTAGCTCCATTAGATTGTCGTTCACTGGAGCACAAGTTGGTTGAATCAGAAAGACATCACAGCCTCGTATTGATTGCTCAATTTGGACGTAAAGCTCGCCATCCGCAAAACGCTTACATACTCTTGGCCCATCTATTACTCCTAGGTAATCTGCTATTTCTCGTGCTAGGTCTGGATTAGCAGTACCACTAAATAACCTCAGTCGTCGGGTGTCATGGGTAATGCTTTCTTTCTCATTACGGGCTTCGGTCAGGAAACTGGTCACGGTCCCCGTAATCAAGATTTACTTTTACCTGATCGTAGTGCTGTGATGGCACTAATTACACCTTTTGTTTACCAGTAAGTTTGAGGAATGAATCAATTAAGACCATTTTTGGTTGGAGCAGGTCCGCTTAAAGAGCAGCGAATGCACGCAGCTTCCCTTGCCTTGTCAAGGTTTTGGGGCGGCAGCCCTATTTCTTACAGCTGCGGAGACCGACCAAATGAAATCCTTAAGAATGTGTCTCACGATCAAGGACTGGTTGAGTTGCATGGCGATTCTGCAATTCTCATGGTTGAGGGTTGCAGCTGGTTAGAAGCCTTGGGATTTTGGAAACAACCCACAATTCTTATGGTTGAGCCTTTGCCGTCTGGTCAAATACCTGGGATTGCCTCTGCATATGTTGCTCTTTGCAAATGTCTTTCAGTTCCTTTGATAGGTGTTGTGCAGTTAGGAGGAGAGTGGGAGTCTTGGTATAGAAGAGTTGATGGACTTCCTTGGTGTGGAATCATTTCTGATGATGAATTGAGTTTTTTTTCGGCAAATAATTATTCTGAAGACCAATTAGTAGAGTTTAGTAGTTATAAAATTGTTGAGTTACTCAAATGCAAAATGAGAGATCTTTGAAATTGAAGTATGAATATAATTTTCTCATCTGTCTATAGTGAGTGGATCGGCATTCATTAAAATAAAGTTGTTTGTTTTTCCATTTTTCATACTTGAAAGTGGACTTAATTCCAATACTGAGGAATTAAGTCCGGCGGCTGCCAGACTTATTAATTCATTTTTGCTCAGATCTGTTTCTAAATCTACATAAGAACTAGTAAGTATTTTTAATAGCTTCTTGAGCTTGGATGGATCGTTAAGATCATTAACGATCTTGGAGATAGAAATCTTGAAGGCTGTACTCCTATTATCTGAAAAGTTTAATTTTACTTTGTTACTGCTTAAGATTTTTATGAGCTCCGGGCTTAAGGATGTTAGTTCATCTTTTATTCCATTTAAGTAGTCATGAGATAGTATCAAGTATCTTTTTGGAGCCCAAGCAGGATCATTGATGATCTCATTAATCACGTCTGAAACTAAAGAGATTCCGCCTTTATAGTAAGAATATGAAAGTTGGTTAATGCCTTCTTCTCCAGGTAAATTTATAGCGATCTTGGGAGATATTAGAAGGGCATTTATTTTCTTGTTTGGTGTGAATTTGAGAAGAGTTAAATGACTTATTAAGTATGGTTTGATAAAACTTTTATCCTTATAATGACTTTCTTTGCTGCCGATAATCAATACAGTTGTAGACTGATCTAGTGGCCGATTTACTTGTAAAGTTGCAATGGATTTTCCTCTAGAGGTAACCTGGTCTGGTTTTTCCCAGATGAAATCAATTATAATATTAGTTAACCAAAGCCCAAAAAGAGCAGCGCCAATGCGCTGTAATGTCCGCCCAGGATTCCTTCCTAGATGATTTTTCATGACCTTATAAATGCCTTTGTAAGTACTCCAGCTAAAATTAAGAATATTATTGATGTCATTTGATTTTAATGCTTGAAACTTTAGGAATTTTTCTTGACTATTGCAGTGATAAAAATTAGTAGAAACAAATAAGATGAGGTTAATATTTGTATATTATTTGTTTTGACAGTAATCATAGCTGTTTGTTGTTGAATAGATGCTTATCTTAATTGTATTAGTAATCTTATTAATATTATGGATACTCTAAATTTAATGATCCTTGATTCTAATTGTTTTTCTTGATTCCCTCAAAAGAATAGGTGATTTTTTCTGGAAAATGATTATGTTGAAATACTGCTTTTACAAAGTCTAGGCATCTAGTTAGTTTACTTTAATGGTCTCTTCTTCCTCTGACTACATTCGAACAACAGGAGTTTTACTTCATCCGACTGCATTGCCTGAAAGTCCAGTTTGTGGAACTTTTGGTTTAGGGGCTAGAAAATGGTTGCAATCTTTAGCAAGGAATCAAATAGGGGTATGGCAGCTACTTCCTTTGTCCCCTACTGATTCTTCAGGTTCGCCTTATAGCTCTCCATCAAGCTTTGCTTTAAATCCATGGTTTCTTGATGCGGAGGATCTCTTTAAGGAAGATTTTCTTTCAGAATCTTCTTTTCTTGAACTCCCTTGCGAAACTCATAAAGAATTCGGTTCGACTTCGACTCTGAATTTTTCTTTGGCAGAGCTTCGTAGTAATTTTTTAGGCAAAGCTTTGATAGAAAATTGGGATAGACAAGATTCTGTGAGGCATTTCGCTTTTAACGCTTGGTGTAATAAGCAAGCTTGGCTTGAAGACCATTCTTTATTTATGGAGATTAGAAGACAGCATGATGGTCTTCCTTGGTGGAAATGGCCTAAGGAATTTAGTCTGCATAATGAGTCTGAATTAGATATTTGGAAAATAAAGAATGAATTTAAATTGTTAGAGCATAAACTCCTTCAGTGGCATCTTCATAGACAATGGCAATCAATAAGAAGCCTTGCAAGAGATCTAGGAGTTTTAATTTTCGGGGATATTCCTTTTTATGTAGCCCGTGATAGTTCAGATGTTTGGAGTCATCGATCATTATTTTCAATTGGGTCGGGAGGAGATCTTGAAATTCAGAGTGGTGTTCCACCCGATTACTTTTCGGAGCATGGCCAACTTTGGGGCACACCTGTTTATGACTGGCCAGTTCATCTCTTGAGTGAATTCAATTGGTGGAGAAGTCGGTTTGCTAGGCAATGGGAACAATTTGATCTTTTAAGATTGGATCATTTTCGTGCTCTGGTTTCTTATTGGGCTGTTCCAGGAACTTCAACAACAGCTATAGAAGGATTTTGGAAACCTTCACCTGGAAAAGATCTTTTAAGTTTGATTAAAAGTGATCGAGGTGGGAAGCTTCCTTTAATTGCTGAGGATTTGGGTGTCATTACGCCAGAAGTTGAGGCACTTAGAGATAGCTTTTATTTACCCGGAATGAAGATTCTTCAATTTGCATTTGACGGGAATTCCTCTAATCCATACTTACCCGAAAATATTAAGGGTAATAGTTGGGTTGTTTATACCGGAACTCATGATAATTCTACTACCCTTGGTTGGTGGAATAGCTTAGATAAAGTTGTTAAGGGAAGAGTTGCAAAGCTAATTAGTCAGGTTGAAGAAGATCCTGTTGGACAATTACTTGAGCTTGGACTTTCTACTGATGCATGTCTTGTAATAGTTCCTCTGCAAGATCTTATTCGCCTTGATGATTCTGCTCGATTTAATACTCCAGGAACAACAGATGGTAATTGGTCATGGAGGTTTGATAGTTTTGATTTCTCTTTGGAAAGTAATTTGAGCAATTATGGAGAAAGAGGAATCTCGTGGGGTCGATCTAAAGAGGATGCATCAAGATTGGTTTAAATTATTTCAGTAAGTAGATGCCTAAGTTATCATCTTGAGGTAATACTCTCGTATTGTTCCATTTCACATATTCGTTTCGCTTTGTCAAAGGTTTTATTTCAACTGAAACTGGAGGTATCATTTTTAATCTGAGGATTCCTTTTGAAACATTCATATTGGTTTGTATACCCTCAGAACTTTCAATCTTTAAGATTTTTTGTGAATTTAACTTTATTTCAAGGATTCCCATCTCGTTCGTGTTTCTAAAGTCTTTTAGTGCTAACCGAAACCATTGTTCTGGAGACCTTGAAATTGCTTCCTCTAGAGGCCTTAGATTATTGAGATTAGTATTCCTTTCTAAGATAGATTTTGGTTCATTGCTTAATGTTATATCTGGAGAGAATGGATTGAAAGTCTCACTATTTAAAGAAGAAAGAAGTCTTTGTTGATAGTTGAGAGCGATTAAGCTTCCTAAAATAACCAATGCATACGCAACACTACCCTGCCATGTTCTTAAGACGTCAATAGAACCGGGGGTGAATTGTTTTATTAGTGTTTTTTTTGTATATTGATCTCTTGCTTCAGATACTTTAAGGACTCCCTTTAGACTACCTTTGGGAAGTCCAAGCTCCAATTCTAATCTCGGTAGCATTGAAGATAGATATGGTGCTTCCGGTAGCCTTTCTACCCAGCCTTGTTCTATCGCCTCAATTACTGCGGTCGTTATCATAGTTTTTCTTGCTAATAATTTTATACTGAGACCGTATTTTTCTCGTTGATTCTTCAAGCATTTTCCTGCCTGTAAAAGCAATTCAATATTTGACACATTAGTCGAATCAAAGATTTCTTTTTTGAATTTCTTCTTCCACCAGATTAGATGAAATTTATTTTTCATTGACTTATAGCTAAGGGTCTAGTGATCAATTTTTGGGTAATGAATTCTTTTGGTTTTAAGTATAGACTGCCAATCTTTTTTTGGAATTTCCTTCCATTCGGCTTCTCTTAGATTACCAAGAGAAATACTTCCAATGGCAA
>QCFC01000003.1 GCA_003278465.1 Prochlorococcus sp. AG-363-B04
TCTGACAGCTTGCCTAAAAGGGTACCTAATTCTTTTCAAAAGCTACGCCCATGGATCAATCATGGATGGGAGATGGTCCTTTTAGCAGCAGAACTACTACGCCCAGAGAGCCCATTAACTCAAGAAGGAACTCAGTCATATGAAACAAACTTTTCCCAGCAATCCGTAGCAGCATTAAAAGCATGGAATTGGCAATCAAATCAACTACAAACTGCCTTAGACAAAGTTCGTAAACGTGCTTTAACTATCGATAAAGAAACCTGGATTCAAAGACATCAACCATTCCCAGGAGTAGCAGAACGTCTTAGATCTATTGAAGAAGAAGGGGTTGAGCTAGTTGTACTAACTACAAAAGGTGCCGAATTCACTTCAGAGCTTCTGCATTCGATAAACCTCAAGTCAAGCAAAGTTTTCGGACATGAATCTGGTAGCAAGCCTGAAATACTTTTGCAATTATCCAAACAAAGGCCCCTCAGTGGCTTCATCGAAGATCGCAGAGCTACTCTCGAGACAGTAATCAAAACCCCTGGCTTAAAAGCTTTACCTTGCTATTTAGCTAGCTGGGGCTATCTCAAGCCCAACGACAAGCAAGCATTGCCCGAGGGGATATATCTACTCAATTCAGATACCCTGGCGACCCCCTTGGCGAGCTGGCATTAGTTAGCTAGGGTACGTGTGTACTATACAGATAATTATGGCTTAGAGGCCTTGAGTTATTCCTCTCTAAGAGTTCCCAAGCACTTTCAAGATCATTCAGGTCAACAATTGAAGGCACCTATTCACCCTTTAGCGAATTATTCACCATGTCAACTGACGTAAAAGCAAATTCCACCTCCAATCCTGAAAAACGGAATACTGAAAATCGTCATGGGGAGCGCGATAAAGCACTAAGTCTTGTCCTTGGTCAAATTGAACGTAATTTCGGCAAGGGCTCAATTATGCGCCTAGGGGATGCATCCAGAATGCGTGTGGAAACGATCTCGACAGGAGCACTCACCCTCGACCTTGCACTAGGTGGTGGCTACCCAAAAGGAAGAGTTGTGGAGGTATATGGACCAGAAAGTTCTGGTAAGACCACCCTCACATTGCATGCAATTGCAGAAGTTCAACGCAATGGAGGTGTCGCGGCTTTTGTTGATGCCGAACACGCTTTAGATCCTGTGTATGCCGCTTCTCTAGGGGTTGACATAGAGAACCTACTGGTTTCTCAACCAGATACAGGAGAAATGGCACTAGAAATCGTAGATCAACTCGTACGCTCCGCTGCGGTGGACATAGTTGTAGTGGACTCCGTTGCTGCCCTAACTCCCCGCTCAGAAATCGAAGGAGAGATGGGAGATTTAGCTGTCGGAAGCCAGGCTCGACTAATGAGCCAAGCAATGCGCAAAATCACAGGCAACATAGGTAAATCAGGTTGTACAGTCATTTTTCTGAACCAGCTACGTCTAAAAATCGGGATTACATATGGCAATCCCGAAACCACAACAGGAGGCAATGCTTTGAAGTTTTACGCCTCTGTCAGACTAGATATACGGCGCATTCAAACTCTCAAGCGAGGTACTGAAGAATATGGAATTCGAGCAAAAGTCAAAGTCGCAAAAAATAAAGTGGCTCCGCCATTCCGTATTGCCGAATTCGACATCCTCTTTGGGCGTGGTATCAGTACATTGGGCTGTCTACTGGATCTAGCAGAAGAAACTGGCGTCGTCACCCGCAAAGGGGCCTGGTATAGCTATGAAGGTGACAATATCGGCCAAGGACGTGACAACACAATTTCTTGGCTTGAACAAAACCCTGAAGCCAGTAATCAGATTGAAACACTAGTTCGTCAAAAATTAACAGAAGGTTCTGAGGTCACAGCAAATTCCATGCGCCCCTTAGCCGCAGCAGCACGAACAGCGAACAAAGGAGCTAATCATGAAACGCCTAAAGCAGCCTAAAAAATAATTTCTCAAGTCTAAAAACAAAAAAACCCTTACTTCATTGATAGATGAACAAGGGTTTTTTTGCTGTGCAATTGCGAGATTTAAATCATCGGGCATCTGCAGGAATCCACCAACCAACTGCAGGTCCAACAAAACGAACTACAAGCCACAAAACCACTAAAAGAGCTATTCCAATCCATGCACCTCGGGTTGTGACCGAATAAAATCTATCCTTTTGTTTCTGAGTAATTGGAAGCCAAGAAACGATCCTAGGGGAATCATCCTTTGCAGAAATCTTCTTTCTTGGGGGCAACCCCTGGTTAGCTCGGCGACGGGCTTCTCCCATGACCTTATAAATAGATTTGATTAAAGATTAAAGCTTTTTTAATTTGGTAAAAGACGATGTAAAGGAGTCCAAGGTTCTAAGACTTGAAGTATCTTATCTCCCCAACTTCGCCTACGCAGGCGACCATCAAGAATCGCAAGGCGTCCAGAGTTGCTTCTCAGTGAAGCTACTGCAGGAGGAATGAGACTCAAAGCTTTTGGCAAAAGAAAATCACGGAACCAATCTTGTCCATTCCTTTTCATTGCCTCAACTCGTGCTGCAATTAATGGAGATTCCAAGCTCGCTAAAGGGATCAACCCGATTATCAACTGATCTGGGCAAGGGAGGCTATCTAATGAATTAAGCCACCAAGACCAACAACAGCAAATAACACCATTTGATTCTTCTACTTGAGTTTGATGTACAACTCTTTTCCCAAACTCAGAAGCCAATTGACTAGTTAATTTTAAACGTAATTGAGAGTCATCTAACAAAATCACAGTTAATCCTTGTCGACCAAAAATCAGGCGCCTACTCTGATCAAGAAGATACTCTGCATAGATTTCTGTATTTGGAAGCGGTTGACGAAGTGGTGCAAACAAAGAAATGGGTTCTTTTGAATCTCGATTACTTAAATTGACTAGAACAGTGGGCTGGAAATCATCATCATTCAAATCAACAGGCACAATTCCATGCTTACCACTTTCTGTCATCAATAAAGTCGACTGGTTAGTTAATAGACCTGGCAACAATTTAAGGGGTTCTAATGGCTGATAATGCCAATCCCAAGACAACATGCTTGAATCTAATTCCGCCCAACCAGCCCATTCATTAGGATCATGCTTCAAGAAGCTAGACCATGGATTTAGTAGCAGAGCCGATAAACTTAGAAGACTCTTAAGCTCAACCATATCATCATTATAAATTCGTACTAATTTATGGAAACGACTTTTCTTAGTAAACAATCTCCTAGTCAATTCCTCGTAGAATTGCAATAAGGAACCATCTAAAGCAGGTTCTGATTTACGAAGTTTTTCCCAATCTTCTGGCTTGACATGTATAGCCATTGCTTTTCGCAATAAATCAGTTAGTCTCTCTGCTTCTGGAATAATTAATTTTTTAGTTTTCAAATATCCTTGTTTATATGCTTTTAATAAGCCAGAATAATCTAATAGCCAAAGTCTTTCATCTAGAGGCGGATCTTCTCCTTCCCAATATCCCACTTTAACCCCTACTTGCTGCAACCTTGGAAACTCAATGTCAAACAACCTGCGACGTTGACTGGGGGTAAGAACTAAAATATTTCCTCGACTCTCCAAACACAGAGGAACCAACAAACCTAACCACCACTCGTTTTTACTACCAGGTTCCATGTGAAGCAAAGTATGATCACTTCGCCTAAGACTTCGGGCTATTAATCGACATAAAGTGAGGTGATTAGGCCATGAAGATGAAGTGTGATGCAAAATCTCCTTCAATCGTCTATGGGCAAGAGCTTCGAGCATTCAATTAACTTAAGAATGAAAAACTTGTGGCAGTTCTAAAGTCACTCAATAATCAACATGAGGAAAACCTTCGAAGAAAAAACGTGATGGGACAAGAAAAAAAAGCTGCTCGCATCGCAGGAGTAGTGGGTCTAGGGCTCATAGGTGGATCCATAGCCCTTGATTTGAAAACTCTGGGATGGGAAGTCCGTGGTTTAACAAATCGACCAATCACAGTTGAAATAGCAAAAAGGAAAGGACTTGCGACTCAAGTCAGTACAGATCCAGAAATCATCAGTGAATGTGAGCTTGTCATTCTTGCAATGCCGTTAGAGCAATTACTCCAACCAGATAAGGCAATTATCAATGCATTATCAATTGAAACTGTAGTCACTGATGTTGGCTCTGTAAAAGAACCTGTTCTCAAATTATGGGAAAAACTACATCCACGTTTTGTAGGTAGTCATCCCATGGCAGGCACCAATCAATCTGGTGTTGAATCAGGCCAAACAGGGCTTTTTCAACACCGTCCATGGGTGTCTACACCTAATCAACATACCGATCCAGAGGCACTAGAAAGTGTAAAAAAATTAGCACTCTCTTTAGGCAGTAATTGGATAACAGCAGATGCCTCAAGTCATGATCAAGCAGTAGCTCTTATTTCACACTTACCAGTTCTTATAAGTGCCGCTTTACTTAGGACACTTGAAAAAGAAGATAATGCACAAATTCTCAAATTGGCTAGGCAGTTATCATCAAGTGGCTTTGCTGATACCACACGAGTAGGTGGAGGTAATCCACAACTCGGGACTGCCATGGCAGTTAACAATACAAATGCAATTATTGAAGGATTAGCTTCTTATAAAAGCTGCTTAGTAAAAATTGAAGAAACCATTCTTAAAGGGAAATGGAATGATCTAAATCAAGAACTAGAACGAGCAAAGGCTCTTAGGCCCAGCTTTATCAATTCCAATCCTGTCATCTAAAAAGGTAAAACAAATTCCAACCCCTTCAGTGCCATTAGCTGACGACATACCATCAACGCAGACATACTGACTCCAGCAGTTCCCTCACCAGGATAAATGGAATCTCCACACAACCAAAGCCCTTTTATTGGGGTTCTACTAGGTAAGCCATAAGGTCCAAATTGAGATGGATGCTGACCTAAACCACCAACAATTCCTTGAGGTCGAAGGGTCCATTTAGCAAAACTTTTGGGCGTAGCAAGTTCTTGATGGAGCCAATGATTTGAGGTTAATCCAAACCAATTTTCTAATATTCCACAAATTTTCAAAAGAGTTTTAGCTTTTCGCTCCTTATACAGCATTTCAGGAATTCCATTCCACAAAGAAGTTTCTGTAAAAACACTTGCAATCACCGTTGCCTTCCCAGCAGGAGCACGTCCATCATCTTCTCGACTAATAGAAACAAATAAAGAACCAGGTTCTTTAGCTGCTATTTGTATATGAGAAGGACATTCATGAGGAAGCACTGTTCGATCAACAACACCATAAAAAACTAATGCTCCACTTGGCTTAGGTAATTTTTTTAGTGAGTCAAAATATTCGTCAAAATCTCCTGATCGATTTACAATCAACTTAGGAAGACACTGAGGCGGTAAAGTAAAAACAACATCAGAAGAGAATAATTGCAATTGCTTCCCAGTACGATTTCTTACCAAGATTTTCCAAGAATTACCAAATTTTTCTACCTCTAACCCAGTGACCTGATGACTAAGTAATAACTGAACATTCTCTACTCTTAAAGCACTTATCAAATGATCACTTAGCTTTTGCATCGATCCTTGCAAATGCCATAGACCAAGTGGAGCCTGAGCCATCTGAAGCACCGTTGCCCCGTAAAGCGCAGCAGTACGATCAGCCGGTTGTTGAGAATAAAGTTTTAGTTGCAAATCAAGAAAATCTCGTAAGCGCTTATCTTTATGGCAACCACAGAGCTTAAGTAAGTCTGTTATACAGAGTTGACTCAACAGACCTGAAAAGACAAGTTCTGGTCTGATCGCTTTTATAAGGTGTAAATAATCCCAAGCATTCCTTGCAGGTAACACAGGGTTTCTCAAAGAAAAAGCCCAATTTATCTTGTGTAAAACTGAGCACAACTGCCAAAAAAGCTGAGAGTTCGGAAAATGTTTTTTCGTTTCATCTGCCCATTTTCTAGGATCATGCCATAGCTTTATCGGTTCATATCCATCCACAAGATCAACAACACATCCTGGATCCAATATCTCTGCTTTTGGTAAAGGAACTTGCAAATAATTAAAAATACGTTGATGTATTCCGCCTTGTTCAAAACCAGCTACTTGCGTAGCTCCAACATCAAATACAAATGGTCCTCTTTGAAAGGTTCCTGCACAACCCCCAGGTTGTGAATGCGCCTCAATCAAAGTAACTTGAGCACCCTCTTTTGCAAGAACCGCTGCCGCAGTTAGGCCAGCAATGCCCGCTCCTACAACAGTGACAGAATCCTTAATCATGAACACATTCTAAAAACTTCTATCATTCTTCGATGGACAAGACACTTTTAAGACAACTAATAGACCTTGATAGCCCACTTTCTGGCGAGATCATTGAAGGTTTTTCTCATATTGCAAGTGGATCCATTCATGACACATGGCAATTAAGATTAGCTAGTGGTAGAAAAATATTTATCAAAAGTGTCACAGCTAAAGATCTCCCAATGCTGGAAATAGAGGCAAAAGGACTAGAAACCCTCAAAACACTTTCCAACTCTGAATTTTTAGAGATACCTGAACCTATATTAACTAAAAAGTTAGGAAATTCAGCATTACTTTTATTGCCTTGGTTAGATCTTCAAATAGGTAATCAGGAGAATCTAGGAAAAGGACTTGCGCTACTTCACCAAACCTCAGCAAAAAAAAATCCGGGAAAGTTTGGATGGGAAAATGATGGCTATATAGGGAGAGGTCCCCAACCAAAGGGATGGGATAAAAATTGGGGAGATTGCTTTGTAAAATTCAGATTAAGGCCGCAATTAAAACTAGCTAATAAATGGGGATTTCATAATGAAAATCTTGAATCAATTCTCTTATCAATTAGTAATTATTTAAATTCACATAATCCAATCCCTTCTATCGTTCACGGTGATCTATGGAGTGGAAATGCAAGTTCCTTAAAAGATGGCCGAGGTGCATTAATTGACCCAGCCATCTGGTGGGCTGACAGGGAAGTTGATATAGCTATGACAAAACTATTTGGTGGTTTCTCAAATAATTTTTATGATTCATACAATGAAATTTGGGAACTTTCAACAACTCTGGATAGGAGAATTGATATTTACAATTTCTATCATTTACTTAATCATGCAAACCTCTTCGGAGGTTCATATAAAAATAATTGTCTTTCTACTTTAAAGAAAATAGAAAGACAATTTAATTAAATACAAAACATCTAAGCAGAATTAGCCAAAATATTCCTTACGGAGTGTTTGAACTCTTTCAACAACAGCTGTACGCTTATCACTAGTAGTTAAATTTTGCCAACTCCACTGTCCCACAACAACTACTCCTAAAAGCTCTAACAATCCTGGGATAACAGGAATCAAATTAATAGTGTCAAGTACACCTTTGATCATGACTTGAGCAACGATCACCAAAGCAATGATTCCGGCAGCCTTGCCATATTTACCCATTTGTCCCCAATCAATCTTGTCAAGTCTTTCATTGACCTGACCCATTACATCGGTGTAACGCTCTGAGAAATTGTTCTCTTGGGCTTGGCTGACAGCGTTACCCTCGGGGGCAGTGTCATTGCTTGCCTCAGGACTTACGTCGGCCATGAACACAACACTTAATGCAAATATGTGTAAATAGTATCGAATGCATCTATCTGATGCCAGGGGTAATTACTTTCGATGGCGATTGCCTGATAGTTCTCCGGAGAAGCTTGGCCAAAGTAGCTCCTGAAGAAGGGTGTGCATTGTTAATAGGTCACCCACCAAAATCACTCGATTTCCGCAAACAAAACGTATGGCTAATAAAGCGAATATGGCCGTGTTGCAATGTATGGGCGCCAGAAATGCTACAAGAGGAAAGATCAGGAGAGCTGGAAAATATTTTAAGCGATCAAAACGAGGCCACTAGAGTACATTTGTCGAAATTAAACCGATTTGCACTTGACCCAAAAGAACAATTAAAAGCACAAAAATGGGCAAGAGCTAATTATTTACAAGTATTAGGTGTGGCTCATTCACACCCCGACGGAGATGCCGTTCCTTCACTAATTGATCTTAAATGGGGACTTTCTCCTGGATTAATGCTAATTCTAGATAAATATGGAACGATGGGTGCGTGGTGGAAAAGCGATGAGAAAAGATTAAGAGCAGTATCTATATCAGGTCTAGACAAAAAATAAACCGATGTTTTTCACTCTTCTCCTGACTCATGTCTAAAAAGCAAAGCCAAAAGACTCAATTAGATTCGAACGAGATGGAGCGCTATAGCAGACATCTTATACTCAAAGAAATTGGAACTCAAGGACAAAAGAAACTTAAATCCGCTTCTGTACTTTGTGTGGGGAGCGGAGGACTCGGATCTCCAGTCTTAGTTTATTTAGCTGCTGCAGGCATAGGAAAGATTGGAATCATAGATTTTGATTTGGTAGAAAGTTCTAATCTCAATAGACAAATAATTCATAGCACAAGTTCTATAGGTTGTGAAAAGGCTATCTCTGCACAGTTAAGAGTTCTAGATATCAACCCTAATTGCCAAGTAGATGTTTTTACCGAAAAACTCACTCGCAAAAATGCTTTAAATATCATGGAAGCTTATGACATTATTTGCGATGGAACGGATAATTTCCCCAGTAGATATCTTATTAATGATGCTTGTTTACTCCTAAACAAACCAAATATCTATGGCTCAGTGCATCAGTTTGAAGGCCAAGCAACAGTTTTCAATCTAACCAAATCAAGTCCAAATTATAGAGATTTAATACCCATTCCACCTCCTCCAGGGCAAATACCTTCGTGTGCCGAAGCTGGAGTTATGGGAGTAGTTCCTGGCATAATAGGCTTAATTCAGGCCACCGAAATCATAAAAATAATTACCGGAACTGGAGAACCTCTTGACGGGAGATTATTAGTATTTGATGCTTTAAAAATGAGATTCCGTGAATTAAAACTTTTAGCTAGCGAAGATAAATATATAGCCAAAGACTTAATTGACTACGAGGAATTTTGTGGATTAAATGTTCACAAGAGAGAGCCTTCACCAGAAAATATTAAAAATATATCAATTAAAGAACTGATAAATATAATGAATAGTAATTCAAAAGAAATTTCACTTATAGATGTTAGGGAGCATCATGAAGCACAAATAACATCAATTCCTGGCTCTAAATTAGTCCCTCTAGACAGCATTAGAAACGGTTCAGCTATTAATTTAATTAGAAACTTAGAAGCTAAATCACAACTTTATTTCCACTGCAAAAGCGGTAAACGTTCAATTAAGGCACTAGAAATACTAAAAGGATACGGGATCACAGGGACAAACATTATTGGTGGTATAGATGCCTGGAATAAGGTGCATAATTCCTGATAATATTAATAATCTACTCCTCTCTTTAAATCTACTCCTTGATGCGCATAATGCTTATGGCAAACCATTTCAGAATGAATACTTGCTAAATCAAAATAAATAGGTTGATTCCTACATCTTCCAGTAATGATAACCTCTGTTTCTGCTGGTTTTCGGAGCAAAGTCTGAACAATTGGTTCTACAGGTAACAACTCAAGATCAACACTAGGATTTAACTCATCAAGGATTACTGTCTTATAAAGTCCACTTGAAATAGCTGCTCTCGCAATTTCCCAAGCACGCTCAGCTTCAACATAATCTATAGGTTGCTGCTGCCCTCTCCATACGATTGCATCTCTTCCAGATCGAAGATGGTCTACTAAGTGAGGATAGCTATCCCTAAGTGCCGCAATAGCCGCATCCTCGGTATAACCACTTCCCCCCTTAAGCCATTGAAGAATTAATACCCTATGACTCTTGTCTTGACTAATCCCACGACCAATTGCCTGCAAAGCCTTTCCTAAAGCACTTGTAGATTTCCCCTTTCCTTCTCCGGTATAAATTTCTATCCCTCCAATCGGATTTGAAGAAATAGATGTATCAGTTAAATGCTCTGGACGACGATGGGCTCGCATTTCTGAATGCAAATCTGCTATTTGCACAAGCGCAGATGGAGCAGCTCGACCAGTGACAATAACTTCCATACCTTCAGATCTACTAGCAAGTGTGCTCACAACTTCTTCCACAGGTAAAAGGCCTAAATCAAGGACAGGGTTCAATTCATCAAGAACAACTACTGAATAAAGAGCACTGGCAATAGCTCCTTTAGCAATATCCCAGCCTCTTTGAGCTTCTTGATAATCAAACTTTGTTGATTCTTCTGAATTAAAAAATTCTGCTCTGCCAGTACGTACTTGATCTATTAAATGAGGAAAACCTTGTTGAAGTGCCTCAATAGCAGCATCTTCATCGTAAGCACGCCCTGGTCCTTTCAAAAAACGGAGTAGAAGTACTCGAGTGCGACGCTGTTCGCAAATCCCTAATCCAATTGTGCGAAGAACAACTCCTAATGCTGCCTGACTTTTTCCTTTCCCCTCTCCGTCATAAATATGTAATTGACCATTACTACGTTCCTTGCAACCCGAAGCAGTAACAATGCCAACCCCTGGTCCAGGACTCTTACGCGGACCATCACTCTCACTAATTCGCTTGGCAGCATTAGCCTTTGACGACATTGACAAATCTATCTACGTTTGGAGCCTAACTAAATTCTCAAGAGTGAACTCTATTCACAAAATCAATTGACCTTGCGATGTATCAACAACTAGAGCCTCTCACGCCATTAGAGCAGGACCAATTGAAACTACTACGGAAATCTATAAAGGAAATGGACAAAGTGCTTATAGCTTATTCAGGTGGAGTTGATAGTTCACTTGTAGCCGCAATTGCAAATGAACAACTGGGATCACAATCTATTGCTGTAACAGGAGTTTCCCCTGCACTTGCAACTGATCTTCTTTATGAGGCACGTCTGCAAGCAGATTGGATGGGTATAGAACATCAAGAATGCAAAACAAATGAATTAAACGATCCTGCTTACTACAAAAACCCTAATGATCGTTGTTTTGCCTGCAAAAAAGAATTACATCAACATCTCATATCAATCTCAAAAACAAAAAAATCCAAAGGAATACAAGTAGTAGATGGAATAAATCATGATGACCTCAAAGACCATAGGCCAGGGATTGAAGCCGCTAAACAAGCTGGGGTTAGGTCTCCTCTGGCAGAATTAATGATTAATAAAAATTCTATTCGTCATATTTCAAAAGCTTTGGGATTCCCTTGGTGGGACAAACCTGCCCAACCATGTCTAGCATCAAGATTTCCATATGGAGAAACAATTACTGCTAAGCGATTAATTCGAGTGAATCAAGCGGAAAAGTTCTTAAAGGAACTTGGGCTATCAAAAGTTAGAGTTAGGAGTCAAGGTCTAGCAGCAAGAATTGAAATCGAATCAAATCAACTTCAAGATTTCATGTCTAAATTTGACCGAGATAAAATCGTTGATTACCTTACTTCAATTGGTTTTACATCTGTCAGCCTTGACCTTGAAGGGCTCATTAGTGGAAAATTAAATAGAGACATAAAATAAAGCTCTTAAGCAATCATTTGGATAACAAATTAAAAGATAAATAAATTCAAAATAATTAATAATTATGTTAATATAGGTTTTCTATTGGAAGTTATTACTTCTACAGGTATTTCCCTATTAAAGCTTTTCAAAGAATAGCTTTCTGCCAATAATTCATTACGTAAAAGCTCACAAGCTTTTTCAGGCATAGTATGGTCTCCACATGTGAAAACATCTACAGCCGCATAACCAGTTTCAGGCCAAGTATGAATTGAAATATGAGACTCTGCAAGAAGTGCTAAACCTGTCACACCTTGTGGATGAAAACGATGAGTAATTAAATTCAAAAGCTGGGCTCCAGCAATCTTGGCTGCTGCTTCCAAAGAAGTTCTCAAGAAAGATTCATCATTTAGCTTTAACTTGTCACAACTATAGAGCTCAAGAATGCAATGCTTTCCCACTAAGTCAGTAGCTGGCGAAATATGCTTAGTGTTATAAAAATTCTGTTTTGATTTGCCCCATCCAGGATTGGGATGCAAATGAGAAAAATTCTGATCCATCACCATAAACAAAAAAATAGCTGCCTAGACTAACTGACGCCAGAATTATCAAAGAGAAGCTCCGCTTCTAAAATTTGTGCATTCCTTGTCCAGCTTCCTTCAAAAGCCTCGACATGCGTAGCACTAACAAGGCACTGATGCCTCTCTCCAGCAGCCTCAAGCAGTAATAATTGTCTCGCTGGATCCAATTCAGCCAAAACGTCATCCAAAAGCAACAGAGGAGATTCACCAAAAAGGCCCCCAATTAAATCCAACTCGGCCAATTTCAAAGCCAAAACCAAAGTTCTCTGCTGACCAGCTGAACCAAATCGTCTAGCTCCGACTCCATTCAACAAAAATTCAACATCATCTCTATGTGGGCCAACCTTACATATCCCAATCCGTTTTTCCTGACTCCTCTGAGCAAAAAGTTGTCGTTCAATATCTAATCTCCATGGCTCTTCAGCCTCTTCTCCATTTAATTCACTCCCAGGCACATAAGTTAATTGTAAATCTTCAATACCTTTGCTCAATCTCTTTTGCCATTTATTAGCAAGTGGCTGAAGGTGAGCCAAGGCTCGGCTTCGCCTGCGATGGATCCTTGTACTTACAAGAGCCATTTGAGCATCAAAAGCATCTAACAGAGCCCCAATCTCTTCATCAGAGGAATTAATAAATTTTTTCCATAAGAAGCTTCTTTGTCGCAACAACTTGCTGTAACGACTAATCAAATCATTGTAAATTGGTTCTAATTGCTGAACAACATGGTCTAACCAATTTCGTCTTAATGCAGGTTCCCCTCTAACCAAATCAAGATCTAATGCACTAAATCCAACACATCTCAAAGGACCAATAAAATCAGCATGACGCAATAAAAGCTTTTCATTTCTTCTCACTTTTCGTCCACCATGACGACGCAATTCCAATTCCAGTTGTTCACTATCACTTGTAGTAGCCCGCAATAATGCACTATTTTCATTCCAATTAATAAGGTCCTGATCACGACTGGATCTATGAGAACGGAGTCTGCATAACAGTTCTACCGCCTCAAGCAGATTCGACTTACCTATCCCATTAGGCCCAAGTATGAGCAAGCGACTTTCAATCAATTCCAGCTTCAGATGGCTGTAATTACGGAAACCTCTCAATTCAAGTGTATTCAGCCGAATAGATCCAATGCAACTTGTGGCTAAAATAACTTGCTTAAGGCATCGATTGAAAATTTATCTTCAAGCCACATTCAATCGATAGTTGGGCATGTAGCTCAGTTGGATAGAGCATCAGATTCCGGTTCTGAGGGTCGGGGGTTCGAGTCCCTCCATGCTCGTGATTTACAAACAAACAATTTCAAAGTCTCAAACCCATAGCTCTAATGCCACCAGGATCTATTAGGAATCCCTTATGCTCTAACGCCTTAAGGCTAACTGAAGCCGCTGATACTGAGACACTACATCCAGGCATTTCTCTCCTAATAATTGTTAGTGCATGATGAACCAAAACTGCTAAAAATTGTTCCTGTAGATCACCTGGTTGTGCAACTAAATTCCATAGATTTGCATTCAAGCCATGATCACTAGTTGCTCGAACAAAACCAACAAGTTTTCCACTCTCTTCTTCAAAAATACTCAAATTACAAAGACTTCGCTTAAAAGCTATGGCTAACTTTTGTGGAGGATGGGTTGATTCTCTACATTTAGATAGTAATCGATTTAAAGCTTGAGGCGTAGGAAGTTGATCTCTTCGAAGCACAAAACCGCTAGGAAGTTTATAGGATAGATTATTGTTAATAAAAGAAAGCAAAATAATTCAACCTGTATTGCGCATTCCAGCAGCAATTCCATTAATTGTTAATAATGCACCTCTCAAAAGTTCACTGCGACTATATGTCCTTCCGTCTCCTTCCATACCAGGAGATTCACTCATCGGTGGCTGACGATTTTGATCTCGAAGCCTTCTAAGCAGTGCCGCCTGCAAAAAACCAAGCGGAACAATCGTCCGATTCCTCAAGTCAACAGAAAGTTGTAATGCAGGATCAGCTCCAAGTAGCTTTTCATGTCCGGTGATATTCATTACTAATTCTTTTGTACGTGAATATTCCATAGATATCACTTCGAAAATTCGATCAAATGCTTCTCTATGAGATGAACTTCCTAAAGTTGTCATGTAGTGATGAGCCAAATCTAAATCAACTTTAGAAAGAGTCATTTCAACCTTAGAAATCAACATCCTGAAAAATGGCCAGCTTTGATGCAATCTCTTAAGCAAGTCAAGCTGTCCTAAATCAGCATCAACTTCTGCTGCCAATGCAGTACCAACACCAAACCAACTAGGCAAAAGAAATCTACTCTGAGTCCAACCAAATACCCATGGTATTGCTCTCAAACTCGAAAGATCTTTAGCTCCACTCTTACGGCGAGCGGGTCTACTAGAAATTTGTAATTTACTAATTTCTTCAATAGGAGTGACTTGCTGAAAAAATGCAACCAAGTCAGGATTGTCATGAACAAGAGCTCGATAATGTTCCCGCGAACGAGCAGCAAGCCTTGTCATTAGTTTGTTCCAGCTAGGAGTGGCATCAAGCTGATTTGTGACAAGACTATTCTGAAGAACAGCCGTAGTTACAGTTTCTAAGTTATAGAGAGCCAACTCCGGCAAACTGTATTTTGAAGCCAAAACCTCACCTTGCTCAGTGATCTTAATTCGACCTTGAAGGGTTCCACTGGGCTGAGCAAGTATTGCTTGATAAGCAGGACCCCCTCCTCTTCCAACTGATCCCCCTCGTCCATGAAAAAGACGTAAAGCTATTTCATGACGACTTGCCAAATTCTGGAGAGCAATTTGAGCCTGATGAATCTCCCAATTACTTGATAAGAAACCTGAATCTTTATTACTATCAGAATATCCAAGCATCAACTCCTGAAGATGTTGAGAATTTTCTCCAACCCTAGGTAACAAATTCCGATACACAGGTAACTTAAAAAGTTCTTCCATTACAGCCGGAGCTCGTTGCAAATCCTCAACAGTCTCAAAAAGAGGAACCACGAGTAAATCAGCATAATTAGAATTTGTATCAACCAAACCTGCTTCTTTTGCCAGTAATAAAACCTCAAGCAAATCTGACACCGTATGACTCATAGAAATGACATAAGTGCGACAAATTCGACTGCCAAATTCCTCTTGCAATCTATGGAGCATGCGAAATACTGCAAAGGTTTCTGCTGTACTTGGGGACCATGCCACAGCTGAAGGAATTAAGGGGCGTCTTGTCTGAAGTTCTTCAATAAGCCATTGAGATCTTTCTTCCTCATCCATTTGTTCATATGATCTAGGAAGATTTAAATGACGAGAAAGTTCATCCAACGCATCACTATGACGTGTACTCTCTTGACGAATATCTAAACTGGCAAGAGAAAATCCAAAAATATGTACTTGTGAAAGTAAAGTGTCTAATGGCTCACAAGTTAAGTCAGTACTAACCAAACTATTTCGAACGAGTTCTAAATCACTTCGAAACTCGGCAACCGATTCGTAATGAAGAGATTCCCCTGGATTGGTCGTTAAATCATTTTGACTTATTCCTTCTGTAGGTGTTTGCCATCCAGCTTCAGCAAGCTGACGATTTCGGTGTTGTGTAAGTCTTAGTCGTTCAAGGGTATAACTCAATTTCAAGCGATAGGGCTCTAATCTATACCTCGCAGCCCTTTCCTCGTAAACCTTAGGGAATCGAAGTCTATCCATTTCAAGCGACTCCAAAAGAGGAGTACTGACCTGACTCCATTGCATAGAAATACTTAACTGATCTCGCAAATCTTGTACTGCGGTGATATATCTTTCGAGCATTAACTGGCGCTGATAACAAGCTGTGCGCCAAGTAATTTCGGGAGTCACAGAAGGATTTCCATCACGATCAGATCCAACCCATGATCCAAAAGTACATAAAGCAGACTGAGGTACATGAACATCTGGATAACTAACCCCTAACGCTGAGGTAATGCGACGCCTCAATTGAGGCATCGCATCAAAAAGTACCTGCTGGAAATAATGAAGGGCATAATCCACCTCATCCAAAACTGAAGGCTTGAACTGATGAAGCTCATCAGTTCTCCACCAAAGCCGTATCTCCTCTTCTAGTTGCAATCTTAAAATCTCTTTTTCTGATGCTGACCTATCAAAATCAGACTGTAATTGCTGTAAAAGGCTTGCAACTCTGCGCTGTTTATGTCGAACCGTATGGCGAACAATTTCAGTTGGATGAGCAGTAAATACCAAACGAATATCAAGTTCCTGAAGCAAAGTCTCTACTTGTCCAGGAGGAACGTTTAACTGTCGCAAACGTTCAAATAGCTCACTAAATGTTGCAGGGTCTGTCTGACTTGCCAGAGGAGGGGCAAAAGGATCAAAAGACTCAGAACCTTCATTCCCTTGACTTCTCATCATGCTTGCTAAATAACTATCTTCCTCAATCCTCTGCTCCAGAATATTAACAAGTTGAAAATATAAGGAAAAGGCTCTTGCTGCAGCAATCGCTTCAGCCAAATCCATCTCACGAATTAACAGAACAATTGCAGTACTTGTACTTTTTTCATGCGCTCCCAAAAGAGCCATTGGATCACTCAGCTGCTTGAGGCGAAGAAGTCTCTCTGCTTGCTCAGGGGGACATTCACTACGAAGAACTGTCTGCCATAGATCTTCAACTAGTTCTAGACGTTGCTTAAGCAAACGACTGGTATCGCCACCTAAATTGTTAGATCTCTGCTGATCACAAGCAAAAACCTTTTCAGATGATTGCATCTTTGAGGTATTTAAGGGCTCAGATTTGGGCATATTCATCCCAAAATGACCCCAGGTTTACTAACTGACGATTCTTCAGCATTCATACAAACAATGCCTTCTTGAAGAATTTCAGACACTGGCATTCCCGACGAGAAAGCCTTAAGCCAGTGCATAGCTTGATTACCTTTAATTAAAACATCCTGAAGAGGCGCAAGCCTTTCTAAAAGACCTAATTCCATAGCTAATGGGCGCACCTCATCCAACAACTCTTCTATCCAAGTCCGACACAAAATAGGTCTTCCATCACGCCAATGTTGCAGGTTAGCGTCAAAACTCTTTTTAGCTGCATTTGCATCATTGGTATCACTAAGAACTGACAGCTCATGAGGTGTCAGAGTACTAACCCTTAGAGGGTCCAATTGATCTGGATTATGCAAAAGACTAAGAACTCTCACTTCTAAAAAAGCGGTAACAGCAAGCAATATTTCCGGATTAGTAATCAGATCGCAAATGCGCAGCTCTAATCGATTGAGCTCATAAGGGCGTCGTGGACCATTTGGTCGGACGGAAGTCCAAAGATGACGCTCATTAAGCATATGTCCACTCTCTAAATGTCTTTCAACCCATTCAACGTAATGATCGTGATTAACAAAAAGAGGTACATTTTCTGGAGTCAGAGGAAATTGAAGCCATCTTTGAGAATGAGCACCTGTAGCAATGCCATCTAGAAATGGAGAGCTAGCACTCATTGCAAGAAAAAGGGCAGCCTCGCATCTCACTAAACGAATAGCCGCAAACAACAAAGACAAATCTTTAATACCAAGATTGATATGAATGCTGGCTGTAACAACTCTTGTGCCGTAATTAGCTTCAATAAAATCGTGATAAGGATTTAGCAAATCAGAACGTTCAAAGCACTTACTATTCCCAAGACTGAGAGTGCTACCTGGTAACAAAGTTAGATTCTTTTCTAAAAGCCATTTACGTAATCTTCTACGAGGGGCTAAAAGTGCTTCCTTTAAAGGCAGGTAAGAGAATTCAGGAACTGTGATGTATTCAAGATTTCGATGATCCGGCTCAATTACAAATTCTGGTAAATCCCTTTTCACTCCGGCAGACACTCCAACATGTTCTCCACTAGGAAGGCCAGTAAATAATTCAACTTCAAATCCCTTACTGAGCAATTTTTTTTTCATAATTATGATTTAGATGGCTCTAAACAGGCCAGAGCTTTCAGCATGCCCATTGCCTTATTCAACGTCTCTTGATATTCAGAGGCAGGATTGGAATCTGCGACCACCCCTGCACCTGCTTGAACTTGCACACGCAACACACCATCTTTATCTGGTTTAACAATCATTGTGCGAATAGTTATTGCTGTATTAAGAGCTCCTCCTAAATCAATAGAACCATAAACACCCGAATAAGGTCCTCGCGAATGGGGTTCTAATTGATTAATTAACTGCATTGCCCTGATTTTAGGAGCTCCGCTAACAGTTCCTGCAGGGAAAGATGACATTAAAAGATCCCAAACATCCATCTCCGGAGCAAGTATCCCCTCAACTTCACTGACTATGTGCATTACATGTGAATACTTTTCAATCACCATCAAGTCCTTCACTCTGACAGAGCCAGGGTTACAAACCCTGCCTAAATCATTACGACCAAGATCTACAAGCATCACATGCTCGGCTCGCTCCTTAGGGTCTACCAACAATTCATTCTCTAGAGCTTGATCTTCTACTGCCGTCCTGCCTCTGGGTCTAGTTCCCGCAATTGGTCGAAGACTTGCACGAATTCCATCATCTAGAGGTTCTGCTTTGACCATCACTTCAGGACTGGAACCAATCAAATGCCAATCACCAAAATCAAAGTAAGCCATATATGGAGAAGGGTTGACCATTCTCAAGCTTCTATAAAGCTCAATAGGTTTCTTTTGTACTTGAGCTTCTAATTGCTGACTTAAAACCAACTGAAATACCTCACCGGCAGCTATATATTCTTTGGCCTGTAAAACAGCATCTTCAAAACCATTCTTTGTGAAGTTACTCCGAGTTGTTGGTATTGAGTCCACATTTTCTTGCCATCTCAGCGGATCAATGGACTCCAATGGAGCTGCCATACGTTTTTCAAGGGTTTGAATACGTAATTGCGCCTTTTCAAAAGCAATTTCAGGAGAATCTTCACCGCTTAAATCTCCATAAGCAACAGCAGTAATAAGACGCTTAACTTGATCAATAATAAGGATGCTATCCATAAACATCCAAACACCATCAGGAGGACCATCATCCGAAGAAGAATGAACAGGTACCTTCGGTTCTATCCATCTAATAAGCTCAAAACCCCACATTCCATACAACTGACCTAATGGAGGGAGGTCAGGCAAAGAAGAAATTTGATATTTAGAAAGCCAAGTTCTTAGACCTTCAAATGGATTACCTTCAAACTCTTCCACAGTGCCATCGCGCCACTCACGTTTCAAACGTTCGCCACGTGAGGTAGCAGTCCAAAGAGGATTAGATGCAATAACACTCCATCTACCAAGCGTTTCGCCTCCCTCAACGGATTCCAGCAAAACACCTGGAGGATTATCTAATCCAACCTTTAACCAAGTACTAAGAGGTGTCTCCAAATCCGCTGGCCAACTATGGGTCAGCGGAATGAAGTTTGCACCACTGGAAGATGCCTCTAAAAATGAGGCTCGATCAGAACTGAGCATTATGGGATCTTCGCAGCTAAAGCTTTGAATTTAATGATCCCGGAAAAATCAAGTAAAAGTTGCTCAGGTATCGAAAGTTTGACGTCCAGTGAACTTAAGACTTGATGGATTTGGATTTTCTCCAATGCGACGAGGGTTGTGGTTCACAACTGGCCTCCCCTCATTCACTTTCTCAGGGAAAACACCATCCTTTGGATGAAGAAATTCAGTATCGCCACCTGGAAAGATGCGATAAATCTTGTAATCCTCAATCCTTGGCTTAAAGGTACGCAATTGTGTCCCCAAAGCCAAGCACTGCTCTTTGCGAGCAAAGTACATGATGTTGTCTCCCTCATTCATGAGGGCTGCACCTCCAGTAGGCAACTCAAAAGCCTGAGCTTTTGAGCTGGACCAAGTGATGGCGTACTTTTCTTCAGTCTCAGCTGAATTTAAAAGTCCACCGGTACTGGCTATGCACTGTGGAAGGTTGCCTTTCAGTGCCTGTTCTGTCATGGCTGTCCTCGAAAATCGGCATGCCGTTACTAGTGAAAAGTAGCACCGGGATTTGTGCCCTATGGCACTTATTAGGTACAACCTTCACACCCGTCAACATTGTAAGCAAAAAAAACTAGTCCTCAGAAGCTCCAGCTATGGGGAAAAAGATAGTTAATCCGCTATCTCGTCGATGAGTTAGCCATCCTCCCAAGCTCGCAAGAAGTCTCTGTGTGGCTGCTTGGCTGAGCTGCAAACTTCCGGTACTGGGATTCCAACTCAGAACAGGTCCTAAATGAGAATTAAATTCAACTGAGGAAGATCGTTTGCCATGATCAGATTCAAGAGTAAGAATCTGAAGCTTTAAACGTAAGCCTGCAGGACGCAGGCTTAAAGAGATACTGGCTCCAGGAGCGAGGTCACGGCTACTCCTATCAATCAAGCCTCCTAACATAGGTTCAAGACGCTCCGCATCACTAAGAACCTTTGGTAAATCAGGAGTAATGTCCAGATGTAGCTGCAAACCTCGTCTTTCTAATTGCTGACTCCAGCCTGGATGGAGAATTTTCAACATATTTCCGAGATCTGTACTTGCCAACATCGAAGTTTCAATAGGCTGCCTTTGTAATTCAGCTGCATTAAAAATCAAGCCAAATCGATCAATTTGCTCAGTGCACTGCACATCAATTTGCTCTAAGCGACTCACTACAACATGCGGTAAATCCTTACGTCGCAAAATCGAACGAATAAGTGTCCTAATAGTGGCTAAAGGAGTACGGACTTCATGAGTCAAAGCCTCCAAAAGCGTTATCTCTTCAGAGTTCTCTTGTACAGGATGAACAAAATCTGATGGATTTGGTAGCGCCTGAAGTGTAAGACTTGTTGCCATCCCAGCCAATCTTTCAGAAAGTCTGGGCCAAAAAAGTTTCTCTAAGCGCGTATTGCTACTTAATTGGCCAAGTTCTGCAAGAGACTTACGAAGTTCTTGAGCTTGCTCTGGGTTCTCATGATTCAATCTAATATCTAACATTCGCAATAAATCACTCAAAGTTTCTGGATCACTCCGCATTATCAAATGCCGTCTTGTTGGCCCTCCTTGTAATGCAAGTGCTATTTGAACCTGAGGTGTAATAAGGATTAAAAGAGGATCATGTCCATCATCCTTTTGCAAAGGTAACCGCCTAAATAGAGAAACTTTTGATTTTCTTTGATCTTTAATAGAATCAACTCTGCCAGGCGGAAGAAAGCTACCCTGAAGTCTATGAAGGCTCTCTAATTCATCAGGAGCCCAAACCCATCCTTGTAAACAATTAAGCAACCTTGGCTCATACAATGCGGGTAATGGAGATGCAAGCCAAATACCCTTAAGTGACTGAATTGGCAACAGAACATCATCTTGCAATACATCCAAAGCAGCCCACCACATTCTCCGTACAGCATTTTCATCTAGTCGGCCAGGCAAGACTCCTTCAGCCATCCTTTGTTGAATATCTATATGTGTTATTACTTCAGTCACCAGTTTCTGCGCTTAGTAAAACTTCTACGAGCTACTGAAAGGCATAGGCCTAACCCCATAAAATTCATTAATAAAGCAGTTCGTCCATAACTCATAAAAGGTAAAGGAATGCCAGTCACTGGTCCTAAACCAATAGTCATGAAAATATTCACAACCACCTGAAACATCACCATGGTGCCAAACCCAACAACCACAAGAGATTCGAAATCAGTAGGAGCTTGTCTTGCAATAGAAAGTAGGCGAAGCATAAATAAAACGAATCCAAAAACGACTAATAAACTGCCTATAAAACCTGTTTCTTCACCTAATGCACTAAAAATAAAATCTGTATGCTGCTCCGGAATGAAGCGCAATTTAGTTAAGTTCCCCTGCATAAGTCCTGCACCTAATAGGCCACCTGAACCTATTCCAATAGTGCTTTGTAAAAGATGATATCCACCACCTAAAGGATCCTGAGTTGGATCAAGAAAAAGAACTAAACGATCTCTCTGATAATCCTTTAATCCATATTCCCAAATCAAAGGTGTCAAAAAAGCTATAAGAATTTGCACGCCCATAATTAATGGAACTACAACTTTTTTCAATGGCAAAGATCTATAAGCCAAAAAACCCATTAACGGGATCCAAAATGCTAAAGCCCATGGCAAAAGACTTACAATTAAAGAAGTCAAAAAAGCAGAAATAACTAATAGCAACCATTCCAAAGGCACCCCCGACCAATAAATCATCGTTAGAAGCAATACACCGAAAACTAATGATGTACCAAGGTCTGGCTGTATAAAAACCAATACCCAAGGTAAGAAAATAACAGCTAGTGGTCTAAATAAATCACTCAATCTATCCACGGGATGTTTATCTAAAATAGCTGCCAAAACAAGAATCATTACCAACTTCGAAAACTCTGATGGTTGTAAATTAATTCCACCAATACTCAACCAACGCTGTGCCCCGAGAGCAGAAGTACCTACAAAACGGACCGCAACCAAACTGGAAATTGATAGAAAATAAAAAGGAATCAATAGAGGTCTCAACTTCTGAATAGGAATCCTTGCTAAAGCAAAGGCAATCACAATTCCAATTCCTGCTGTTATCCAATGGTGATACCAATCTGCATAATTCGCTTGTCGCTGGGTACTAGCAATCAGAATTCCAGATAACAGAACCATCAAGGAAGGGATGGCCCACAAAATCAGATGAGCATAAAATCTTTTGCTAAGAGACCATGGGAAACGAGAAATAATTCCAGTACGCCTTAGAACTGGACTTGATTTCATTACTAATTAATCACTGAAATATATTCCTGAACTTGACTTGCCAGGTCAAAAAAAGCCTTAGCACTAAAGGAATCTGGCCGACTAAGAACAATGGGTTTCCCTTCATTTCCACCTTCTTGAACTGGCATTTCCATTGGAACCTTAACCAGTAGCCTTACGTTATTTTCCAACGCTAGCTGCTCTCCACCACCCTCACCAAAAATTGCATAACTTTTTTCTGGTAAATCAGGTGGGATAAAAGAACTCATATTTTCTACAACACCTATGACAGGTACGTCCATCTGCAAAAACATTGCAAGACCTCTTTGAGCATCTTGAAGTGAAACCATCTGGGGTGTAGTTACGATGAGAGCACCAGCCATTGGCACTGACTGAGCAAGGGATAATTGAGCGTCTCCAGTTCCTGGTGGGAGATCAACAACAAGAACATCTCGTTCTCCCCAAGCTGCTTGATAAAGGAATTGTCGAATAATGCCATTCAGCATTGGGCCGCGCCAAACAACAGGTTGTTTTTCCTCAATTAGCAACCCCATAGAAACCATGCCAATCCCACAAGTTTCGATAGGGATAATGACTTGTTCATTCCCAGTTCCACTCACCTCTGGAAGACAATTCACCACTCCAAGCATTGTTGGTGTATTCGGGCCATAGATATCTGCATCCAATAAACCAACCTTGAGTCCTTCTTGAGCAAGAGCACATGCCAAGTTGACAGCAACTGTGCTCTTACCTACGCCACCTTTGCCACTACTTACTGCGATCACGTGCTTTACACCTTCAATAAGCTGACGCTGTGGAAGCGATCCATGACCTGCCTGTCCTATTGGTGCTTGAGAATTAGAATTACCAATCTCAATCTGTACATCTCTAATGCCAGGAAGACCTTGAAGAGATTGAGTAATTTCTTGAGCGATACGATCTCTCTGATTATTTGCAAAAGCAGGAACGCTTAAACGAACAATCACTCTCGGCAATTCAATACGAATTCGATCAATCCATCCAATTTCCAAAGCTGAACGACCACTCCCAGAGTCTGTAATACCCTTCAGTGCTTCTTTTGCCTCTTGGGCGGTTACCATGCCTAATCGTGAAATTCCTTAGATCCTAAACAGATGACCTAGTGGCCTACGCTGAAGAATGAAGTGAAGTGACCACTTAAGAAAAAGTTCAAAACAATTCTCTACCTATTCAGTCATGATCCGTTCATTTTTTCAAAAAGCCATAAATTCAAATAAAACGCTGAACAAAGAATCCGAGAAAGCTCAACTTAATTATTCACTCCCCCCAAAAGATTCACGCTCAAAGGCACGAGAATTAGTTCTTAATCTTCAAGATGAAATATGTACTGGACTTGAAAATATAGATGGCAAAGGACGTTTTCATGAAGAGAGCTGGGAGCGCCCTGAAGGAGGCGGCGGAAGATCTCGTGTCATGCGTGAAGGCAATATTTTTGAACAAGGTGGTGTCAATTTCTCAGAAGTACATGGAAGGGAATTACCTCCTTCAATTCTTAATCAACGACCAGAAGCAAAAGGACATCCTTGGTTTGCCACAGGTACCTCCATGGTGCTACATCCACACAACCCTTATATCCCAACTGTTCATCTCAATTATCGTTACTTCGAAGCTGGACCAGTTTGGTGGTTTGGGGGTGGAGCTGATTTAACCCCTTTCTACCCATATTTAGAGGATGCAAGACATTTCCATAAAACTCATAAGCAAGCCTGTGACTCAGTAAGCCCTGAATTTCACAAAGTTTTTAAGCCTTGGTGTGACGAATATTTCTTCCTAAAACATCGAGGAGAAACCCGAGGAATTGGTGGGATCTTTTATGACTATCAAGATGGTTCAGGAGTTTTATATAAAGGTCCAGATCCAAATGGACCTGCTGCAAAAATCTCTAACGAAATAGGGAAAAGTACCAAAAACTGGGAGCAACTTTTTAATTTAGCCAATGCCTGTGGCAATGCTTTCCTTCCTTCTTACTGTCCAATTATTGAAAAGCGGAAAAATCAAAATTATGGAGCAAAAGAAAGAGAATTTCAACTTTATCGTCGGGGACGTTATGTCGAGTTCAATTTGGTTTGGGACAGAGGAACTATTTTCGGACTACAAACCAATGGCCGCACTGAATCAATCCTAATGTCATTGCCGCCTCTCGCGCGATGGGAATATGGATATATTGCCAACCCTGGTTCCCGAGAAGCTTTGCTAACAGAAGTCTTTACTAAACCGCAAAATTGGTTTGATGATGTCAGTCTCGAAGAAAAATGTCGAGAATATCAAGCCTTTAATTAAGAAAAATTTTCATTCGAAAAAGCTACTAAAAATGCATCAATAATCTTCTGAGAAATCAACTTAACCGTAGACTTTCTAGATAGTGAATTACGAAGTTTACGCTCTAAGTCTCCCTCCAACTTCCCAATTTCAAGAATTCTAATTCCTCTTCGAGGTGCTCCAAGACCACCTCTAAATAATAATGGATATCTTCCAAAGCTAATAGCTAAACTCTCATCCAAAGTATTTAGTTTAGTAGAGACAGCTGGAATTAAACCTGATCCAAATCCATATTTTCCATAAGCATCAAAATGTATCTCAAGGGTATAACCACCCTTACTGGCGTGTTGAGATCCAACTGACCAATTTGTTCTGGGATCCTTCTCATTAATAATTTTTCTAATACCTGGGTCATATGAAGAGATATTGAAACCATATTTCCTCCCAAGCTTTACAACCTCATCACAAATCCAAAGATTCCAAAACAGTTCATCTCGCATAGTTGGATCCATTGGACTGGCCCCCATCAAATCAACTGCTTCTCCAGCAGTACCAGCTCCATTCATATTTTGCGAATCAGCATGACCTGCCATCAGAAGAATTGGTATCGACGATTTCACTTTTAAATACCCTCCCCAATATGCAGGAAGTTCAACCCGGCGACCAGTTAAGGAATCTTGATTATCAAGACCAATACGCTGTTTTAAATGAGATGAATTAAATAAACCAAAGAGTAAACCTATTGGTATGAGAATAAAAGTAACCTTTTTGAGTAAACTCAGAGAAACAAACATTAATCAAATCGGAGACGAAACAAGAGATCCATTACTTACCAAATTAAGACTACTAGATAATTCTGATTCAAGTGCAATGAGCTCATCTCGATGAGCTCTCAATCGAAGCATGCTCCCCTCTCCTT
Source organism: Prochlorococcus sp. AG-363-B04 (assembly GCA_003278465.1). GTDB lineage: Bacteria > Cyanobacteriota > Cyanobacteriia > PCC-6307 > Cyanobiaceae > AG-363-B04. Next base: position 25,908 of record QCFC01000003.1, read on the forward strand.
CTTTAATACTCATTAAACGTAGTTCCACAAATTCCTCTCTTTTAGCTCTACGGTGATACACAAATCCGGCAAAAGGTCCAAAACAAATAAGCAACAATGGCCACCATTCCAAAACTGGATACAACTGCTTAATAACTAAACCAAGGCAACCAGCTCCCAGGCCACCGAGCATTGATAAAAATATTGCTAACGGTCTACTAGACTCAACTTCCCCAATAAACCTTAAAGTTTGCCTTTCCGCATTACCTCCATCACGTTTCCAGCCTCTTGCTTCCAGCCAAAGAGTTAATCCATTCAAAATTTCTAATGGAGGCCGAGGGGACTGTATATCAATTACAGTAGTTCTATCTTTGGATGCAGCCCTGAGGAAAAATACCAATCCAATGGTCAGAAGTAATGTAAGCAATAACGTAGAAGAAAGGACCGATTGCATATACAACTCTAATGGCAATATAATTGTTCATTATAATCGCTAGCAAGATAGAGACTGATTAATTTATTAAGAAAAAAGATTTTAAAGATAGTAATTAAAAATAGGCCAGCTCCTACCTCAAAAAGTCAAAACATGTATTAAGCATCCTAGGTAGTTATGTAATTTAATTGACTCGTGAAATGCTTAAATAAAATCTTTTTCTACTGACTCTGCACATTGCAGATTAGATATTCTAAAATTGAGTTACTTCAAAGAAAGCGTTCCAATCATGACTAGCTTCCCAGAAAAACCTAAAAACTTTTTTGCACTAGAGCGTGATCTGAATGAAGAGTGGTACAGAAAATATAGTACGTCAAAGGCATTAGCTATTGATACTGAAACCATGGGTCTAGTTCATGGTCGAGACCGTCTTTGTTTAATACAAATATGCGATGAATCAGACAATGTTATATGTATCAAGATAGCCAAAGGCCAAACTGAATCTCCTTACATAAAAGATCTACTAGAAAATAATGCAATCGAAAAAGTCTTTCATTTTGCCAGGTTTGATGTGGCTGCTCTCTCAAGTGGTCTAAATATTTCTGTTCAAAATATCTTCTGCACTAAAATCGCAAGTAAAATTGCCAGAACCTACACTCCAAGACATGGATTAAAAGACCTTGTAATGGATTTGGTTGGAATCGAGCTTGATAAGAAATCACAATGCAGTGACTGGGGCCGTGTCGATGAATTAACAGACTGTCAACTGGCTTATGCAGGGAATGATGTTCGTTTTCTTCTAAGTGCAAAAAATCGCTTAAAGAAAATGCTCGCCAGAGAAGAGCGTTTAGAATTAGCCAATAGGTGTTTTAAATGTATTCCAGTATTAGCAGATCTAGATAGGCTTAAATTTAATCAGATTTTTGAACACTAAGGTAACAAAATACATTTAATCTTCAACCATAAAATTCTCATCCTCAGCCAGGGCAGTTAAAAGCTTATCCAACTCACTAGCTGGCGTATTTTCAGTATCCTGAATAGAAGAATGAGCAGCCTTTAAAAGACCTTCTGCAATATTTTTCCTTGAAGAAAGATCATTTATACCTTTCTTTGCAGCCGCGATCTCAACTTTTTTTCTAGCTGAAGCCAAGCTGATACTTAAACAACTTGCCAACTCTGCGCAAAGTTTCAAATAAGCCTGATCATGCATTGTTGCCATAAATCTTTAAAATTTAGATAAAGTCTAAGCCTAAGGAATATTCAACATCCTTAAGATATAGCTACCCCAATCAAAAGTTGCGAAATCATTTCAGCTAACGCAATACTTCCGCCAGCTGAACCCATACGACCAAATCCCACAGAACCCAAGTGTTCACAAAACTTCCTTTCTTTGAGAAGTAATTGCAGTCGCTGAACCATGATCTCTTGTGTTCGACATGGAATTACTGCTCCACCTAATAGACGACTTTGCCTTAAAGCAAAGCTCTCCTTAAATTGAGGTCCCGAACCTGGAAAAGAAAGAGCAGGAATACCAAGTCCCACTAGTTGCTCAGTAGCAGTTCCTGCCGTAGTAAGCCCCACTTCAGTCCATCTCGCCCAACGAGAAAATTGCCCAGATCCAATCAACAACAAATTAGATCCCTTCTGCCAACTAGCCTGCACACCAACAGCCTCACAAGGAGAAGAACAAGGCATATATCCAGCTTCTCTTACTAATTGTTCAATCTGGCTCAAAGTAGGTTCTGAACTAAGCGCAACCAGTACAGCCAATGAAGAATCAACATTCAAATTATCTACTACATTAAGTAAGCGGCTGAAATTAATGCCTGCTTCTGGCATTCGACTACCACAAAGTAATAAAAGGCGACGATAAGCATATAAAGAATGAGGCAAGTCTTCTTTCAGGAGACCATCCATCATCGGATTGCCTGGAGCATAAGCTTTAATTCCATAACGTTTTAATCCTCTTGCTGTTAAGCGATCACGCATTGCAACTAATTGACAGCGTGGAGAACGCATCAAACCACATTCCCATAATTCCCACTCTGTACCTTTCAAGCAGTGATAATGATCGCTGAGAGAAGTTCCAGGTCCACTTCTCCAGGTGTAATCGCTTTTAGGAGTACCGATGAAGCCATAAATAGCCCCACTACTCCATGCCAAAAACAAGGGAAACAAATCTCCCACTGCAAGAACATATTGGCCTTTACGAGCTGCATCTCGTACACAACGCCACTGCTTCCATGTGTTTTCAAAGAGTCCAGATGCTATGTCTGCAACTAATGCCTGAAAACTTTGATTACTAAAGCCTCCACTTGGTAAGCGAGAACGAGGACCATTTCGCTTAAGCCAACCTGCAGAAATGGCCAAATCAAATACTTTCCCCTCTCCTACAAGGGGTAACACTTCAAGAATGAGATCAGGACATAGCTGATGTAATGCTTCTAGCACTCTCATTGCTATCACATCCTCACCGTGTCCATTTGAAAGCACCAACAAAGAGTTATCAAGGTCGCTGATACGATCCAGTTGATGGAATTCACTTTTCATCGTGGCGGCATGGCCAAGTGGTAAGGCAGAGGATTGCAAATCCTTTATCCCCAGTTCGAATCTGGGTGCCGCCTTCTTACCTTTCTTCACTCCAATTCCTGTAATCAGTTGCAGGAACTCAATTATTAGGTCTCGCTTTCTTATTCTTTTCGCCATCTAAAACGGTAGGAAAGCGGTAGGAAAGTTTTATATCTGATTCGACCTGCCCAGATATAACTTCATTTTCCTACCTCCAAGGCAATAAAGCAAAAAAAATACCTTCCCTCAACACAAGCGTCCATTTACTTGCTCTGATAGTCAGCAGCAATTAAATCTGCCAAATGGTTTTCTGGTTTCTTCCCTGCTTTCTTTGATCTCTCTAAAAGCATCTGGTAATAAACAGGATTCACTTTTACTTGTTTCATACTCATACCAATTGAAGTTTTGATTGTTGTCTGTGGTTGTACCAATGTCTAACTGCTGCTTTGTGGACCTCTGACCGCGAGAGTCCAGTCTCTTCCATCAACTTGTATTCAAGAGGAATGATCTTTGGTACTTCTGCTCGTCTATAACTCATACAGAACTGTTGCTTTTGTGGAAAGAAATTTGCCATAGGAATACAAGATTGAATTTATATAGGTGTCTACTATTTAGTTTTAGTTGAGATCACAAGGGTCCTTTGTTCACGCTGTCTTACATCCAGAGAAACAAAAGACACAGGTATATTTATTTGACCATTCTTTAATAGAAACCCTTCGGGTTTGCTCACTTCGTTCGCCTTATCTGGTTTGATTTAATTGATGGTAGAAAAAATTAAATATAAGAACCCTCGCTAACTCACAGAGTTATTTAGGTCTGACAATATTTACAGTATATGGAATTTATATATAGTAATAGGTTCCCTTTCACCCCTGACAGAGTTAATTTTACAGACAATTTAATATTCTGTCAAGCAGGATTGCATTTGACAGAATATTAAATTCATAATAAAATAGCAATATGATTAGTTAAAAGAATCACTTTACTAATTACCTGCAAAGGGGGACGAATAAAGTGTCCTAATAACATTACCTATAAGGAGAATAGAATCATGTATTACGGTAGTACTGTGTCTCATGAAGACCAAGATGAGTATTTCAATGATCTAAAAGAAAGAGGGTTACCTATTACTCAATACCAAATATTTAAGGTAGAGAACTTTGATAGAATTGAGGAAGAATTTAAGAAGAAAGGTAAGAATATAAGTAACCTTTTTGAGATAGAAACTTATAAAGGGTGGGAGAAGAAAGGAAGAAAAGTTATGACTGGGAGCAAAGGAACAAAAGTAACCTCACCAATACCTTATGCACATCCAATCTATGGGAAAGATGGAAAAGTGCTGCACGACAAGCATGGAGGAGTCATGATTAGAAGTGTTATTAAAACATATTCATTCTTTGATGTTAAACAGACTAAATGACCATCACAGAAAAATATATAAAGAAGATCATTCCCTATCTCTGTGCTGGTGAAAATGAAGAAGTGGAGACTGTTCTAGTTAATGGTCTCCTCTCCTATAAATTCCCTTGTCCTTTCTGTTCCTACTTTGTTAATAATCCAGAATGCAGAAACAGGCAACTTGCGTCTCTAGTACCTATTGAAGGGAGTTATGACTATAAGTTTATTTGTAAGCGTAGTGGGTCACCAGAGTGCCGCAGGATCCACGGAGGGAGGTCTTTTTACAACTTCCTGGCAATGTATAACCCTGATCTCTTTAGACAGTATCAACTCGACCTTATACGCGAGAAAAAATCCTAGAAAAAAATTTCTATAAAAAAGGATTTCTCTCTCGCTTTTGGTTCGTTGTAGGTTTATGGAACCTACAAAATTAAATATACGAATTAACTGTTACTTAACGAATAAAACCCACGATTGTTTTGCCTACCAGAACCACAAATATTCCTTCTCCGAAGAGTAACCAAGCAATCGTGGAGTTATTCATACCTAATCTTCTATACCTATCAATCGTTGAGTCGTGTACCCGTCGGATGGTGGCAAGCATTTAGTTTGCTCCCATTACTTTGATTTGATTTCCAGCATCACTTAATTTCATCCATCTCTTTTTATCCTCATCAGTGAAGGTCTCTACGCGTCTTGCATAAACGGCATCTGCATTTAAGTCTTCGATCATTTCATAACCAAAGAAGTCCAATAACTCTTCCTGACTGTTAAAGCAGCGATCACTCCACTCATAATTTTTATTCCCCTTCGCATTTTCATACTCATAGCACTCATAGAAATAATCAGTCCTATAACGCTCTACTAACGCAAACTCCTTTTGCTCTTCATCTGGGAGTTTGTCGTACACGCTCCAACCAATTATCAAGACTGGCATTACTTCTTACTTCTGCTCTTGTAGACAAGGAATCCCACAATCCCAGTAACTAGAACTGCATCAACTACCAAGTGCCAGGCAAAGAAATCCATAGTTAAAACACCGGATTTTGAGCGATCACCTTTGCCGTTGGATTGCGGGCAAGGGCAGTCTTCTTGGCATCCTCAAATTTAGAGACCACTACAACCTCCTTAAAAGTGTGACCGCCTTGATAGAGGGTGACTTCAACTTTCATCACACCTGCCCTCGATATTTCTTGAACTCATCTAAATCACTTATGACGATGCTCTGGTAATCCTCCGGGAAACGCTGCTTCATGATTGCTGGAATTTCCAAGCAATCCGGATAGGGATTATGCAGATAAAAAATAACTTCTTTCTTCTCCTTCAAAACAATGTAATCAGATAGTCCCCCCTATATTTTTTTCAGTCATGCTGCTGCCTCCCGCTGAACAATCATCTGGACGGTGGATTTATTCATACCTAATGCCTTTGCTATAGACCCATAACCAAGACCCTGATCCCTCTTATCCATAATTTCTGCAATCTGGAACTTATCAAATTTCCTCTTCGCACCAAACTTCACACCTCTGTTCTTGGCGACTGCCCGACCTTCTGCAGTCCTTGATTTCAGTTGTGCAATTTCTTGTGAGGCGGCGTATCCAAGTATTGAGACCAGCAGCATTGTGATCTCTTTAGGCATGGTTCTGGTGTCCAATCTCTTATCAAGGGTGACTATCTGAATATTCCTCTCCAGCAACTTGCTTACTTCATTCACCATGCCGATAAAACTGCGGTGAAGTCTTGAGAGTTCGGAAATGATGAGGGTGTCACCAGACTTCATCTCCTCAAGACACTTGGTTAGTTCTGGTCTTGCAGAGAAATCTGATTTACCCGTTATGTGATCACCTCTTATGACATCACACCCTGCTTCCTTAAGAGCAAGGACCTGCCTCTCTTGGTCTTGAGCATCTGTACTGCAACGCCAAACCCCATAAACAGTCATCACTCCACCTCAAATCCATGACCGTACAATACCGCATTTTTGTACTGTAATTTTGTACCTAGAGAACCCTGTAATCGTGGTTAATACAGAGGGGTACAAAGTTTCTTGATTTTTTATACACCCTATTTGTTGACGATGGGTTCACTCCAGGAGTAGACCGGAACTACGACACTCCTCACACAAGTTTGTCGGTATGGGCACTGCTCGATGAGGGTGCCCTTTTTCATGCCAGTTCGTCAATTTATCTAGATGATTTAGATTTGTTTGCTTTAGCGATAGAAAAGTATCAGACTATAAGTCTATTGAAATCTATCGAGAGGATTATCTTGATAAGAAAGTTATGTCTAAAGAGCGTAAGGATGGGGTACTTATTAGAGGCAGTGGACAGACCCTTCTGATGCTGTATTTATTCTATTTTTTTCTTTTTCTTGCTAATACTTCTCGGGAAGGGGAACTATTTCCACAATCAACAGCATTGGCAAATATACATGAATATTTGACAAGTTCATCGCCCTCAATTTCAAATTGAGTTTGATTCCAATTAGTGCTCCTTTTGCTATCAAACCATCCTTCTGAAGCACCTATAAAACCTTTTAACGTCGCCCACCTTCCATGCCCTCCATACATTGTTCCATCAGAATTCATTCTAAATTCAACAACTCTTTTGTCTCCAGTAATGCAATATCTTTTGAGTACTTTATTACCATTTTCGTTGGAAACTAAACCTTTCGATTGATATTGAGCAGTTTTCCATGAACACCCAAGTCTTTGATTATAAAGATCTTTAATAGAAGCATTTGCATCTTGAAAAATACTTAAACTACAGAAAGATGCAGAAGCAATGAGAAATGGTAAAAATATTTTGAATTTCATTCTATTTTTTGGTTTTATACTTCTACACTTAATTTTAATCAAATAACTAACTTATCTACATTAACTAGTCTTTGAGATACAATTTTTAATGTATGAAAAGTTCCTTTTCTCAAGTGGGATGAGATGGTATTTCAAAAATTTTATAAATTATTTGCTTGAAAATAACTTTTTGAAAAGTAGCAAAATATCTTTTACCCATTTGCTGCGACTTTAATTTTGCAACTCGGTAAGCATCATTTTCATTGTGCTTTGTTTGGTAGTGAATCCAATTATCAGATTGCTGTTGATAGTAAAGATAGGTTTTCATTCTTCAGTACCTACAACAGAAGGAACAATTAGTTCATCATCCAAATCAATTTCAGAAACAATCCACTCCCCAAACTCAAGAAGTAATTGTGATCGTGATTCAGGGTCAAGTGTTTTTATTCTTTCCAGAGCATTAACAACAGAATCGTTAATGGTTGCTTTCATGCATTCTTCGAAGTTCATTTTTTAACCTCCTTCAGAAGTTAAGGCAAGATTGGTCTAAAAAATAAGTGCCTGACTCAAAGGGTGTGACCGAAATCTCACCCCCTTCTTAATGCCTTACTGAAATCAAAGAAATCCTCTAAAAAGGAAGGGCAACAAAGTCCCAACCCATGTCTCTGATCCCTCGGTGGAAATACATGACTGATGATGCGAAGGCAATGACCAAAAGGGTTGTGCTTTCTGCGTTAGTTCTTCTCCTTTCCCTTTGGGTCATCAGAGCACTCATCCCTTGGGTAATCGTTGCTTTGTTGGGTTACTGGGTATTCAAGTGGTTGTCGAAGGGCAGTTGAGTGGTTGGTGTCCTGACGTTGCCTAGTCGTCGTCTTTTACATCCTTCATCGATTTGATCTTGCCTCCAAACCTGATATTCGGAGTTGGTTTGATTGTGCGTCTTGCTCTCGCAGCAGTCTTCTCTGCATCGATATATCGCAGATACGTGTCTCTTAACTGCATTGGACTGGTGTGACCATTGTCTGCAAAAGCATTGATGTCAGGAGCAACTCCTAGTTCAGGCATCTCTTCAAGAGTTAGACGGAAAGCGGTATGTCTGATGGTTGTCCATTTCCTTTCTTTCACTGGGAAATCAGGAAGGCACTCTTCTATTGCTGCCTTCAACAAGAAATTGAGACTCCCTAGGACACCACTCTCTGCCTCATTCCCTATTGGTCTATCCATATGGGGGAAGATCAAATACCCCTCTGGTTTGCGTCCAATAATCCTTTTCAGATAGGAATCAGCATCCCTTCGATAGTGAGATGTTCTATGCAGATCCCTATCTTTTTTTGCCGTCTCCAAAAAACAAGTCCAACTCCCTGAATCATTCCTCTTAAACCATTCACTCCTCAAACGGCACATATCCTCCGCTCGCAGATAGAAGAACCACTCCAGTGCCATTGCGTCATATAGATCAACCCAGTTCCTTATGCACTTGCGGTTATAGGGATTGAAAGGCAACGCCTCATATTGCTTTTTAGTTCTCGCTTTTCCTTCTTTCCCCTCACCAAGTTCAAAAATGGTCTGCATCAACAATTGCCATTGTTCAAGCGTCAGATGTTGAACCTGTTTCTTTTGCTTGGAAATAGGTGGAAACGAAGGAAATCTGTGTCCAGCAAAATCATTTTCAGCACGAACTAAAAGTTTGTTGATCAGAGTTTTCATCTCTCCTTTACTTCCACTCCCATTTCCTTTCCCATTTGCTCTTGCTCTTTTTTCAAGTAGAGCAAAATAGTCCTCATAGTCAGAACGGGTGATTAGATCAACGCTCTTTCTTGCCCAAGGTTGATTAGAAATTCCATAGTCATCAGCACTCCACATCCGAAGGGTTTCTCTTCGCCACTTCTTGAAGTTCCTCCTCGTTTCCATGACCTTGCTTTCACTCCTGAAATAGGGATCCCAATAATCCAGCAAGGAGTTTGTTGTTTTCCCTTCCTGCTGATCCTTGATCTCTCTCATTGCCTGCTGCTTGCTCTGAACCCACTTGACTGCTCTCTTCGCTGCTTCGAGAGCGTCATCAGTATTCAGTGATTCCTGTATGACCAATCGCTTCCCTTTGCCGCCCTTATTCCTTCCCTGATGTTCTCTGCTGTCTTCTTCTATCGAAGGCAACCACTGGGCGTAAATGTTTTTGCTGTTGTAGATCCGCTTAATCCTTAAATCCTGCGGATAAGACCCTCTTATGCCGAATGCCTTCGACACATTCAAGGTTGTCCAATTTTCAGGGACTTGTGCAGGCAATTGACTTTCCTACCAAGAATCCACTCAAAAGAGAGCGATTTGGGTGCATTTATAAGTCCTATGGTAGGAAAATGGTAGGAAAATTGGCAACCTCTAGGCACTTATATCAAGATATAACTAGGATTTTACTCCTTAATACCCCCTTCGAATCTGGGTGCCGCCTTCTTACCTTTCCTGAAGATCGGTTGCAGGAACTCAATTATTAGGTCTCTCTTCCTAATCCTTTTTGGCATGCAAACCGGAATGTGAGTGGAATGTGCGTTGGGTTACTGATGGACCAAACTTCTAACCATTTCCTAGTTTCCCAGACCTCACATTCTGTGCCATAGAAACAGTGGATCACTCTTTTGACCTGTCCGATGCACCAACGTCTCCCTCAGCAAGAAGAACATCTGACCAAGCGTTGCAGGAAATGGCAGAAGAAACGAGTACTGGAGATTGGTTGGTGCCCTGAAGTTGCTTAAAAACAGGTGTTTATCACCATTGAATCTTTCACCCAGCGATCTAGGAATTAATCAGGAGTCAGAGTACGAATGGTCTACAAAATAAGTACTTGACTCCTAAGCTCTTTCCAATTAACAGAAAAGTAAAAGTCAGTAGGCAAAATCCCTCTACTTAACCTCCGTTGCAAAAACGCACTGCATCAGATGCATTCTTACCACTTTCTCTGATTTCCTCGACACAGTCATTGAAAACCCTTGCTTCCTTTTGAATCGAGCAGAAACCAAAGGCAATTGCCGCAAGGGAAAATGCTGAAATAACTCTTGTGCCGAGTGTGGTTAGCCCAAAAGCAAGCATTACTGATTTCTTAGTGCCGCAATTCTTCTTACCTTTTTTGTGTTCTTTACTCATTGTACTTTTAAGAGATTAAGAATAAAGCATATTGAATACGAGCTTATTGTGCAGAACAGCGAAGGCAGAGAAAACCGTAAGAGGATTGTTTTTTAGACAGTTTCTCCTTTAAAGATGTTTTGAACATGTTTAAAACCAATCCCTGACACTTAAAAATTGCTCTCTCATCTTCCTGATATATAGCAACATGAGTTAATAAAATCCTAATAGATTATGAGAGAAAACTAAAAAAGGGCATCTAAAACAACTTACAGGACCATAGCAACCTTGCAGCAAAGATCTAATTAAGTTTTGGAAAATTTCCCTAAAATCAGTATTCCTCGAAAAGAAAGCTTAAATACAAAAACTATTAAAAGCAATCTACTAGCAATTAGAAGCTCTTCATCGAAATAGATTCTCGCAAATTAAAAAGATTAAATCCCTAGAAAAGCTTCCTAAAATAGGATTAATGAGAGCGTATAACTCCTGCCAATTGGACGATGATATTACAATTAATCATTTGCCTTTAATCTCACTATTAACATTTTAATTTATTAGGACACGAATATAAAAAAGATATTACTTACTTGGCATAAATCTATGAAAATATTGTATTTAATATTTAAATTCCAGGTAAAATCCAAGCTTAACCTAAGATTTAAATCATAATTTAATCAACTTTATGAATTCATTCTGCATTATCACTAATTGTCTCAGCATAAAACATATATCCATCTGGAGTCATCATCATTTTGTTCCAAGCACCATCATCTGTTTTGGCAGCAACCTCTAAAACCCGTTCCTGGCCTTGATTAGTCGTCCATTCACGGACCCACCACTGGTTCTCCTTGTCAAACTGATACCCTTTAGATCTGAGAAGAGCACGAATTGCAACTTCCCTTGAAAAAGAATCATTCATTAACCCTCTACTCACTAATAGAAAGAACTTCTCAAGTACTAGCAAGAATTCATAAAAAGAACAGTCAAATCTCTTTTTTTAGTTGGAGACAATCCTAAATGCCTTATCTTTTCCGTCTAATGCAATTCACAAAAACTAATAAGAGGGCAAACAACACAGCCAGAAGATCATTAAAATCGGAAGAAAGTAGTGCTCTAGAAGTCTGCATATGAAAGGATAAGATGTTCCTAATCAAACATCTACTTTAAGCAAAATTGATCACAAATGGTAGCGACCAAACCTTAATTCATGTAAAGAATAAAACTGATCAAGAAAAGGAAATCTTTTTTCTTTAAATTTAATAGAATTAGATTTTTAGTATCTACCAATGGCCTGCTTCTTTACCTTGGTATTTAGGATATAAAGAACTTCTTCAATCAACTTCTAACATGCATTTAGAGCTATAATTTATATTCATAGATATTCAATAATAAGCTATCTTTAAGTTGTTATAATTACTCTATATATTAGAATTTATATGAATCCTCCAAGGGAACCCTTACTATTTATTCTCATCAACATAAAAAGGATTAGGTATTCGTATATGTCTTGAATTGTAATTTTGTTTGGCATCATCAAATTGCTCAATCCAGCTTGCAGTAAATCTCAGCGCATTGACAATGGCAATACGAACACCTGGAGATGACCATGCCCCAAGCAAAAGCAAAAGAAGAAGAAGGGTTCTAATCAATGCAAAAAAAGCCTCTCAAGAATGAATGTGATTAATACACCTGCTATGAAAGATAGCCAATATAAACCATAATCTGTAATACCAGTTTGTCTACGAAACCAGTCTATAGATCTCTTGTGCAATTTGATAAGGTTTAATTGCTTATATGAATATGCATTCGATTCTCTTTTTAGAGGCGTTGGTATCCGGACATATCGATGTTTCTGGTCATTCAGGAAACTCATACTATAACTGTTTAGTATGATCTCATAATCCTGTAAATATTAAAAAATGCAAGACCTTAGCTTTAATGTAATCAATTCACAAAAAGGCTCTTGGTTGCCTTCAAAAATCATCCAGAGCCTCTGCAAGTCATAGATGATCAATTAAAAATCAAGCTATTTATTATGATTAATATAATCACTTTTACCTACATCTGGACATACCAGAAAAAGTTCAATCTAATCCTAGAGCAACAAGATCGGAAAGAACTCAGTAAAGTCTTATCTGCATACAATCCCAATGTTTTTTATCACCAATCTCTATAGGTCATTCATTTGATTAACAACTCATTCTACACATCCTATATTTAATTTGATCTGAAAAAATCTATAGAAAAATTAATCAAGTCGATATTAAACTACCAAACAAAAAAATAGGATTAATCCTACGCTTGCTTGAATCTAGCTAACAGCATCTCCGCCAAATGAAACTTTCTATCAATTGCAGACCTCTGATGTGCTAGACCAGTAATAGGGTGTAAGAACACAAAAATGCCCTTCAATAAATCACGTTGTGCAAACTGCCGAAATTTTGGAGGCTGCCCCTTATCAGGTGGCTTCTGCAGAGTTTGGAACGTCCCAATTTCATCTCATGCCATCAAAAGATATAGTTGCCAATACTGGTCACTTCAAGAAAAACGAAAACCAGCAGTTCTTTCAAATGAAGATCTGTTAGCACCCATTTAGATAAAAAAGGCGTCCTAATAGCAGTAAAAACTCCTAACTCACAAGCAATAAGCTTCCTTAATCAATAGTAGTTAATTACTATTAGTTTTTATCGGGCACAATAAAGATTGTCAATTTGGCCTCAATATTTCTTGATCTTTTCAAAGTAAATACCCTTGAAAAGGATACATCATAACCTCAATTTGAGTGAAAGCTTTACAGAGCTAAAGAGTCGAGCAAAGATGTTAGAAGGCCCTTTAATAAGGATCTAAGATAAATAATTCCGGTCCGAAATTTGATCCATATTGGACGTAATGAGTTGTTAATTCCTACCAGATTTTATCAATTCCATTTTCAGAGAATTAATTCCTAAACTTAAAAACGATCAAACTCCAAATCTATTTCGAGACTTAGCCTTAACCATTACTTTTCGAAATGATAGCAATATGTAATTATCAGGCTAACTAGTTTCGCTAAGACCCTAATAAAAAAAAGGCGCCCTCATCGAGTAGCGCCTATCAGGACATCTTGTGTGAGGAGTGTCCATAACAGTTCTAATCAGAACAACTCACAATTTCTAATGCATCTGCAAAAAGTACACAATACTTAGTCATTTTTACTGAAAAACTATCAGTATTTCTTAAGTCTTCAAAAGCTAACCTAAAAAAGACAGTCTCTCCCTATTAATGACTTCCAAAAAAAGAGCTATAACTGCTAATCAATGCAAACATCAATTAGTCCTTTAACCCTTCTTGTTGTAGGAACATCTTTATGTTCTAAGAACTATTGCTTGCAAATAACTAATTGGTTACGCGCTACTTGAATCTTCAAGATTCGGATCAGGACTGACCACAACTGGCATTGAGCTAGTGGATGAACGCAACTGAACAACCTTCACAGGAGGTTCTGGAGGAACATGAGGTTCTGCAGGAACATTGGGGGCTGGTTCCTCTTCTTTAGAGCATGCAGCCAAGGCCTCTCGCAACAAAGAGTCAAACGTTGCTCCTGGCAAACGATGCCTTGCAACTTCTAGAAAAGTACGCGGTAAAGATTCAGATGCCGCTCTGCGGAGGGCAGGATTATTGCGACGATGTTCCTGTTCATCTTGGATGGCACGAATAAACCTTCGAGTTACATCTCTCTTTGTTGATGCCTTGATGAAAGTATCACTATCACCAAGGCCATTGCCAACCTCACGCTCTAAGTCAGTTATACGTCTATCAAGACTTTCCAAGACCTCTTCAGCTTCTTTGCCTATATGAGCCAACTGACCATCAGAAAGATTAGGCATATCAGCCACATAAACCTTTCCATGGTCTCGGAGAGTCAAGAATGTAGGTCGTTGCCCTTGACGAGCTCCATGACCTTCATGACCACTATGGATTGGACGTTTTGGAGGAACTGGGCCTGCCGAACTACGCCTACGCGTTGTGCGTTGGGGACTATCGAAAGTCATCGAAGTTAAAATAGATTTAACAACACCGCCACCGAAAATTAATTCGGATTGCTTAATAAGACTTTAATCCCCATCGATAAGGAATGTGAGCCAAATCCAAGGCTCGTAGAACTCCGAAGCAATCAGAAAACAATTTCTAGTCGAAGTCTCAATCTGGAAGGCCAGCCACACCTACCTTATGAGTTGAAGATGACTCTTCAACCTCTCCCATTGTCCATGCTTCCAATCCCTCATGAATACACACCTGTAGTGCATCTTCAACGCATTCCCTTGGTAGAACGACACAAAAACCAACTCCAAGATTGAAGGTATGCCACAAATCACGTTCTGAAATATCTCCCGCATCTTTCAGCCACTGAAAAATCTCAGGTCTGGTCCAACTTAATGAGTCAACTCTGGCCTGAAAACCCTTCGGCAAACAACGAGGCAAATTCTCTGGCAAACCACCACCAGTGATATGTGCCATTCCATGCAAAGGAATATTTGACTGTGAAAGTGATTGAACAACTTTCTGGTAAAGAGTTGTTGGAGTCAATAATTCATCAATTAATGGAAGATTGTTTGACCCAAAACAACTCAGATGATCAGCTTTATTCATGTCCAAGATCTTGCGAACCAAGCTAAATCCATTGCTATGTAATCCACTACTAGACAAACCAATTATTTGGTCTCCTACCCTGATCAAACTTTTATCTATAAGATCAGCCTCCTCAACCACACCAACACAAAATCCCGCAATGTCATATCTACCTGGGGAATAAAAACCAGGCATTTCAGCAGTTTCCCCACCTAACAGTGCACATCCAGTAGAACTACATCCATGGGCAATTCCTGCTACAACCTCAGCCATAGCCTCAGGTTGTAGCACTCCAGTAGCAATATAATCAAGAAAAAAGAGTGGATTTGCTCCGCTAGTTATTACATCATTCACACACATAGCTACTAGATCAACACCTACTCCAAAATGAGCCTGATATTGCTGCGCTAGTTCAAGCTTTGTGCCCACTCCATCTGTACCTGAAACCAAAACAGGTTGGGAGAATCCAGAAGGTATACGAAAACATCCACCAAAACCACCTAGGCCACCTATTACTTCAGATCGATGCGTTGATTCAACACTGGCTCTAATCCTGTCTATAAAAGCCCTCCCACCCTCAACATCGACACCTGCCGTCTTGTAATCCATCGTTTTTAAGCTCTTAATAACATGATCTTCCTCCGTAATTGCCCATTAATCCAATAAACATTTAATTCTGCTGTTCTTCAAAGCAGGCTGTATAAAAACAGTTATGGAAATAATGAGACTGTAGTTGTGCCCCAAATTCCGATCCTCAAAACTCTGGCTGATCTACGACTCTGGAGAAATCAACAGGAATCTCCTCTTCATTTTGTTCCAACAATGGGTGGACTTCATCGAGGTCATAGTCAGCTCATCACAAATGGTAAAAAATTAGACTCAATTAATTCTTCAAAGGTATTGGTCAGCATTTTTGTTAATCCTCTGCAATTTGGAGCAAACGAAGATTTCAATAGTTACCCACGAGATCTTGAAAGCGATTATAAAAAATCAGAAGAGGCAGGAGCTTCTGCTGTTTGGGCTCCATCCATTGAAGAAATTTTTCCAGGAGGAGCTGATACTCATTTTCAATTAAAAGTGCCTCAACAATTACAACAATATTTATGTGGCGCCAATCGACCTGGACATTTTGATGGAGTGGCATCTGTAATGGTCCAATTATTAAAGCTAGTTCGTCCACAAGTACTAATACTTGGCGAAAAGGATTGGCAACAACTAGTGATTCTGCGCCATTTAATCAATGATCTTGGACTTCCAATAAGAATTCATGGAGTTGCCACTGTAAGAGATCAAGATGGGATGGCTTATAGCTCTCGAAACTGCTATTTATCTCATTCCGAGAGAAGTCAAGCCATTAACTTGCCTCATGAGTTACAAAAAGCTTCCCAAAAAGCCCAAGCCAGACAAATTATCAATACAACAAAAATTCAAAAGAAATTGGAAAAAAGTGGATTAAAAGTGGAATATTTAGAAACCGTCGATCCTGAACTTCTTCAACCAGTAAGAGCCGATCAAAATCTTTGTCTTCTTGCAGCAGCTGTGCGCTGTGGCAAAACTCGTCTCATCGATCACACCTTTCTTATGAATCGCAAACCAATTGTTGCCATTGATGGGCCTGCAGGAGCAGGGAAAAGTACGGTTACTAAAGCCTTTGCAGAGAAGATGAATTTAACTTACCTAGATACAGGGGCAATGTATCGGGCCGTAACATGGTTAATTCAACAGAAAAATATTGACCCTAGTAAGCATTCCAAAGTTAAAGAAACTTTAAAGGATCTAAGGCTGGACTTAAAACCTTCATCTTCAGGAGTACAAAGAATAATAATTAACTCTCAGGACGTTACTGAAATTATTCGTTCACCAGAAGTAACATCATTTGTATCAACAGTAGCTGCTCAAGCACCAGTTAGAGAAACACTAACTAATCTCCAAAAAGATTTTGGAAAACAAGGAGGCTTAGTTGCAGAAGGAAGAGATATAGGCACAGCTGTCTTTCCTCATGCAGATTTAAAGATATTTCTTACGGCAAGTATTAAAGAACGTGCCCGAAGGAGAGTAATTGATTTAAAAGAGAAAAATTTTAAAATTCCGAATATAAGTGAGCTTGAAAATCAGATCATGACACGTGATAACTTGGATAGTACACGAGAGATATCTCCATTAGTCAAAGCAGAAGATGCCATTGAGCTTATAACTGATGGAATGGATATAGATGAAGTCATAAATAACTTGATAGATATGTTTCGAGTTAAAGTCCCAACAGAAGTCTGGCCCTATTCTTAACAACCAAGATCTTCTATCAATCCTTCACAGGCTTCGTCAAGCAAGTTAAGTACATCTTCGAATCCAGACTCACCCCCGTAATATGGATCAGGAACATCAACAATACCATCTGATTTAGCATATGAAAGCATAGGCTTTATATTTACTTTAGTCTGCTTAGCTAGCCGGCTTACATCTTTAAAATTATCAGAATCCATTGTAAGTATTAGATCAAAATTCTCGAAATCTTGCAAATCAATTTGTCTAGCAATGCTTGAAATCACTATCCCTCTTCTTTTAGCAGCTGCTCTCATCCTAGAATCCGCAGGTCTCCCGACATGCCAGCCTCCTGTGCCTGCAGAATCAACAAAATATTTATCTGCAATACCTCTATGATGTATTTTATGTAAAAAGATTGCCTCAGCTGCAGGTGATCTACAAATATTACCAAGACAGACAAACAACAATCTCATAGCCATTTAAGATAATTCGAATTGTGATTTAAGTAGTTTTATTATTCCACAAAGAATCATAGATCAAATAGGACATTATTGATATACAACTCGGTCCATTCATGACCAAAGAAACGACTCAACATTCCCCTTGCGGGATCCTTAGAAGATCTATAACTCATGTAACGTCTCTGACCTGAAAGGAGTTCAACTGATCGCTCTTTAGAGACTTCTTGAGCTGAACGAACAAAATCCAAATAAAGATGAAGGTATTCTCTAAAAACACAACTAATTACATTATTAATCAACTTATCTCCTTCACTATCCAAAGGTAAGCGAGTCCAAAGGAAACCTGGAGAAAAATAAGGTTGTGCATCTACTGGGATAGGACCACCTCCAGGCAAAAAACTTTTCCAATAATCATGCAAAGGAATCAGTCGTTCCCAAACATGATCCGTATGCCTTTGATCAGCTTTCATTACAGGTTGGAAGTCAAGTGCTAAAAGATGCCCGGAAGGAAGTGTCACAAAATCAGCACCAAAAAATGGGAGATCATAATGGTGACTAGGACTAATCACAAAGTTAAGCACTGAGGCAGACCTTCCAGCTTCAATACAAGCTGCTCTAATTTGTCTAATTTTGTTTGTTTTACATGCCCAGGTACTAGCTGTAGCCTTCTCAGGTCTAGATCTCGAGCCAAATTTTCCTTCCTTATCAAGGAATTCAGAGGAAATAGGATATGACTCAAGAGACAATGGTTCTAATTCATTAATAGCATCATCTAGAAAAGATGACCATCTCCAACCTGGTATCTTAATTGGATCAAGGCTTGTTAGTCTATAAGGAGTCATCAAATTAATTTATCGATAAGAGTAAATAAATTTAATTTATTCTAAACTCCTGGGAATAGAAAGTTTCTTAAAAAATGTTCTGTCCAAGTGTGGCCAAAATAACTGCAAAATAACCCATGTGCTGGATCCCTTTCCGCACTATATATATCATAATTATTTTGGAGGCGTTTCACATCTGGAACAGAAATTTTGGAAGAGTTTTGAGTAAAAGATTCATTTAAATTCCAATAACAGGAAAGAAAAGCAGTAAATACAACTGGCAAAGTCACTTTCGCTTCATCGATCCCACCCCTACAAAACAACAACCAAGGAGAAAAATATTGATCAGGATCAAAAGAACGCATTTTCGCCTCTTCACAGAATTCAGGAAACCGACTTCTTAAAACCTGAAGCTCAGTAAAATGTCTATCAAAATAGCCTTGATCTTGATGCAGAGGCTGGAAATCTAAAATCGCTACTAACTTACAACTCGTACCAAACCACAGTAAATCAATCCCCATCAAAGGTTGATCATTTACATAGTCAGGGTAAGCGACTGAATTAAGAACTTGCAATTTATTTCCTGCATCTAACCTTGTAACCCTCCATCTACGAAACCCTGGAACCTTCCAAAGCCAATTTCTAATAAGGCTTTTACCATTGGCAGATTGGTATTCTTTCAGATCCTGAGGCACAGAAATAGATTCCCCACCTCTAACCTCGATACTTTTATGCAATTCCTCGAGCAAAGGATCAAACATCACACATCTCCTAAAAACCTCTAAACCATCTGAACAACCAACAGAAGATTAATGGTGAAACAAGCAAATGATCAGATTTCAATACTCCAAGCAACAATGAGGAAACAAAATCCAACAATCAATACATAACAATTGAATAGATTAGATTAATATTCATAGATTCACTTTTCACTAATCATTCGGTACTTCCTACTCGCTTATTTCTGGTTAAAAATCCGAAAAGCACCTTGCCAATTGCAGCAATTAAATTACCCTCTAGTTCTTTAAACATATCCATATTAAACTTAAAAGCCTGATTAGCCTCTTCAATAATCAAATCCACAGTTGCCTGATCTAATGGTAAAGAATCTAAAGTTTGACTATAATCAAGCTTAAATTCTTTCTGATCTTTGATTAAATCAAATTCATAAAAACGTACTCCATCATGACCATTCAGATTCATAGCTTTCTGTGCAATATTTTTTAAGATCTGCCCACCAGATAAATCACCTATATAACGTGTGTAATGATGACCAACGAGTAACTCAGGAAAATCCTGTGCAACTTCATGTATGCGGGCCACATAAGCCTTCGCAGAGCGGGTAGGAGTTACCTGATTTAACCAATCTTCTCCAAAGTAATACGACAAATCCTTTTCAAGAGTTTCGCGACGATTTAATTCAGGATATCCAATTGGGCCAATAACAGGGTGACCATTTTCCCTTAGTTTTCCAATTTCGTCTTCCATCGCTGAGTAAACAAAATACAAATCTGCTATGAGTTTTCGATAGCTTGACTTATCTACTACACCTTTAAGAAAACAAGTCACAAAGCCTGTATTTTCAGCCATTGTGTGGGATTTCTTAGTTCCTTCTCTTAACTGACTAGCTAATGCTACTGACATTGCAAAACATTGAAAAACGAAATTCTTAAAGATTTAGATTCAATTCTGATCATAAAGGAGTATTCAATTGGAAAGGTTAAGAAATTTCACCTTAACTAATAGCAAGCGGAAATAAAGTAAACATGTCGCGACATATTTCATTCAATTTAGCTATTTGATCTGGCTGAGGCAAATAAGTACCAGTTATCTGCCAATCTCCAATTGTGGCTAAACGCCATCTCTCGCCTTCATAAGTCATTCCTCTCATAACCACTCCAAGCAGATGAGGTTTTTTTGTGTTTTGTTCATCACTTAACCTCAATTGAATGAGCAAGCTTCGACACTGCAGCTTAGGGCTCCAACCTGGGAAATGGAAGGCAAGATCTAATGTTTCCTTCTCGCACCACCTTCGTGTCTCAGCATCGTCCCTCCAGGGAGCGAGGTTTGCCGACGCTGCAGGAAAATGCTTTCTAACAAGGGTTACTGCCGAAGCTAATGAATATGCCGAATCCAAACTGTTTACCTGGTCTGCTGCATTCATCCAAATCTCCCTAGATCTTGGATTATTCATGACCATGCCATGGGATCACGATTGAAGCACGATTACAACCACATGTTAAGGGTAATTTTCTATAGGCATCTTCTAAGTACAAACACCTTCACCTAAAAACGAAGAAAATGAAATTTCAAAATTTATTAGCTCGTTTTGCTCGGTATGCCCTAATTGGGATTGGAGCAGCAGCAACTCATGGAATTGTTCTCGTTGTGCTGGGCAATATTGCACCACTTTGGCTAAGTAATCTCTGTGGATTCCTATCTGGTTCTCTTATCAGTTATCTAGGCCATGCTCTTTACACATTCAAAAAAGAAACATTTGGAAAGCCATTTGCACGTCGCTGGCTAATAATACAATTTATTATTAATTTAAGTATTAGCGCTCTATTACCAGTTCTTTTAAATTCATGGTCTGAATTTATAATAACGAAATTAGTTTTTATTTTTACGCCAACATTTATAAATATAATCATATGGTCAAAAGCTGCTAAATTTAGCCTTAAAAGAAACATTCAACCCCAGACAGTTCCCAACCTTCATGTAGATGACTTAGGGCTCACTCGAACAACCAACGAAGCCATAAAAACTCTTTCCGAAGCAAATATAATAAATAGTACTAGTCTTCTAATAAATGGCAATGATGTGCAAACAGGTCTCCAAATCTGGAGAAATAGTCAAAGACTTGATCTTAATCTCCATCTATGTCTGACTGAAGGTCCATCAATTGCCTCCAAAGAAAAAGTACAAAATCTAATCAACGAAAAAGGGCTACTTTCTCAATCTTTTAGTCAATTACTTGCATATTCTTTCCTCCCAAAATATTCTACCAAAAGACAACAAATAGAGGCAGAACTACACCATGAAATAGTAGGACAAATTAATCTATTTAAAATACTTACTGGCCTAAAATCAATTTCTATTGATGGACATCAACATATTCACCTTGTGCCAATCGTATTAGATATACTCTTAGATGTCTCACATGAGCTAAATATCACTTGGATTCGAACAACTTCGGAGAAGATTCCAACTAACTTACCACTAAAATTTTGGAAATTATCTCTATTGAATGGAGGTACAGTCAAGTGGGCAGTACTTCAGGCTCTAACCTTTTTTGCTGAACCAAAAATAAAACATGCAAAAATATCAACAAATGCTGGTTTTGCAGGTGTTTTGTTTACTGGTCATATGATTGAGAAAGTCTTAAAAGAAAGCTGGAAAGAGTTAGAAAGAAGCTTAGTTAAGAATCTAAAGACAAGACCTATTATTCTTAGTCATCCAGCAACATATAACAAAGAAAAAGCAATAGATCCAGCTCTTAATCAATTTCCTTTGTCCTCAAAATTTGCAAGGTCTCCGTGGAGACAGAAAGAATTAGAAGCATTAATAAATTTAGCAAATAAATCTAATTAGTCGTATAAATTCTTCGGATGAAATAATGAGGTCTAGCTTTCGTATCAACATAAATCCTGCCGATATAATCTCCCAGTACACCAATACCTATCAACTGAATACCTCCCAGAAACAAAATAGCGACAATTAATGATGCATAGCCTGGTACATCTACTCCATTAAAAAAGGTACGTAAAATAATAATTAAAGCATAGACTAAACTGATAATGGAAACAGATAGTCCTAGTAAGCTCCATATTCTCAAAGGCAAGACAGAAAATGAAAATATTCCATCTAAAGCATATCCCCACAACTTGAGAGGACTCCAAGAAGTAATTCCTGCCAAACGAGATTCTCGCTTATAACTTAATTCAAAACTCCGAAAACCAGTCCAAGGAACTAAACCTTTTGAGAAACGACTAAATTCTCTCATCTCAGTAAGTGCTGTAACGACAGGCGCAGTAAGTAAACGATAATCCCCAGCACCTTCAACAAGTTGGATGGAATCTACAAGCTGGTTAAAAACCTTGTAGAACCATGAGGCAGTTGCGACTTTTAAACGAGACTCCTGATCCTGCCCATCTCTTACTGCGGTAACTATCTCTGCGCCAGAGAGCCAAATCTTTACCATCTGAGGAATTAACTCTGGAGGATGTTGCAAGTCGGAATCAATAAGAACAACTGCATCACATTTCCCGTTTACATAATCCAAACCAGCAAGCATTGCAGCCTCTTTGCCAAAATTCCTTGTCAACTCAAGTAAAGTCAAACTATTAACACTGCCATTGTCGTCAAATTGTGTCTTCCAAGAAAGGATCTGATCAACAGTGTCATCCGTCGATCCGTCATCAATCAGCACTAAACGACTAACTTCATCAATATGAACTACTCGCTCAATGAACTGGCATATCAAAGCTGACTCATTGAAACAAGCCGCTACAACCCAAATTCTGGGATCTTTAGAAGAAAAGTTACCTAATGCTTGAGTCATGAAAGTGATCAGAAATTAAAGGCTGACTAAATTTGAAGGCCCTTGGATTTCAAAGCTAGATCGGAAATGACTAACTAGAAAGCAACCTCTAAGTCATAAGCTCACAGTCAGCTTCAATAGCAGCAGTAGAGTTTTTATGGCTCATTTCCAAAAATTAACGAACCCAAGCAATGGGAACCGAATTGAATTCGTCAACGGGCAACCAGTAGTACCAGATGATCCAATCATCCCATTCATCAGAGGTGATGGAACAGGCGTAGACATATGGCCTGCTACACAGAAAGTATTAGATGCTGCAATAACAAGAGCTTACGGAAATAAACGCAAAATCGAATGGTTCAAAATTTACGCTGGAGATGAAGCCTGCGATTTATACGGAACCTATCAATACTTACCTGAAGACACCCTTAAGGCAATTAGCACATATGGAATTGCTATTAAAGGCCCTTTGACAACACCTGTAGGGGGTGGAATTCGTTCACTCAATGTCGCCCTTCGACAAATCTTTGATCTGTATTCATGTGTCAGGCCATGCAGGTATTACAAGGGAACCCCTAGCCCTCACAAACGCCCTGAGGATCTCGATGTCATTGTGTACAGAGAGAATACAGAAGACATATATATGGGAATTGAATGGGAGGCAAATGACCCAGTCTGCGAGGAATTACGCAAACATTTGAACTCTGTTGTTATTCCTGCTAATAAAAAATTAGGTGATCGCCAAATCCCCGAATCTTCAGGGATAGGAATAAAACCTGTTAGCAAAACGGGAAGTCAACGGCATATTCGCAAAGCCATCCAACATGCTCTTCGACTGGAAGGGAAAAAACGACATGTAACTCTCGTTCACAAAGGCAACATAATGAAATTCACCGAAGGAGCCTTCCGTGACTGGGGCTATGAATTGGCTACCAAGGAATTTAGAGAACAATGCATTACTGAAAGGGAAAGTTGGATTCTTGAGAATGATGAGAAAAATCCTGGTCTTAGCTTCGAAGACAACGCAAAAATGATTGATCCAGGCTTTAACTCCCTTACACCAGAAAAAAAAGAAGGAATATGTGAAGAAGTAAAAAGGGTTTTATCTTCTATTGGGAGTAGTCACGGCAAAGGGAAATGGAAACAAATGGTTTTAGTAGATGACAGAATTGCAGATAGTATTTTCCAACAAATTCAAACAAGACCTCAGGAATATTCAATTCTTGCGACACTCAATCTCAATGGGGATTACATCTCAGATGCAGCTGCAGCAATCGTCGGAGGTCTTGGAATGGCTCCAGGTGCAAATATTGGTGACAATGCAGCCATTTTTGAAGCTACCCATGGAACAGCTCCAAAACATGCTGGCCTAGATCGAATCAATCCTGGTTCTGTAATTCTTAGTGGGGTAATGATGCTGGAATTTCTTGGCTGGCATGAAGCAGCACAACTAGTCACTAATGGACTTAGTCAATCAATATCCGATCAAAAAGTTACTTATGATCTAGCTAGACTAATGGAACCAGCGGTTGAACCTTTGAGTTGTAGTGGTTTTGCGAATGCAATTATCGAAAGATTTTAATTGGTTGAATATCTCAAAAGTTCAACTATTTATTATCTATCGGCTAATTCTGAGTAAATTATATATTGTAAGAGGCTATTCATTATAGAGAAAATCCATTCCCTAAGGTTCCTAAGTCTCCTAGCCTTATGACTTCGATAAAAAACATACAAAACCAAGCAAAAAATTCACTTCCAAAAATTCCACAAGAAGTCACAGATCCTTGCATGCACTGCGGTTTCTGCTTAGACACATGTGCAAGCTATAAAGTTCTAGGTACTGAAATGGATTCACCAAGAGGTCGGATCCATACCTTAAAGGCAATTCAAGCTCAAGAATTAAAACTTGATAGAACAATTACTACTCATTTTGATACCTGTTTAGGTTGTTATGCTTGTGTAACAGCTTGTCCATCTGGGGTAAGATACGATCAACTTATAGAAGCAATAAGACCCGAATTAAACAATCAAGATCTAAGAAGTCCATGCGAAAACCTATTCAGAAAATTTCTTCTTCAAATACTTCCATACCCAAAAAGACTTAGAGCACTCCTTCAAGTCTTACACCCTTATGAAGGAACATTATTGCAAGATTTTTCGCGTCGCAGTGGACTAACTCGTCTAATGGGACCTCATTTAGAAGCAATGGAATCACTTTTACCAAAGTTATCTTCAGCGAGTTTTGAAGATAACTTCAAAACAGTCAATAATGCCGAGGGAGTAACAAGAGGAAGCGTAGGGCTCCTATTAGGTTGCGTACAACGCTGCTTCGATCCAGACGTATCTAAAGCAACATTAGCTGTTTTAAAAGCTAACGGTTTCAATGTATTAATTCCAAATGATCAAGGCTGCTGTGGTGCTGTAGCTCACCATCAAGGTCAACTTGAACAAACCAAAGAATTAGCTACGGCGCTGATTCAAAGTTTTAAAAATCTAAATGAACATGAAGCAACCAATCAGCATGAGAATTTACAAGCAATTTTGGTTACAGCATCAGGTTGCGGTCATACCATGAAAGCATACAAAGAGCTATTAAATAATAAATTAAATTTCGATGTTCCTGTTCTTGATATTCATGAGTTTCTAATTCAGCGTGGCCTTTCAGAAAATTTCAAAAAGACTCTTAAGCCACTTGTTTTTTCTGATGGTAAATCCTCTAATGCTCAGAAAACATTTGGAGTAGCTTATCATGATGCTTGTCATATGATCCACGGTCAAGGTATTTCAAAAGAACCAAGAGACATACTAATGTCTATTCCTAATCTTGAACTTTTAGATGTTACGGAAGCAGGTATATGTTGTGGAAGTGCAGGAATTTATAACTTAGTAAAGCCAAAAGAAGCTAATGAGCTTGGCAGAAATAAAGTTATTGAACTAAAGAAAACAAAAGCAAAACTTATTGCAAGTAGCAATATTGGATGTACCTTACAACTTAGGAAGCATCTTAATCAAGAATTATCTGTCATACATCCAATGCAGTTACTTGCTTATTCAGCAGGAATCCATGAGCTTCCATGCCTTTAATAGTGTCCCAGCATCACCGAGATTTCCTGGAAATGTAATTATAGGTAAATTCCTTACGGCTTGATCAGTAGAAGTAGGACGAACTAAAGACAAACCTGGCAATAATTGTCCCTCTAACTGCATCATTTTTAGAGACAATCCGAACGACATAATAGTTTGGGTTGTTATACCTCCCTTACTTATTAAATATCCCAATCTAGAAGTTATATTCCTAACTAATCGACTCATAAAGATTGCTATCTCTTTCCCAAAATAAAGTTGTTTTTCTATATCTGATAAATGAAATTCTCCTCGACTTGTATAAACCACTGGGGTCTTCCCTTGATCAAGAACTGTACAGATTCTCCTGGAATACTCTCTTTCGAAACTCAATAACAAAGATTCGACAGCTTGGCCCTCTATTAAATCTGCAAAGATTTGAACTGGAATTTCAACTCCCACACAAGAAGACTCTTGGAGCAAATTGACTAGTTGTGCATCAGCAAGTGGCACATAAGATCCCACCATCACAATCCCTGGCAAAGGCTTCCCTAGATGATCCAATCTGCGCATGCTTACCAAATTATCTACAGAACAAGGCTGAGGGCCTATTTGAGAAAGACTATTGAGGAAACTTGCCGCAGAGCGAAACAAAAACCTCTTTACTCCTATTAATTGCCTAACGGCTTCTCCTAAAGCAACTAACTGTTGTGAACATTCAGCATCTACTACTACAACTTGATTACCTGTTAGGGCACTCAACCAATCTTGAAGCTCTTTCATCCCAGACTCACTGTTAGCCGCTGCATCAAGTTGAGCCAAAGTGATTCGAAGAACTGTTTCCGCCTTAATCACTCCATCACTCTTTTGCTCTAACCAAATCGCCAACTCGCTTGTTTGATATCCAAAGATTCGATCCTGCGCAAAAGCAGTCTGATGAACTGGCATTCCATTCAACATATGAACTCCATTAACGGTGATTCGACCACCTTCAAAAAATGCAGGAACATGAAATGTTGCAGCGAAAGGACCAAATTCGTTACTAATTACCTGAGGTTCAACTACACCATGGCCACGCAAAGTGGAATCACCTCTGCTAACAAGAAGAACATCTTGAAGATTAATTTGCTCAATCGCAATCGCTTTTTTCAATGCCAGACAAATTTCACGGTTACGTTGGGCAGCCTCTCCAGGAGTCAAGGATCTTGTATCTGCAAGCACAAAAAAAATTGGCGAGGCATGGCACAAACCTTGCCTCAGCACATCAATATCCCAACTCAGCAACAATGGACAACTGTGAACAGTTTGCGAACCAGTGGGATCATCATCAAGAACAACAATTTTCATAATCACATAATTTCGTGACTAAATCTCATAAAAAAGCTTCTCAGGTAATTGAGCCTGCTTCAACAAAAGAATTAGCTGAACTTGTATCGGAACTACATTCCCAAGGTAGTCCCTGGGTCCCTTGTGGTCTCAAATCAAGAATAAACTGGGGAGCACCATTATTAGACAACAATCAATATGTAAGCGTGAAAAGATTAAATGGAATTATTCATCATTCTATTGATGACTTAACAATTACAGTGAGCGCTGGCCTCCCCTTAAAATATTTGCAAGATACTCTTGCTAAGCATAATCAATGGCTCCCAATTGATTGGCCCTGGGGTAGTCAACCATCTACACAATTTAAAAGTGCAGGAAGCACTGGCGGCTTAATTGCTCGAGGGCTCTCAGGGAGACTAAGTCAAAGATATTTAAGTGTTAGAGATCAATTGATCGGTATTAGCTTTCTGAGGTGTGATGGTATTGCCGCTAAAGCAGGCGGAAAAGTTGTCAAAAATGTTGCTGGCTATGACTTAATGAGATTGTTATGTGGGAGTTGGGGAAGTCTCGCTCTTATAACAGAACTTACACTTCGAACCCAACCCATTCGGCCATCTAATGCAAAGCTTGTAATTCAAGGATCACTTGCATCTTTAGAAAAATTAAGAGCTGAACTAATGTATATGAACTTCACACCAGACTATTTCGACTGGAGAGGAGACAATACAAAAGATTGGAATTTAGAACTTGGTTTTTCAAGCGTAAGTTCTGAAGCAATTGAAGATCAAATAAATAATATTCAAAATCTTGCTAGCCAATATCAACTAAGTCACAAAAAACCTAAATGGGAAAGGTCAATTCTTAAATCTGACTTTCCACCAAACATGCTAGAAACCAATCAATGGCTATTACGTATTTGTTTGCCACCATCAAAAATTCATTTAATGCTAAATAGCAAAGAACTGAATTCATTAAATCTATGGCACTGGCGTTTCTCTGCGGGGAAAGGGGTTGGAGATGGTTGGCAAAACCTTGAATCAAAGGATAAAAATATAAGTTCCTCCTCTAAGGTCAATGAAATTCGCCACTTAATCACATCTTTTGGTGGTCAAGTTAGTATTATCAATCAACCATATTTCTTATCAGCGAAATTACCAACTTGGCTAGATTCAAATTCAGCTCCTCTAATCAAAGAAATCAAACGTCAATTTGATCCGAAGAATCAACTAGCCGTTGGAAGGCTTCCTGGAGTGTCACAATAATCTACTAATTTATACATACATCGTAATTTCTGATTAGAACCAGGAGCCAGTTCTAATTTCCTATCATTAGTAATTAATGCTTGCCTAGGACTAGTCCAGGGCTCAACACAGACTGTTGGCCTAGGAGGATCAGTCCAAACTACTGCAAGATCCAAAGGGGAAAAATAATGTAATTCCAATTTATAGCCAGCAACCCTATCAATTAGAGCTATCGGAAACGAACTAGGAGCAGTTAGGAAGTCGACACCTTTAACAAGATATTGGAGCTGAGTTAATGTCTCAGATTCAACCATACCTTTCTGGTCAATACATGTCTCAGGTAGGCCCTCAATAAATACATCCTCTAGATTCATAACCTTGAAATAAGGGTGTAATCCAAAAGAAAATGGCATAATTATTTTATCTAGGTTATAAATACTAATTTGACATTCTAAAGAATTTACCTGCAATCTTAAAACCATTTCCAGTCTAAAGGAAAAAGGATAAATAGAGCGAGTAAATGCATTAGATTCAAAAGACATTAATATTCCACTTTGGTCTTCCAAAAGATTAAGGTCCCATTCTAGATCTCTTGCAAATCCATGTTGACTTAATTCGTAATTCTTGCCCTCAATAACTAATAAATCACCTGGCAAGTTACCGCAAATCGGGAAAAGAACTGGCATCCCTCCGCGAATACTTTTGGCTGGGTCAAGATAACGATCATGATCAAAATAAAGTAAATTCCTGCCATTGCAAAACCATTCGGTTATCAAGCCTCCTCTTTCTGGAACAATGCTCAAACTATCTCCACTATCATCTTTAATAAATTGCCAATGAGGATAAGGAGCTTCATTCCAGATTAAACTCATAATTTCTACGAAAATCCGCAATGAGTCTAAATAATATATTCAAAAACTATATTAGTTTCATTTAGCAATTAACCACTCCAACAAAGCTGCATTAACCTTATCAGGCACTTCATCATGAGGGCAGTGGCCTGCATCTAAAACTACCTCTGTAGTTGCTGATGGAGCATATTTTAAAAAAGTTGCACGTTTGCCAACAGCATTCATCCAAGGATCTCGATTACCCCATAGCAGTAACAATGGAGCTTTCAATTCAGCAAACAATTCATCTAGAGGTTGCCCCTGCGGACCACGAGTATCAAAAACACTGCGAAAAACCTTAAAAGCACCTGGCTCAAGAGATGGGCGGCGAATTGCCTCAACCAAATAATCATCAACATTAGTTCGGTCTATATAAACCTGATTCAAGGTTCTTCTAATAGTTGAAGGCTGTCTTAGGTTCTCAAAAATCAATCTCTGCACTAGTGGATCCTTCAACAGCCCACTAGCAAATGACTGACGAAGCTTGCTTACCCATGACTTGGCAGCTCGTTTCTCATCACTGAAATACCCAGCAGCATTCAGAAGAACTACGCCAGCCGCGTCAGAACCCAATGTTGATCCTGCAGCTAAAGCTGCATAACCGCCAAGAGAATTACCCACCAAAACAGTTGGTCGGCCAATTATTTCCCTTACATATGCAACAACCTGTTCGCGCCACAATGAACCTCCATAGTTAAGTTCTGGAGGCTTAGCACTTCGGCCAAATCCAAGTAAATCTATTGCATGGACCTCATGTGAACGAGAAAGGACTGGAATGTTATGCCTCCAATGATCAGTTGATGCTCCAAAGCCATGTACCAATAAAATTGCTGGACCTTGAAGATCTATAGGTCTACTACTCAAAGAATAAACATCATGTCCTCGAAAGTTCCATACAGCTTTTTCCGAGGCAGCAGAAGTAGAGCTCACAACAAGGATAAATATTTAGAGGAAAATGGTAGGCATATTCGATAAAGCCTGTCCTCTTTAATTTGAGAATTGAATAATTCCATCACTAAATTAATGGATTTTTGGGATCAACCTATGAGGTTAAACAAGTCCAACTGGATTGGCTGCTACTTCATCAGGTATTGAATTTCCTCCACCAGGAGTTTTGTCTTTTAGGACAAGACGTAAAAGGACAGGGGCTAAGAAGGTAGTACCAATTACCATTAACAAAATTGCTGCTTCCAAAGAAGGAGTTAGCAATCCAGCACTTGTACCTAACCCAAGAAAAATTAGGCCAACTTCACCACGAGGCATCATTCCTAAACCTACAACAAGTCGATTAGTTGGCTTATCAATCAAGAAAGACCATCCGGCAGCAATCTTTCCAATGATGGCAACTATTAATAAGAATCCCGCCACAACAAGCGCAGCACGACTTGAAGGATCTAACGGGTTGATAACAGAAAGATCCATGCCAGCACCAACCAAAACAAAAAAGATGGTCGCAAACAAAGAAACTAAAGGCAAAACTGACTGTTGAATAGCATGGTTATTTTTAGAACTACTTAGGATTAAACCTGCTGCAAATGCACCCAAGGCAGCCTCCAGTCCAATTGCAGTTGCTACAAAACAACTCAATACCAATATCACAAAAGATGCCACAACCACTGCCCCAGGCGCCTTCAGCCTCTCCAACAACCAATCAAAGGCTGGAGCAGCAGTTCTACTAAGGGCAATAGCTCCAACCACAAATACTGTCGCTGCTACAACCAGTTTGACAATTGGAGCTATCTCTAATGACCCCCCTGTAGCTAAAGCAACTACTACTGCAAGAATCACAATGCCAAGAATGTCATCTAAAACTGCTGCACCAATAACAATCTGACCTTCTCTAGTTTTTAGATATCCAAGTTCACCAAAAACACTGGCCGTAATTCCAATGCTCGTAGCAGTCATTGAAGCACCAGCAAAAATTGCAGGTACAAGATCAACCTGAAAAATAAACATCAAACCAGCAGTTCCTAATGCAAAAGGCAACACAACCCCAGCCATAGCAACGGTAAAAGCCTGAGCTCCTACTGCAACCAACTCTTCTAACTCACTTTCTAAACCTGTAAGGAAAAGCAATGCGTACAAACCAAGTGTCGCTACTGCCTGCAACGAAGGAAATGTCTCAAAATACAAATCCGGTACAGCCTCTGGAGGCACTGAAGCCAATGAACTAATTACACGCACGAAACCTTCATTCAGATGCGCACTCGTAGTTGGAGGCATTAAAAGATGTAGTCCTGAAGCACCGATAAGAACACCAGCTAAAAGCTCTCCAACGATCGTTGGCAATTGAAGTCGAACAAGAACCTCTGCCAAGGTCCTAGCAGCGACAAAGATCAAAAGAAAATTGATTACACCTATAAGTGTTTCAGCGACCTCAATGTCATGGGTACTAAGAACAGCCAGTATCTGAGGCATGAGCATAAAAACAGATTGTTTACTTCTTTCTTTTGAAACATAAATGACCGACAGGCTGAATTGCTAACAGTTCATCAACAAGACCACAACAAGTAAAGACGGTGTTGATCTGAAAGTAAGACACAACAGAAGGTCAAACCGGGGCTAGCGTCCTTAAAAAAAGTCCTTAAGAACTCTGCTCTTGAGCATTTGCAACGGGAATGTTCAAGAGCAGAGTTCTTAAAGCGGTTTAACTCCCAAAACTAATCATGACAATTGCTCAATAACTTCTCTGCCTTTAATTCCACGACTTAGCTATCAAAAAATTTTCAAAGAACCATGAGCAGCTCAAAGCCCCTAGATCTTCGCCTACCAACCCCTGGCTGCTATGCGGATCCAGAACGAATCGGCATAACCGCTGATGCAGTTTTCGATGGGATGACTGAGCACCTGTTCTTCACACTTGGGAAGCTCGCCCCCACTGCAAGTCTTCATGATCTCTACATGGCACTTAGCTATGCAGTCAGAGATCGGCTCATGACACGTTACCTCGCGAGTCTTGAAGCTATAAGAGCTCGCCCTCAGAAACAAGTTGCTTATCTGTCCGCCGAATTTTTAATTGGACCCCAATTAAATAGCAACCTCTTAAACCTTGGTATCCAAAAAGAAGCTGAAGAAGCATTGAAAAGATTTGGAATAGAAAATCTCAGCGATATTCTTGAAGTAGAAGAAGAGCCTGGCTTAGGGAATGGAGGTTTAGGACGGTTAGCAGCTTGCTACATGGAATCTCTAGCAAGTCTTCAAGTACCAGCAACTGGTTATGGCATCAGATATGAATTTGGAATTTTTAATCAGTTAATTAGAGATGGATGGCAAGTTGAAGTTACTGATAAATGGCTTAAAGGAGGATGGCCTTGGGAATTACCACAGCCAGACGAAGCATGCTTCGTAGGTTTTGGGGGACGAACAGAGTCTTATATAGACGATAAAGGTCACTACCGTTCACGATGGATTCCCGGAGAACATGCAATAGGAATTCCTCATGATGTTCCAGTGCTGGGCTATCGAGTTAATACATGTGATCGTTTAAGACTATGGAGAGCAGATGCAACAGAAAGTTTTGATTTCTATGCCTTCAATATTGGAGACTATTACGGAGCAGTTGAAGAAAAAGTAGGTTCAGAAACATTATCCAAGGTTCTTTATCCAAATGATGGAACAGATGAAGGAAGAAGACTCCGGCTTAAACAACAACATTTCTTTGTTAGCTGTTCATTACAGGACATGTTGCGAAGCTTAGAAAAACGAGGGATATCTGCAGAAGACTTTCCAAATCATTGGACAGTTCAACTCAATGACACACATCCATCTATTGCAGTTGCAGAACTTATGCGACTACTAATAGATGATCGTCATTATCCATGGGAAAAAGCTTGGGAAATAACAACAAAATCTGTTGCTTATACAAATCACACTCTTTTACCAGAAGCCCTTGAAAAATGGGACTTATCTCTTTTTTCAAGCATTCTTCCACGCCATCTAGAACTAATTTATGAGATTAATCGTAGATTCTTACAACAAGTACGTTTGCGATACCCAGGTAATGATTCAATTCTTAGAAAATTATCGATAATTGATGAAGAAGGTGGAAAAGCAGTAAGAATGGCACATCTAGCAACTATTGGTGCACATCATGTAAATGGCGTGGCTGCACTACATTCTGATTTAATTAAACGAGAATTATTACCTGAATTTGCTGAACTTTGGCCAGAGAAATTCACTAATGTGACCAATGGTGTCACACCCAGACGTTGGGTTGCACTAGCTAATCCTGAACTATCGGCACTTCTAAATCAAGAAATAGGTCCAAACTGGATTACAAATATGGATTTATTAACACAATTAGAAGGGAAAGAAGATGATGAGAATTTCTTAGAGCATTTAGGAGCTACAAAGCTATCTAGCAAAAGAAAGCTCGCTGGTTACATACATCGCCAAACAGGAATATTGGTAGATCCATCAAGCATGTTTGACGTGCAAGTTAAGCGAATACATCAATACAAACGCCAACATCTGAATGCACTTCAAGTCATAGCTCAATATCTACGAATTAAAAATGGACAAGGTCAAGGAATAGCCCCAAGAACTGTAATTTTTGGAGGCAAGGCAGCCCCTGGGTATTACATGGCAAAACTTATGATTAGATTTATAAATGGCATTGCAGAAATCATTAATGCAGATCCAGATATGGAGGGTCGTTTACGTGTAATCTTCCTACCTGACTACAACGTCAAATTAGGCGAACAAGTTTATCCTGCAACAGATCTTTCTGAACAAATTTCAACCGCAGGAATGGAAGCGTCAGGGACAGGAAATATGAAGTTTGCAATGAATGGAGCTCTAACAATAGGTACTCTTGACGGAGCAAATGTAGAAATACGTGAACGTGTTGGTGCTGAAAACTTCTTCTTATTTGGAAAAACTGAATCTGAAATTATGAAACTCAATCAAAGTGGTTACAGACCAAAAGAAATAATCCAATCACTTCCCGAGCTATCAGAAACACTTAGATTGATAGAAATTGGTCACTTTAGTAATGGAGATAGTGAACTATTTAAGCCATTACTTAATAGTCTAATGGGTACAGATCCGTTTTTTGTAATGGCTGATTTTGCAGATTACCTACGTGCACAAGATAGTGTAAGTAGAGCATGGACTAATCGCAATCACTGGAATCGCATGTCATTACTAAATACAGCTAGATCAGGTTTCTTCTCATCAGATCGTTCAATACAAGAATATTGTAAAACAATTTGGAATGTAGAACCATTCCCAGTTGAAATTAGTTGTGAATCAAGTCAGTTAAAAGTCCAATGATAATTTCATATTTTTAATGCAAAGTATCAACAAGGATTTGTTAACCTCTATCTGGTAAATCAGGAGTTTGATGTAATAAGCGATTTAATCGCAATCGATCTGCATTAAGAGGATCAGGTGCTAATTCACCAGCCAATTCTCTAAATTTTTGTTCTACAGATTCTGGTACTTTTACATCAAATACCCGCTCCATTAACGCTTCAATAGAGAAAAGATGCGCATTAATGTTTTCTAGATCTGCAATAGCCTGTTGTATTAAATCAACTTGATCCTCAACTCCTGGTTGAGAAGCTGTTGGAGTGACAGGCGTCGATTCTGAATCAGAAGTTTTTGAACCTTGATGCCTTTGCAAATCCTCAATTACTCGACCAGAAAGAGTTCTAAAAGCCTGCAAAGCAGCCCAATTTAATTCTTGCTGATGTCTCAGGGTGGGAAACTCTCGAATTAATCGATCATGCTCCCTGTAGAACCTTTGGCAATCAGGACATTGACAGGGCTCGTCTGGCACCGCAGTCCCTCCAGATCTTCCTCCATCATGCCATCCGCTAGGCCGCTAAGGATGATTCCCCTGAGAATTGATCATCATCTGCTTCTGAATCAACAGAAGACGGCAATGGAATCTCAATAGTAGAAACAACCTGAATCACGTCTCTAAGGCGCATAGAATCTGCAAACCAACCCATTGCTTGCTCAGTATCCCCTCGACGTTCAGCATCACTAGCTTGATCTTCATGAGCCTCTGCTAAAAGAGCCAACCAACACAAACATCGAGCCTGTACTACAGAGAGGTCTAGATCATTTGGATGAGAGCTAGCAATATTCTCACTTTCCTGCTGAACAAGAAGGCGAAGCCGCAGATCGTGAAGCTGGGTCATAGAGACTGTTTCACTAAATACACGCTAGCGACAGTGTCCAGTTTTTACAGCCTACTAAATATGGTACTTATAAGTTTTTCTCATAAAAGAACACGGGGCTGGCGGGACTCGAACCCACGGCCTACGGTTTAGGAAACCGTCGCTCTATCCAGCTGAGCTACAGCCCCAGTAATCTCCCAAGTTATGCCTAACAGGCATTATGGACAATGAAAGCAGGAGAGGTGATCGCAATTAAGACTGATCCGCCAAATCGCAGAATAGTCTTAATTGAGGAAAGTCCGGGCTCCCCGATGGCCAAGCTTGCTGGGTAATGCCCAGTGCGGGCGACCGTGAGGATAGTGCCACAGAAACACACCGCCAATGACCAGAGGAATTAATTCCTCTGGAACAGGCAAGGGTGCAAAGGTGCGGTAAGAGCGCACCAGCAGTACCGAGAGGTACTGGCTAGGTAAACCCCGGCCAGGAGCAAGGCCAAGGAACCAAGGCTGGCCATCACGTCTAGTTCCAAAAAACGCGCCGCTAGAGGTTGTCGGTAACGACAATCCCAGATAGATGATCACCCACCATTTTTTGTAGATGGTGAACAGAACCCGGCTTATGACCTGCTTTCACTAACAATTCAAATTAAGATTGCTATTAAAATAGTTTTTCCCTACCCAATTTTTTTGAAGACTGATGGAATCACGGGAAAACCGAACCATCTCTAAACAACGAAAAAAACAATTAGAAGAGTTAATAGATAGTCTTGTGATTCATTCTGAATCTGCACCCAAGTATATTAAAAGCAAATCTCAATTAAAAAATCTTGAGCTAATTGATGAAGCCTTAACACATACTTCGGCTCGCAAAAGAATTAATCACGAAAGACTTGAATTCTTAGGAGATGCAGTCTTAAGGCTTGCAGCATCAGAGTTTATAGACCGAAATTTCCCACAAATGAATGTAGGTGAAAGATCAGCATTAAGAGCTCATCTTGTTAGCGATAGATGGCTAGCTGAAGTTGGAAAAAAAATTAAGATTAGCGATAAATTATTAATTGGGCCAAAAGCATTAGGTGATATTTCAGCAAGAGAAACATTAGAAGCTGAGGCCACCGAAGCTTTAATTGGAGCATTATATGAATATTGGCAAAGCCTAAATCAAATTCACCAATGGCTTAATCCTTACTGGCATGAAACCAGTAAGGCTGTATTAGCAGACCCTCATAGGCGAAATTATAAATCTGCTTTACAGGAATGGAGTCAAGGAAGAGGTCTCAAAAGACCAAACTATGAAATAACTGAATTAAGTAAAAAGCATGGGGATCCTCAAAGGTTCTTCTGCAAAGTAAGAATTAAAGATGATTATCTAGGAGAAGGCTGGGGAGGCTCAAGACGAGATGCAGAACAAAAAGCCGCCAAGAAAGCTCTTTTAAAGATCCAAAGCTCAAAAAACTAACTTTATAAAAAAACTCAATCAAATTTTAAGCAGGTTTGAGGTCTTGGATAGGAATAGTAACCAACTTATCCCAATTACCTCCTTCAAAGAGAACTGCAGCACTTTGCCCACTAATTCTTTGAACAAAACCTTTGTATCCATTATAAATTGAACTTTTTTTGTTTACGACTACCGTCGAACCAGGCAGGATCGGTTCATTAGTTTGAGACATGGCAAAAAAGCAATCTTTAGAGATGGGTCAATCCACTCAAAGCAAACCAAGACTTAATGAATGGATACGAATAGGAAAAATTGTTGCCGCAAAAGGCTTACAAGGTCAACTAAAGGTAAATCCCAGTAGTGACTTTCCAGAACGCTTTACCAAAGCTGGCACACGTTGGTTACAAGCAAAAAATAGCAAGCCACGCAAAATTCAACTCATCTCAGGTCATCAACTACCAGGGAAATCACTTTATATAGTTCGTTTCAAAGGCATAGAAACCCGTTCAGAAGCAGAAGCTCTCATTGGTGAAACTCTTTTAGTACCATCAAATCATCGGCCAAATCTGGAAGAAGGCGAGTTTCACCTGCTTGACCTTATAGATCTTGAAGTGAGGTTAGAACCAGAAAGAAATGCTGTAGGACATGTCCGAGATCTAATCACCTCAGGTAACGACCTGCTAACTATTGAATTTTTTAATGGCAAAAAAATACTAGTTCCATTTGTCCAGGAGATTGTCCCAGAAATCAATCTCAAGGAAGGCTGGCTTTTAATTACACCCCCACCTGGCCTTTTAGACCTTTGAATAATCGACAAGAGCAGGGCTATTGAGCGATTCTTAGAAGATTAAAACTAGAAATCGTGACCTTTACTCCAATAATTCCTGTGATTTTATGTGGCGGATCAGGAAGCCGCCTATGGCCCCTATCAAGGGCCAGTTACCCAAAACAATATTGGTCACTTGATGGACAGAGTAAAAATACTTTGCTTCAGCAAACTCAACTAAGACTGAATAATTTAACTGGAATCACTAATCCACTATTAATTTGCCATGAAGAACATCGATTTATTGTCGCAGAGCAGATGCGACAAATAAATGTAGAACCAAGTGCAATTTTATTAGAGCCAGTAGGTCGAAACACAGGTCCAGCAATTGCAGTAGCAGCCCTTCAAGCAACAAAACAAAACGAAGATCCTTTCCTACTGGTGCTACCGGCAGACCATGTCATTAAAAATACAAGCAGATTTCTTAAAGTCATTGAGGCAGGTAAAGAATACGCAAAGAATGGACGCTTAATTACATTTGGCATTGTTCCGACTGCACCGGAAACTGGTTACGGCTATATCGAAGCATCTGAAACTTTCTCTACTAACGAACTAAAAGGCATTGCGATTTCAAGATTTATAGAAAAACCAGACATAGAAACAGCTCAAGAATTCCTAGCTAATGGACGCTTTACCTGGAATAGTGGAATTTTCCTCTTCAAAGCAAGCACAATCATTCAAGAACTAGAAAGATTATCTCCAGAACTTGTTAGTTCTTGTCGAGATTCTCTTAAACAAAATGTTCCCGATATGAATTTCCTGCGTCTTAATAAGGAAGCATTTGCAAGTTGTCCAAATTTAGCTATTGACGTAGCAGTAATGGAAAAGACAAATTTAGGAACTGTTTTACCTCTTGATGCAGGATGGAGTGACGTAGGAAGCTGGAGTGCTTTGTGGAAGACAGGAGATAAAGACAACCAAGGTAATATTCTTCGCGGAAATGTTATAGCCGAAGAAAGTGAAAATTGTTATCTACGTAGTGAACAGCGTCTTGTTGTTGGGGTAGGAGTTAAAGATCTAATAGTGGTAGAAACAGATGATGCTGTTCTAGTAACTCATCGAAGCTATGCACAAGAAGTAAAGAAAATAGTTAATAAACTTGAATCAGAAGGAAGAATAGAAGGTACATCGCACCGCAAAATTTATCGTCCTTGGGGAAATTGTACTGTAGTAATGGATGGATCGAGATGGCAAGTAAAACGCATTGAGGTTAAACCTGGAGCCAGTCTTTCCTTACAAATGCACCACCATCGAGCAGAACACTGGATCGTTGTAAAAGGTACTGCCTTAGTAGAAATAGAAGGAGAAAAAAAATTAATTGGAGAGAATCAAAGTACATATATTCCACTAGGACACAAACATCGACTAACTAATCCAGGCAAAATGCCAATGGAACTAATTGAGGTACAAAGTGGTGCCTATCTTGGGGAAGATGACATTGTGAGATTTGAAGACTTCTATGGAAGAAGTGATGATTATCTCAAACACTAAACTATTCAACTGTCACACTCTTGGCCAAATTTCGCGGTTGATCAACATCTAGACCCCTATGTGCTGCAATGTGATAACTCAGCAATTGCATTGGCACAACTGAAAAAAGAGGACTTATCCATTCACTTACCTTCGGCACTGGTAAGAGATAATCAAAGAGATTTGTATCAGGACCCTCTGGGGCAACTCCAATAAGCTGAGCATCTCTTGCTTTTGCCTCTTGAGCGTTACTCAGAACTTTTTCAAATACAACACCTGGCATAGCAATAGACACCACTGGAACCTTCGGATCTAACAAAGCAATAGGGCCATGCTTCATTTCACCTGCAGGATACCCTTCAGCATGTATATAACTAATTTCCTTGAGTTTCAAGGCCCCTTCTAACGCAATCGGATAATTAATACCTCGACCTAAAAAAATTACATCCTTCGTATCAGCAAATTTATGAGCAAGTTCTTCAGAAAGCTTGTCATGCATTTTCACTAAAGATCTCAATTGATTGGGCACTGATCTAAGTTCCTGAGTAATACTAAAAATCTCTTCTTTAGAACGCGTGCCTCGTCTAGCCGCAAAATTTAGTGACAATCCATAAAAAGCAAATAATTGCCCAAGGAATGTCTTAGTAGCTGCTACTCCAACCTCCAAACCAGCACCAATATCAAGAATATTGGGCACCTGTCTAGCCAAAGAACTTTCTGGGCGATTCGTGACACCTAATTGTCGGGGGGCAAAAGCTGAATCTCCATGATTTTCCCTTCTCTCAGCATCCATTGCCAAAGCAGCAAGAGTATCTGCCGTTTCACCAGATTGAGTTAATCCAATAGTGAGAGTATTTGGCGCTAATGGTGGTGCTGCATATCGAAATTCACTTGCATAAAAAACTGCTGTTGGAATTCCAGCAAATTGCTCTAAAAGATAAGCCCCAACCAATGCGGCATGACGACTAGTGCCACAAGCCAAAATTTCAATCCTCTCAATCCCAAAATAAAATGAATCATCAAAAGGTAATGCAACTGGAGCATCTGCAGGTAACCCCTCGGGCAAATGTCTAGTAACCCAAAGCTCGGCAGTTTCAGGCTGTTCATGAATTTCTTTGAGCATGAAATGTCGAAAATTACGCTTATCAGCAACATGATTAACACCACTTAAAAGAGATGGACTGCGTTTTTGTCTATCTCCCTTCTGGTTATAAAGCTCTATTCCTAATGGAGTAAGCAAAGCCACCTCACCATCTTCCATAGGAAGGATCGTTCTAGCGAAACTAGCTAAAGCTGGTGTATCACTTGCACATAAAAATTCCCCCTCGCCAAGTCCAATAAGCAATGGGGCCTGTCTTCTAGCTACAACTAAAGCGCTAGGAGTCTCTACCCACAAAACTGCCAGTGCATAAGCACCCTTCAATTTTGGTAGAACCCTTTGAACTGCTGTTAATAACATCGCTTCACAAACTGGAAGTCCTTCCAACTTCAACAGATGAAGCTCTTTAGCAATGAGATGTGGAATTACCTCTGTATCGGTCTCTGATAAAAATTCAACACCTGCTGCCTCCAAGGTCTCGCGAAGGGCACGATGATTTTCAATAATCCCATTCTGTACAACAGCAATGCATCCTGAAGAATCTCTATGAGGATGTGCATTGCATTCTTCTGGCTTGCCATGAGTAGCCCATCTAGTGTGACCAATTCCTAAATTCCCAGGAGCACCATTTTGATCAATCATTGCTGCAAGATTGATCAATTTTCCTTTAGCTCTTAAACAGGTGAGCTGACCTTGATCCTCTGAAACTAATGAATGAACTGTAGCCAAACCAGCAGAATCATATCCTCGATATTCAAGGTGCCTAAGGCCTTCTAGCAGCAAGGGCGCCGCCTCTCTTGATCCAACAACTGCAACTATTCCGCACATAGAAAAAGCCCAGCACTTGCCGGGCTGAGCTTATGGGTTATCTCAGAAAAAGTACTGATTTTTGAGCTATGCAATAAACATCAATAAGCAAGACCCATACTTCTAGTGGTTTCATCACCCAGATAAACTCTAATGCTCAAGAAATCGGTTGGGCAAGCTGTTTCACAGCGTTTACAACCAACACAATCTTCTGTGCGTGGGGATGCGGCTATCTGGGCAGCCTTACATCCATTCCAAGGAACCATTTCCAGTACGTCGAGAGGGCAGGCCCTCACACACTGGGTGCACCCGATGCAGGTGTCGTAGATCTTGACAGCGTGGGACATAAGTAGCCCTTTCCGGAACAAAAAGCCTGTATAAAAGCTAACCCCAAATTGTCCAAGTTAGACAGAAAACCTCCTTTGCCGTCACTCTTGTTAACTCCAGAGCAACAACCTTATGTAGTTACTCTTGCAAAACTGTCACCATCAGCCCCTAGGATGCGGCGTCCCGACTTCACGGCTATGTCCCAGGAAGCGATCCTCGAGAAAGTCCGTTCAATAGTTTCAGAACAACTCAGCGTTGATTCTGGCGAAGTAAAGCCAGAGTCCAATTTTCAAAACGATCTGGGTGCTGATTCGCTCGATACAGTGGAGCTAGTCATGGCTTTAGAAGAAGCCTTCGACATTGAAATCCCTGATGAAGCAGCTGAAGGTATCGCCACTGTTGGTGATGCAGTCAAGTACATCGAAGACAAACAGTCCTGAGGGTTGATTGCAATGGTGGAGGGTCTCCATCGCGTTGTAGTCACAGGGCTGGGCGCGATTACGCCAATTGGCAATACCGTCCAGGAATACTGGAATGGTTTGAAGTCAAGTCGCAATGGAGTTGCGGCGATAACTCTTTTCGACGCTTCAGCCCATGCCTGTCGCTTTGCGGCTGAAGTAAAAGACTTAGATCCAAAAGGTTTTCTTGAACCAAAAGAATCGAAACGATGGGATCGTTTCTCAAAATTTGGCGTCATTGCAGCTAAGCAAGCGCTAATTGATTCAGGACTAACAATCAATGAGAGTAATTCTCAACGTATTGGAGTGATTATTGGTTCGGGAGTAGGTGGACTCCTCACAATGGAAACCCAAGCTCATGTCTTGGCAGAAAGGAGCCCAAGTCGGGTTAGTCCTTTCACTGTGCCAATGATGATCCCAAACATGGCAACTGGCCTTGCTGCAATTGCAATTGGAGCTAAAGGTCCAAGTTCAGCAGTGGCTACGGCCTGCGCAGCAGGATCTAATGCAATTGGAGATGCTTTTCGAATACTTCAACTTGGCAAAGCTGATGCAATGTTTTGTGGAGGAGCCGAAGCCAGTATTACTCCCTTAGGAGTAGCTGGATTTGCCAGTGCTAAGGCTCTTTCATTCAGAAATGATGATCCAAGTACTGCTAGTCGTCCTTTCGATGCAAATCGTGATGGATTTGTTATAGGAGAAGGGGCTGGTGTACTGGTTCTAGAAACTCTCGAACATGCGCAATCAAGAGGTGCTTCGATCCATGCTGAAATTGTTGGTTATGGAACAACTTGCGATGCCCATCACATCACTTCTCCAAGCCCTGGAGGGATAGGCGGAGCAGAAGCAATTCGCCTAGCTCTTGAAGATGGGAAAATCAGTACCGATAGTGTTGATTACATCAATGCGCATGGAACTAGTACTCCAGCCAATGACAGCAACGAAACATCAGCAATCAAATCCATCTTTGGCAATAGAGCTCATCAGATACCTGTGAGTTCTACTAAATCAATGACTGGTCATCTTTTAGGAGGATCAGGCGGAATTGAAGCAGTTGCATGTGTTCTTGCCATGAAGCATGGAATGCTCCCTCCAACAATCAATTATGAGAATCCAGATCCAAATTGTGACTTGGATTACATCCCAAATACCGCAAGAGAGCAAAAACCAAATTTAGTCATCTCTAACTCTTTTGGTTTTGGCGGCCATAACGTCTGTCTTGCCTTTAAAAGGATGCTTTAAACAAATTCTCTCTTCCATCATTCAGAATCACAAAATCACACTTAATCAACATGGTCGTTGCGACTAATTCTCTAGAAACGCTCTGCATCAACAGCATTCGCATGCTGGCCGTAGATGCGATAAACAAGTCCAACAGCGGTCATCCTGGCCTTCCCATGGGTTGTGCCCCAATGGGATTCACCCTATGGGACAAGTTTCTTAATCACAATCCTAAAAATCCTGAGTGGTTCAACAGAGATCGATTCGTTCTATCTGCTGGTCATGGCTGCATGCTGCTATATGCGCTCCTCCATCTCAGTGGATATGACTCTGTCACTATTGATGACATCAAACAATTTCGGCAATGGGGGTCAAGAGCACCAGGACACCCTGAAACTTTCGAAACACCAGGCATAGAAGTTACAACTGGTCCACTGGGTGCAGGCATCTCAAATGCAGTTGGCCTAGCTATTGCAGAGGCTCACTTATCTGCAAAATTCAATAAAAGTGACGCATGCATAGTTGATCACTACACCTATGTGGTCATGGGAGATGGCTGCAATCAAGAAGGCATCTCTTCCGAAGCCTGCTCTCTTGCAGGGCATCTCAAGCTAGGTAAATTAATCGCTCTATATGACGATAATCGCATCACCATTGACGGGAGAACTGATGTTTCATTCACCGAAGATGTCCTAAAACGCTACGAAGCTTATGGATGGCATGTACAACATGTTGCAGATGGAGACACTGATATTAAGTCCATAGAAACTGCGATCGCAGCTGCAAAAGCAGTCAAAGACAAACCATCAATCATCAAAATATCCACCACCATCGGGTATGGGTCGCCGAACAAAAGTGATACAGCTGGAGTCCATGGAGCTCCTCTTGGAGAAGAGGAAACAAATCTCACCAAACAGCAACTGAACTGGGACTATGCCCCATTCGAAGTTCCTCAGGAAGCTTATGAGCAATACCGTAAAGCAATAGAACGCGGCGCCAAGCTT
The DNA here is from genome assembly GCA_003278465.1 of Prochlorococcus sp. AG-363-B04. GTDB lineage: Bacteria > Cyanobacteriota > Cyanobacteriia > PCC-6307 > Cyanobiaceae > AG-363-B04. The sequence goes on from QCFC01000003.1 coordinate 70,183, forward strand.
GAAGCTGACTGGAACCAAACTCTAAGCAACTACTCAACTAAATATCCAATTGAGGCAGCTGAATTCCAACGGATGTTAAGAGGAGAATTGCCCAAAGATTGGGATAAGGATTTACCAAGCTATAGCGCTGATGACAAAGGTCAAGCAACTCGAAAACACTCACAAATCTGTCTTGGTGCACTAGGACCTAATCTTCCCGAACTAATTGGTGGCTCAGCTGACCTCACCCATTCAAATTACACAGATATCAAAGGCGAAACAGGATCATTTCAATCTGATAGTCCAGAGAAACGTTATTTACACTTTGGAGTTCGTGAACATGCCATGGCAGCAATCCTTAATGGCATTGCATATCACAAAAGTGGGCTAATTCCTTATGGAGGGACTTTCCTAGTTTTTGCTGACTACATGAGAGGCTCAATGCGCCTATCAGCTTTAAGCGAAATTGGGGTTATTTATGTCTTAACTCATGACTCAATTGGTGTTGGAGAAGATGGTCCTACCCACCAACCAATTGAAACAATTCCTTCACTGCGTGCTATCCCAAATATGCTGGTATTTCGACCAGGAGATGGGAATGAAACTAGTGGTGCTTACAAATTAGCAATTCAAAATCGAAAACGGCCTAGTGCACTCTGTTTGAGCCGCCAGGGAATGGCTAATCAACCAAATTCATCAATAGAAAAGGTAGCTCTAGGTGGTTACATACTAGAAGATTGTGAAGGTGACCCTGATTTAATTCTCATTGGTACAGGCAGCGAACTAGATCTTTGTGTTCAGGCCTCTAAACATCTCACAAAAAGTGGTCACAAAATACGGGTAGTATCAATGCCTTGTATAGAACTATTTGAGGAACAAAGTGATTCCTATAAAGAAAAAGTATTTCCTTCCAGTATTAGGAAAAGGCTGGTAGTAGAAGCTGCAGAATCGTTTGGATGGCATAAATATATTGGTCTTGATGGAAATAGTATTTCAATGAATAGATTTGGAGCTTCTGCGCCTGGAGGCACCTGTATGGAGAAGTTTGGATTTACAGTTGCAAATGTAATAGACAAAGCAAAATTGCTACTCAATTAAGGAATCAATACCATAATAATTTAACTTAAGCTGAACAATTAGAGATACTTTCTTTAATCGTTCAGCTTAAGTTGAAAATAAACGCAAATAGAATCAATTAATTATTATTATGTGATTTAACTAAATTTAAATCATTCAGATCAAGTGATTTCTCTAAATTATCAATATCTTCTTCAGTGATTTTAGTTTGCATAGGACAATGTTTTGGTCCGCACATTGAACAGAAATTAGCCTCCTTAAATACCTCTTCAGGAAGAGTTTCATCATGATATTCTTTAGCCCTCTCTGGATCTAAAGAAAGATCAAATTGTTTATTCCAATCAAAAGAATATCTGGCTTTACTTAATTCATCATCGCGATCACGAACACCTGACCTATGCCTGGCGACATCTGCGGCATGTGCAGCAATCTTATAAGCAATCAAACCTTCTCTGACATCTTCAGGATTAGGCAAACCTAAATGCTCCTTAGGGGTTACATAGCAAAGCATTGCGGTGCCATACCATCCTGCCATTGCTGCACCAATAGCACTAGTTATATGGTCATAGCCAGGGGCAATATCAGTAACTAAAGGTCCAAGAACATAGAAAGGAGCCTCAGAGCATTCTTCCATTTGCTTGCGAACATTAAACTCAATTTGGTCCATTGGCACATGGCCTGGTCCTTCTACCATTACCTGAACATCATGATTCCAAGCACGTTTTGTTAACTCCCCTAAAGTCTTTAATTCTGCCAATTGTGCCTCATCTGAAGCATCATGAAGGCATCCAGGCCTTAAAGAATCTCCAAGAGAAAAGCTACAATCATAACGTTTAAAAATCTCACAAATATCATCAAATCTTGTGTAAAGAGGATTCTGCTTCAAGTGATATAACATCCATTGGGCCAATATCCCTCCTCCTCTGCTAACTATTCCTGTTAATCGACCTTTTACCTTGGGCAGGTGCTCGATTAACAACCCCGCATGGATAGTTTGATAATCAACACCTTGCTGACAGTGTTTCTCAATTATATGTAAAAAGTCATCCTCACTAAGTTTCTCAATAGAACCATGAACACTCTCTAATGCTTGATATACAGGAACAGTTCCAATCGGTACTGGAGAAGCCTTAATAATTGCAGTACGTACTTCATCTAAATTCACTCCACCTGTTGAAAGGTCCATCACAGTATCTGCGCCATATTTAACAGCTAAATTGAGCTTTTTTAATTCCTCGGAAACATCACTAGCGTTAGGAGAAGCTCCAATATTTGCATTTACTTTGCACCTTGAGGCAATGCCTATTGCCATAGGTTCAAGATTGGTGTGATTGATATTTGCAGGAATAATCATCCGTCCTCTTGCCACCTCCTCCAAAACAAGAGATTGAGGCAAGTTTTCTCGACTGGCCACAAAAGCCATTTCTTCGGTAACTAATCCCTGACGTGCAAAATGCAATTGGGAAACATTAGTCTTGCCCTTTCGTGAAGCAACCCAATTTTCACGCATGATTAAAAAGGCGATGTGAATTCAAGAAGTTGGCCAAAAGCCTATTAATCACACTTTCACTTCCCTGCTACGGCATAACCCGAACAGGTACTGAGGGTGTGATCTCAGCCAAAAAGGAAAAGCTTTTTGGCACCCCTAGTGTTTCTTAAAAGCTAGCAACGTTTTGCGATCCAAGCTTATTCATCGAAGCAATTGCACACCTTGAAATTCATCAGCCCAAAGGAAACCTAACTAAATCCAAAAGAAAGTATCAATCAAGGATGTCTAAAAAAAATTTCTATTGCACCTTATACACATAATCATTGCATGGTAACTAATCACCAAAATTCCTTCTTCTCATATAAGTCAGCAATCGGAGTCTTCTTTGTCTTCTTGATACTGCACCAGACACAATTAAACTTGTACCAATCAAGAAGGCAGGGATAGCCTGCATTCTATCATTCCCTTTTCTGATAACGAAACTAAATAATGTCAAGCAAATCAGGAAAGGAGCTGCCAAAGATAGTAAAGGATAAGTATGCTTCTTAATCAAATTCAAGCTCCCTCAATCTGCTTTTCTTTCATCCAAGACATCATTGTTGAGAAAATCACCCTAATTCCAATTTCTAAACTCCTTTCTTCAGGAGCAAAGTAACCATTATGTAAAGGGGCACAACCATTAATACCTGCGACTCCCAACCTAAACATTGTGCCTGGGACATTTTGCAAAAATTCAGCAAAGTCCTCAGCTCCTAATGAAGGTTTTTCCAAGCGCATAACCTTATCTAATCCAAGCAGTTCAACTGCTGAATGCTCTATCAAGTCTGTTAAGTGAGGATCATTAAATACAGGAGGAGTAATACATCGATATTGAACAACCGCATCACCTCCCAAACTTCTACAAATTGATTGCACTGTTTGCTCTATCCAACCAGGAAGCGTTTCATGAAAAGTAGAATCTAAGCATCTGACAGTACCTAACAACCTAACTTTATCTGCAATCACGTTAAAAGCCTTACCTCCAGAAATACGGCCAAAACTTACAACAACAGGAGTCTGTGCATCTAATCTTCTACTTATAGATTCTTGAAGTCCAGTGACAACTCTTGAAGCTATCCATATTGCATCTACAGCCTCATGAGGTCTGGCACCATGACCACCTTGACCTTGTATCTCAATCTTCAACTCACCTGCTGCCGCAGTAAGACTTCCAGTACGCACTCCAATAGTTCCTACATCTAAGGCAGGGCAAACATGAACACCAAACAAAGCATCTAATTCATCCGTTGCTCCATCTTTTTTCATCCAACGAGCTCCTTCCGCTAATTCTTCTGCAGGTTGAAATATCAAACGAACTCCTGAGATAAGTGAATCTTCCATTGCAAGCAGTCTTGCAACCCCAAGACCTATGCATGTATGTAAATCATGACCACAAGCATGCATAACTCCCTGATTCAAGGACGCATAAGGAAGACCAGTGCGCTCCTCTATAGGAAGAGCATCCATATCCACTCGTAATCCAACAATTAATCCTGCATCATCTCCAAGATCAGCTGTTACCCCTGTTCGTCCAATACCCTCACTAACTCGCCAACCATAATCTCTTAACTCACCTGCTATTAATGCAGCTGTTTGGTGCTCTTTTCCACTCAACTCTGGATGAGCATGCAAATGTCGTCGGAGTTCTATCAACTCCGGCAAAATGCTTGAGAGGCGTTCATCCCAGTTCAAGAGAACCTCACAGGCTATCTAAAGAAAGAAAAGACATTAAATCTGCCGTGGGACCTGGTGGCCACCGACGAATATTAAGTAGCCACTCAGCTTCTCTATAACGGCTATCTAATCCAACTGCAGCTTCCCAATTACTTTCCGCTTCACCAAAACAACCTTCACGCCACAACATTGCACTAAATGCTGCCCTTGCGTCAGCAAACATGGGGTAACGACGAATTAACTGTCGTAATTCTGCTTCAACCTCATCTAATTTGCCCAACTCATAAGAAGCCAATGCCTTACTTGATCGAGCTAGTGCAAAGTCTGGCTTTGCCAAGGCAGCTTTATTAAATAAAACTTCTGCTTGCTGCCAATCCCCCTGAGAGCCTCTGAGATTTCCAAGGTTATATAAAGCAGAAGAATCAGAGGGGAAACGATCAAGAATCCAGATGTAATCCAATTCTGCTTGATTCCAATATTGCAAGGCTTCTTCAGCAATTCCTCTATTCAGATGTGGATCAGGATCTGATGGCATCAGCTCAATCGCTCTCGTCTGATCATCTATCGCCCTCTCAGGTTCACCAAGAGCTAATAAAACATTTCCTCGATTGCTCACCGCAGAAGCATCAGTTGGGAACAGTTGAATATATCGATCCCACAATGAAAGTGCTTCTGGAAAATTCCCTTGCCTAGACATCAACAAAGCCTTTTGAAATAAAGATTCTCCAGATTGAGCCAACGTACTAACAGGCTGAATAAACAGCAGCACACAACTCAGAAGCAAAAACCCCAGGAATTTGAATATGACTTTCTTCAGCATTCTCAACCAAATCATTTCTTCTCCACGCATCCAAGATGTTGCCTTCCAGCACTAGTGATAACTCGACCTCGTGGAGTTCTTTGGAGAAAACCCAACTGCAACAAAAAAGGTTCCACAACTGATTCAAGAGTTACAGAATCCTCACCCAAAGTTGCAGCCAAAGTATCTAAGCCCACAGGACCTCCATCATGAACCTTAAGTAAAAGTTCTAGGAATTGTCGGTCACTTGCATCTAATCCTCGACTATCAACCTTATGCAGAGTTAAAGCATCATCTACCAAGTTTTCATCAATTAAATTTTTCCTTCCATGCACAGTTGCAAAATCACGAACTCTACGCAATAGTCTATTAGCAATTCTAGGTGTCCCTCTACATCTACAAGCAATTTCCCTACAAGCTTCTGTTGATAGATTTAAATTAAGTAATTTGCTCGTACGCGCAACAATAGCATATAAATCTTCTAAGCAATAAAAATTTAAACGTTGAATAAGACCAAATCGATCCCTTAATGGTGAGCTTAATGAACCAGCTCGAGTTGTTGCGCCAATTAAAGTAAAAGGGACTAAATTGATGCTTCTAGTTCGGGCAGAACTTCCTTTTCCGACTGTTAGATCAAGTCGAAGATTCTCCATAGCAGGATATAAAAGTTCTTCAGCAACTTTCGTGAGTCGATGAATCTCATCAATAAACAATAATTCACGGGGTTTTAAATTCACTAACAATCCAATGATGTCCCTTGGACGTTCTAATGCAGGTGCACTCGTGACACGACAATGAACTCCTAATTCTTGAGCTAAAACCATGGCCATAGTTGTCTTTCCCAAACCAGGGGGTCCATAAAGCAAAACATGGTCTAATGAATCACCTCTTCCTAAAGAAGCCTGAACAGCAATTCTCAAAACTTGCTTCAGATCCCTCTGACCTACATAATCATCAAAAGAACTTGGTCGAAGTCGATCTTCTCTAGATGAACTTTTCTCCTCTGGAAAAGCTATCGCATCCACAACTCGATGCTTGGACATCTGTGAGCTTGAATTAGCTTTACCAGAATTAGAAGAGACAATTGCCATGCTGAAAGGGTAACTGTCTCCGGAAAAGTTCAAAGCATTATTAAAGGCAGATGGCAAAACTCACGGGAAAACAAGCTCGCGCCGCCAAACGTGCTGCTGCTAATAAATTACTGGCCGATAACCGCCTCGCCAAGCATCAATACGAAATTTTAGAGACACTAGAAACTGGAATAGAGCTTTTGGGCACTGAAGTGAAGTCAATCCGATCAGGTCAAGCAAATTTAAGAGATGGGTTTTGTCTTATTAGAAAAGGAGAGCTTCAACTACATAATGTTCACATCTCTCCACATCGCCATGCTGGTAATTACTTCAACCACGATCCACTTCGAACTCGCAAACTTCTTGCACACCGCAAGGAAATTGACAAGCTAAAAGGGAAGCTAGAAAAAAAAGGTCTAACTCTTGTCCCACTCAATCTTCATCTAAAAGGCTCTTGGATTAAATTAACAATTGGCCTCGGAAAAGGTAGAAAGTTGCATGACAAGCGTCATGAAGAAAAACAGAAACAAGTAAATCGAGAAGTCAAGTCAGCCTTATCTAACTATTAAAAATACCGAAAAGAAAAAGATACTTGATCCGAAGAAAGACCTTGATTATTAATTATAATTTTTACTACTGATTGAACATTCCTATCAAACGAAAGATCTCTTAGTGAAGTACGATTAAATAATAAATTTCCAGATAAGTCATAAATAATCATCTGCATTAAAGGAGAGCCTTGAATGGACAACTCCAATCTCTTACCCTCAGGGATATGAACTGACAACAAGCGGGACTCGTCAGGAGGAACAGACAGATTGAATTCTTTTTTTCTAGAGAATCCAGGGTTAATGGCATGAATCCTGACATCTGAAAGACTTTTAATAGCAGCAGCATGCCAAAGCTGGAGGAATGGTTCTCTAGGTTTTTGAAAATCGAATGAATCTACGAGTAAATATTTAGAAGCCAAATTAATAAGCTCTTCAATAATAGAATTACTTAAACCTTGTTGAAGCAAAACTGATCTCTCTTTATCCCAATCAGCTGCATTCAAACTACCTAATCTTTCACGAGTTGAAGGAGGAAGTAACTGTACCCTAGACAACCATTGATTCGCCAACTCTTCCCAAGCCAATCTAAATGAGTTTTCTTCTTTTGAATCTGAAAGGAATTCCCCTGCTAACTCGGGAAAACGACGAGAAAAACTTGCATCAACAAGCTGAAGGAACCAAACTCTATCTATTTGTAAGGCACGCAACCTATTAAACAAAAGCTGACGATAATCTGTTTGATTAACAGTTGAATCTAATACTCCAGAAAAAACTCCATTTTCTATATTTGTTGAAATCCTCTGAAATCTATTTCCAAACACAAACCAACACATATAAGTAATTGCACAAATAGTAAGCAAAAGGCCGCTGACTACAGGTACAATTCTCCCCTCAGCTGCTGATAACTTGTTTTTAGAGCGAAGCCCTAATCGTGACTGCATTAACCAGCAAAGTCTTGCAAAGTGATCTGGATCGTAAGAGCACTTCATTAACTATCTCCAAGCAAGGCAAAGAAGACTCTCAATTAATAATTGAAAAGCTTTGATATACACATATATTCCTAGTTCCCTTTCCTTATAATCATGACTAATATACATAAAGAAAATCAAGAATCCAAAAATTCTTTTCTTACTAGGCTTAAACTTACTCGTCAAGCAAGTGAAGATTTAATAATTCCTTTAAGTCCAGAAGACTTATGCCTCCAAGGAATGGAAACAGCCAGTCCGCCGAAATGGCACTTGGCTCACACAACATGGTTCTTTGAAACATTTGTTCTTAGGCCTCATCTCCCTAGTTATAGAGGAGCTGATAAAAGTTGGGGTTTCCTATTCAATTCATACTATGACGCCTGCGGGAAACGACATCCAAGATCTAAAAGAGGCCTATTAACAAGACCTTCTATTAAAGAAATTATGACTTGGAGAAAACAAGTCGACCAAGCACTTGAAAAGTTGCTCAACGAAACTTCTGGATCCAATCACTCCATACAAAATCTTATTGAACTTGGCATACAGCATGAACAACAACATCAAGAGCTACTATTAATGGACCTACTTGATGGTTTTAGTCGCCAGCCACTAGAACCTAGTTATTGGAGCAATCAAAATCAACATATATATCCAACCTATTTCAAAAAGGATCATGAAAAATATAAAAATCAATGGTTATCCTCTAAAGGAGGACTTTTAGATATTGGAATTGGAATTCCAAATAATAAATCTAACTTAAATGAATTCTCTTTTGATAATGAAAGTCCTCGACATCGAGTTTGGCTAGAACCATTTAAAATATCTAGACAACTAGTACGAAATATTGAATATCAAGAATTCATAGCAGACGGAGGCTATGAACGACCTGAATTTTGGATGAGTGAAGGATGGAGCACAAAAGAAACAAGAGGTTGGGAGGCTCCCCGATACTGGAGAATGTCATGTAATAAGAAATCTTGGTGCTGGGAATTTACGCTTTCTGGGAAACAACCCTTAAATCCTTATTCCCCAGTCAGCCATGTCAGTTGGTTTGAAGCAGATGCATATGCACGCTGGGCAAAAGCTCGACTTCCAACTGAACAGGAATGGGAGGCATCTACTATTCAACATGGAAATCAAATCAACGAAATCCATTCATCTCTTTGGCAATGGACTGCTAGCAATTACAACCCTTATCCAGGATTCAAGCCTGCATCTGGAGCAATAGGAGAATACAACGCTAAATTCATGTCTTCCCAATATGTACTACGAGGTAGCAGTTACTTAACGCCACCTAGGCACAGTCGAAACACTTATAGAAACTACTTCTCACCTCAAAGTAGGTGGATGGCATCTGGCATAAGGCTTGCTCAATGAATTTCGAATTAATCAATCTCTATCCACCCAAGACAAACATAAAAAATTTAATTATTAATTGTCTCTCAAAATCAACCAAGCAATTGCCAGCTTGGTATCTTTATGATCAGAAAGGTTCACTCCTCTTTGAGGAAATTTGTAAGCAACCAGAATATACACTGACAAGAACTGAAACTCTTCTCATAGAAAAAGAGATAAAAACTATTTCCAAATCATTAGGACTTGGTGTAATAGTTGAATTTGGAGCAGGAAATTCACAGAAAATTTTACCGTTACTAAAGACCTCATATATCAAGGGATATGTAGCTCTTGATATATGTATTGATTCTCTTTATAAATCCCTCAATACACTCAACAGTCAGTTCCCTCACATCCCAATGCTGGGTATATGTTGCGACCTCAATCGAATTGAAAAACTTCCTGATCACAAACTTTTAGAGAACAATAGGCTGCTTGGATTCTTCCCAGGAAGTTCACTTGGGAATTATGACAGTAAAGGAGCAGTTAACTTACTAGTGCAGTTCCGCAAATTACTAAATAATGGGCCATTGCTTATAGGATTAGATCAACCAAAATCATCTAATCAAATAGAAGCTGCATATAATGATGCTGCTGGCTTCTCAAAAGCATTTGCAGAAAACCTTCTCCATCGTTTAAACAGAGAATTAGAAGGCACATTAAATATCCAAAAATTTAACTATGAAGCAACTTGGCAACCTGAAAAAAGTCGAGTCCAAATGGCACTGCTAAGCAAATGCACACAAGTTGTCAAAATAGCTGGCAAACAATGGACTTTCACTTCTGGAGAACCATTAATCACTGAATTTAGTATCAAATACACTCCAGAAAATGCACTAGAACTATTTTCCCAAGCAGGATGGGTTGGCATTGATCGCTGGCATGACCCTAATGAAGAATTTTCCTTACATTTACTAAAACCTAAAAGCATGAACTAATCAAAATCTAGAAAATCACATAATAATGATTAAGGCAATTCACCAAAAACTCGTACGCCAAGAACGAGAAAAGCTTATACAAGAGCTAGATGAAATCTACACAAAGGCCTTTGGAAGACTTCAACACCTTGAAGTTGAAGAGCGGACACTTGCCAAACTAGTGCAACTTATTCTCCTTTCGAAAGATGCTGCAATAACAACACTACAAAAGGAAGTCGAAGTACCAATAATTACCCAAGCCCCAAAAAATCAATGAATTACTCTTGGCTAGAAAAACTTGAACAAGATCTGGAAAAGAAATTTGAACAGTTTTTGTTAACAAATCCACACCAAGAATTATTACTAAAGCGACAAGATTTTCATGACCGTTTTAAAAAACTCGAAGTACAAAGACAACAAATACAACAACAGGCCCATTGCCAACGACAAGACTTGATTTCTCTAGCAAACAATCTCCGCCAGTGGAAAAATAGAGCTAAAAAAGCACGTCAATCTGGAGAAACTGCATTAGCAAGTAAAGCTGAAAAACATATATCAGATTTATTGGACCAAGGAAAAATCCTTTGGTCCAAGCTTGAAAAGCTAGGAATTCGTTTCAACGCAATTGAGAAACAAATTTCTGCTTTATCTCACCAAGCAAAAGAATCTTGCTCAACCCTCGAAGAGGATTGGGCCCGATTCGAAGCTACCCAGGAGCTTGAAAAACTGAAAATGAAAAACAAAGATCTAAGGGGATAACCCTTAGATCTCAACTCTTCGGAGTAGGCGGTTCCAAACTCACATTCTCCGGTGGAGGTGTGGGATCTGGATCCGCTATTAGCATGTGCTGCAGCACAATCTCCGGTCGTTCACTGTCGCGCCAGCGGATGCGATAAGCAGGCATCTTGGTACCGCGACTAGTGGTCTGTTCCACTGGCTCCATTACCCAGCCACGCCGAGAGCGCCCCTGGGGATTGCGCTTGACAACCGCATCGGCGTGCTTGAAGCGGAAACCTACGCGCTCACCACTCATCTGTTGAGGACCTAGCCACTGAATCAATTATCCACTGTGGTGGTTCAAAGGGAAGAGATTTAAGTCTTCAACTCAGGACGAAGTAGAGGAAATGCAATCACATCACGTATGGAAGGGCTGTCAGTAAGCAGCATTACCAAGCGATCAATGCCTATTCCCAGGCCTCCGGTAGGGGGCATTCCAACTTCTAAAGCATTAATAAAGTCTTCATCAACACCATGAGCTTCTAAATTCCCTGCAAGGCGCTTTTTTTGTTGTAACTCAAGACGCTGCCGCTGATCAATAGGATCAATCAACTCACTAAAAGCATTTGCCGTCTCACGCCCAACAATAAACAACTCAAAACGCTCAACCATCCCTGACTTACTTCTGTGCTTTCTAGCTAAAGGAGAAATTTCAATGGGATAATCCATCACAAATGTTGGCTGAACAAGTTTTGATTCCACTGCTTGCTCAAAAGCCTCATTCAACAAATGTCCCACTGTTTCAGCCTCAGAAGGTACCTCTAATCCAATCTTTTTCATTGCAGACTCTGCAACTGAACGATCATCATGAAAATCCTGAAACTTAAGCCCCGTCACTTCCTCAACAATTTCATGCATAGATATTCGACGCCATGGGGGAGTCAGATCTATATCAACTCCTTGATAAGAGATCTTAGTTGAACCACATATTTCTTGACAAACTGATGAAATCAACTGTTCAGTAAGGTCCATTATGTCTAAATAATCGGCAAATGCCTGATAAATCTCAACAGAAGTAAATTCAGGATTATGACGAGTACTTATTCCTTCATTACGGAAAATTCTTCCCAATTCATAAACTCGCTCAAAGCCTCCTACAACAAGTCTCTTTAGGTGTAATTCTGTTGCAATTCTTAGATAAAGAGGTAAGTCTAATGAATTATGATGAGTAATAAATGGTCTAGCTTCTGCACCACCTGCTTCAGCTTGTAAAACAGGTGTTTCAATCTCTAAAAAGCGTCGTTTATCTAACCAACGTCTTATAGCGCTAACCATTAATGCACGCCGTCTAAAAGTTTCGCGAGACTGAGGAGAAACGACTAAATCTAAATATCTCTGCCTATAGCGTTTTTCAACATCGCTCAACCCATGCCATTTATCAGGTAAAGGTTGCAAAGATTTAGTTAACATCTTCCAATTAATTACTTTCACAGAAAGCTCACCTTTATCAGTTCGGCGCAGTATTCCCTCTACTCCAATCCAATCACCGGAATCAACAAGGGTAGTGAGCTGAACAAAAGGACTTATCTCATTATTTGTTGATGAAGCAGAATCAAGAGTTCGTTTTTCCAGGAAAAGTTGAATAGTTCCAACTTCATCGGCCAAAGTAAAAAATGCCAATTTTCCAAAGACTCGACGAGTCATCACTCGCCCAGCTAAAGATACGGAAACATTTCGCTCCTCTCCGCTTGGCAAATCTTTGTGTTCACATTGCAACGTAGCGGTTTGATGAGTTGGCTCAAATCGCAAAGCATAAGGATCTTGGCCAACCTCTTTTAAAGAATTGGACTTTTCTAGACGAGTCTCGCGCAGATCAGACAAGGCAATATGTGCTGAGGGCGCCATCTTGGCGTTCCATGGTAGGACTGCAATGGCAAGAGTTAAGGCTTATTCAACTGGCTATAGCTGTAGGGAATTCTCCCATTCGCTGTGAAGAGTATCCAATTCCTCTAACAGTAAGGATTAATTCAGGATTTCGTGGGTCTGGTTCAAGTTTGCCTCTTAATCTTGCAACATAAACATCAACAACACGTAAATCTGCTGCTCTTCTTGGAGGATACCCCCAAAGCTGTTCAAGAATCTCAGCCCTAGGCACAACTCGTCCAGGCTCTCTAAATAACAACTCCAACAAACTAAATTCCGTATAGGTAAGGCCAATGCGTTCGCCTGCACGACTTACCTGTCGCCTATTGGTATCTACAACTAAATCCCCTACTCTCATTACACCTTGTCCAACTGGAAGCTCTCTTGGTTCTGCTATAGAAGAACCTGGTCCAACCCTTCTCAAAATCGTTGCAATGCGAGCCTCTAACTCTTTAGGGCTAAAAGGCTTAGAAAGGTAATCATCTGCACCTAGATCAAGTCCTGCCACCTTTTCAGAAATGGACTCCAAAGCCGTTAGAAAAATAATTGGTACACAAGATTCAGCGCGCAGCCGTCTACATACAGCAAAGCCATCCAATTTTGGAAGCATCACGTCTAAAACCACCAAATCAGGAGATTCACGATGAAAAATACCTAACGCCTCTTCACCATCTTGAGCTGATAACACCTCATAGCCAGCAAGCTTGAGCCGGGTAACTAGGACACGTAATACAGCTGGTTCATCATCAACAACCAGAATGGTCGCTTTAGGGTTCGCAGAGCCCCTCCGATCAGTTCCATCAGCATGCTCAAGCTTGGATGGACCGCCCCGGGGCATAAGCATCACCTTATCAAGAAAAGTAACCATAACCTTCCAACGCGAATCAAAAACAGCTAGTAGGCGAATAAAAGGCCAGTTTTTTATTTATTTTAAGATATAATGAGTAGTTATACTTAAGTATTTATCCTTATTTTACCTCTGTGCCCTTTGTCGAGAAACCTTATAGGCCTTCAGGAGTCACAAAAAAAAGCTTTTAATCCATTAGCAATATTTGCAAATATAAACTTCTATTAAATGAATCCACTTAACGCACTCCAAAAAAATTAATCCAACCAATTTTCATTCTAATAATTTTTGAACTTCAAATTAATCAAATAGAACTACGACGACGCCAAATCAACATCAACCAGGAACTCATCATTGGTGCTAATAATCCGGTCAATATCGACTGAGAAAGGGTGGTATGAAAACTCCAATACCTAAGCAATGGTCCTGAAAAGTCATTATTTAGAAACCAAATTTGCAGAAAGAAACTCATCCCTATAAGCATTGTGCCTAACCAAGCTAATAATCCAAGATTCAAACTTCTCTCAATCAAAGCACCTCTCTTACCAATCCAACCCCACCACCAACCTAAAAACATTAAAGCTGGTAAATGACTAAATCCTCCTGTACTAAGCCCATCCAGCATTAGACCTAAAGCAATGCCAGCAATGAATCCAGACAAAGGTCCATCCAGAAGAGACCAAGGCATTAACCACAAGACTGCCCAACAAGGTGCTACACCAGAAAGACCGGCCCAAGAAGGAGCAACAAAAGTCAACAAAGGAACAGCAAAAACCGATAAAACAAAAATTGGTCTTTGGTAAAGACGAGCCATTAGCGAATTTGCACTTGCACCCAATCAATAGCCTCCGAAGGAGCAATTAATTGGATCGCAGCAGAAGGGGCCGGTAAAGCCCGAATATCAATTGACTGAATAACTCCAACAGGTAAGTTAGGAGGCATGATTGAACTAGCAGGTGAAGTACTCACCAAGTCTCCTGGCAATACCCTTGGATCTTTTTCTAGGAAAACAAGTTGAGGTCTACTTGTTCCCATACCAATCAACATCCCATGCTGTTTAGTACGAGGAACCCATACACCAATCTGACTACCTGGTGCAGTAAGCAACTTCACTCGTGAAGTCAAAGGTGTTGCACTTTCAATCTTGCCAACTAACCCTCCGGGACCAATAACAACATCTCCCTTTTGAATGCCATTTAAGGCTCCTTTACTCAGCAAAAACTGATGCCACCATCCCTTATATGACCTAGAAATTACTGTTGCCGAAATCAAACTAGTTGATCCAGTGGCAGCCTTTTTAAGCTCAAGCAAATCTCGCAATCGAGCATTATCTTGTTCAAGCAGTCTTAATTTGCTGGATTGTTCCAGCTGATAAGCCGATTGAAGCCACTCTCGCTGAGCCGAACCAGGCCAGAAAGGTCGACTAACAATTGCATAAAGATCGGATAATCCCGCTCCTTTACTCAAGCGAACAAACAAAAGAAATCCTGGCAAAAGCAGCCAAAGAGTCAAGCGTTGAAAAGACCGCAAGCGGAAAAGCACCGCCCACGGGGAAATCCTCATTTATCAAACTGTCGCAGTTGCACGTGCAAAGTCTGTCGTATCTAAAACTCTTCTTAAGCGCTTGAAGTCCTCCAAAACTTGACCACAACCATTAACCACACAAAGCAAAGGCTCTTCAGCTACATGGGTGAAAATTCCGGTTTCATGACTAACTAAATCACTAATACCCCTCACAAGAGCACCTCCCCCTGCAAGCATTATTCCTCGATCAACTATATCTGCTGCCAGCTCTGGTGGTGTCCTCTCCAACGTGCGTTTAACTGCCTCAACAATTTTATTTAATGGTTCAGCCATAGCCTCGCGCAAATCTCCTGCCTGCAAGTTGATTGATCGAGGTAAACCAGAGAGCAAATGAAGACCCCTTACATCTATTGATTGAGCATCAAAATCATTATCTGGAAATGCTGAACCAATACGAATCTTGATATCTTCAGCGGTTCGTTCTCCAACCACCAAGTTATGCACCTTTTTTAAATAAGCTGCAATAGCATCACTAATCTCATCACCCGCAACACGAACAGACTCACTTAACACAGTACCTCCCAAACTAAGAACAGCTACTTCGGTGGTACCTCCACCGATATCAACAATCATCGTTCCCACAGGTTCTGTCACCGGAAGTCCTGCCCCAATTGCAGCAGCTACTGGCTCATCAATTAAATGCACTTCCCTAGCCCCAGCCATCCCTGCCTCACGAACAGCACGACGCTCAACACCAGTTACACCACTTGGAATACCCACAACTAAACGAGGTGCAACAATTCCTCTGCCTTCATTACCCTTTTGAATAAAACTCTTAAGCATTTGCTCCGCAGCATCAAAGTCAGCAATAACTCCATCCCTTAACGGTCTCACTGCTCGAATATTTCCTGGAGTCCTTCCAAGCATGAGCTTTGCATCATCACCAACTGCCATAGGTACACCATTCTCCAAATCCAGTGCTACGACTGAAGGCTCTTGAAGAACAATCCCTTTACCTGATACATACATCAATGTATTGGCTGTACCAAGATCTATACCAATGTCACGAGACAACTTGAAACGACTAAAAAACAAGGTTCTACTCTCGAGTCGATGAATCATAAGGGCATTAAGCCAAGGCTTCTGTTACACATAGAGTTAATGATGAAATCCTGTTAAACAAAACAGCCTGAATTGACCCATGATTGGCCTGCTAAGAAAGTCCTAACAGCTATGGGTCTAAATTCAGTCACACTTGTTGGCAGAGCAGGTCGTGATCCTGATGTTCGTTACTTCGAATCAGGAAGTGTTGTGGCGAATGTGACCATGGCAGTTAGTCGTCGTAACCGAGATGATGAACCAGATTGGTTCAACCTTGAAATTTGGGGAAAACAGGCGCAAGTAGCGGCTGATTATGTGAAAAAAGGAGCCCTTTTAGGCATCATTGGCAGTTTCAAGTTAGATCGTTGGAAAGATCGGAATACTGGTGAAGAAAGAAGTAAACCAGTCATACGTGTAGACCGCTTGGAATTACTAGGTTCCAAAAGAGACTCAGAAACAAGTGTTAACCGCAATCCAACTGATGAAGAAGTTCCATTTTAAATTACTCAGATTTCACTCTGAATCTCTTCCAAGCATTAAAAATGAGCCAACAAATACTTAATATTATAAGAACAATTAAGCTAACCTTAATTGCCCTAGAGAAAGGATCAATCCAAACTTCTACTTTGCTATAACTCTCACCTAATAACAATCCAGCACAAGTTAATAAAAGATTCCAAATAAAGCTACCTGCTGTTGTCCAAATAAGGAATGGAACAATAGGCATTAACTCAATACCAGCAGGGACTGAAATTAAAGTACGAATTCCTGGAACTAATCTGCCCCAAAAAACTAAAAAAGTCCCATAACGCTTGAACCAATTTCGACTTCGAGATAATTCACTAGCGCTAATTCCGATCCATCGACCATAACGATTCAACCAAACCTCAATACGTTTTTCATTAATAAGTCTTCCAATGCCGTACCAGGGCAAAGCCCCTAAGACAGTTCCAATCAGGCCCGCCAAAACAACTGGGAAAAACTGAAGCTGCCCTTGATGAACATAAAACCCCCCCAGCGGCATAATTAACTCTGAAGGGATAGGAGGAAATAAATTCTCTAAGAACATAGCCACACAAATTCCCATATAACCAATCCACTGATTTGCTTCTACAGCTCTACCCAGAAGTTCAGGTATCTGTTGCACCACTTGACTCAGAGCCACGGATCCTCCCTTAATGAAGTGAATTAGAGGCCATTATCTTACTCAACTGAAAATATCCACAAATTTATTTTGTCTATATAATTTAATTTAAATGAAACAAATCATAGGCTGCATCTTATATTTTAAAAACATAACAATCGCCAAAATAAAATCTTTCCGCCCTTAACTAGATGTCTTATCAAGAGTGGGAGGATTTACTAGTTCAATAATTGCCAGCTTAAGCAACCATGCAAGAGTATAAAAAATTCTTTTTTGACTGAGAGGATCATTTGTTACTGCACTTATTAATTCATTAGTAATAATAGGTCCTTTTGCTAAAGCTTCAAAAATTGCATGAATTTCTTCATCTGAAGCCATAATATCATCGATATAATTCACCATATTCAATTCCTTAAGTGATTGAAATAACCTCATAGAATCTGTGCAATTTCCACTACAAAGAGCAAGCCTCGTCTCTGGTAAGAGATTAGCTGTAGGGTAAGAAATAAAGGTATAAAATGGATCCAATCGCGCTGACCAAGGTTGCATAAATTTTGATCTTGGTTCGCAAACATGATTCTTTATTGCTTTCAACTCAGACCACAATTTCTCATAAATAGGGATAATAATTTCCCAATCAAAAGTATTCCTAGCGCGGAGCTTACCAGCTTCTCCCATTCTTATCCTCAACTCAGAAGATGTAAAAAGCTGAATAAATGCATTAGTAGCTTGTCTAGCATCAACACTAACCATTGATGATGTATAACCACAATACATATCATATGTATCTATACCCAAAGCATGACGCTCTGCTAAATCAATTCCAAAGCCTGGAGGTGGGGCCACTGTTGAAATCCTAAAACCATCAATCCCATGCCTCACCGTATCGCGATAACCATCCCAATCACTAACTACAACAGGCAATCCTGAAGCCATTGCCTCAATTGGAGTAATCCCAAAAGTTTCCTGTATGTTGTCAGATAAAGAACAAAATATATCAGCCACTTGCCAAGAAAGACTTAAGTGCTTTGCATCTCTACCGTCAATAATTAAAGGCGTAACTTTCTTAAAAACAAAACTAGCAGCCTGTTCAAAAGCTTTTTTTATATAATCATTATAATGCCAACCACATTCGAGCAAAATCACCTTTTTCTTAGTCTGCTTAGCTGCCTCCTCAACAGCTTTGTACATCACCAAAGGATGTGCCTTTCCATGAAAAGTTAATCTACCCACAAATAGCACTACTAAGGCATCATCAGGAATACCAAGTTTTTTTCTGGCCTTGGCTTTAAGTAATGGTGTACTTGAAAAATTTTGCGTATGAACCCCAAGTGGAATAACTGGCAACTTAGGAAGCAAAAATTTCTTCCCATGAAAACGATGCTTTAAATAATCAATTTCAGCTTCCAAGATCCGACTTACATTATTTTTTACAGCATGACTAGTGCAAATAACTGCATCCCAAGGCTGAACAGGAGCTAAAAGAAGATTAGATATTGAGTCCATAGCACCCTGAGATGCTGTTGTATGAGTAATACCACATAGACTCCATTCATTATTACCATGAAACGATCTGTACTGAGCCCATTCACCTAAACCAGGACCAGGAATAAAAGAACATCCAGGTTTTTTCAAAAGTGCAAGATTTCTCCTTTGAATAAAATTAATTGGCTCAGAACGTCCACATTCTCTAACCACAGATTCAAAAATCTTAGCGTGTTTCGAATCCTCTATTTGCACCCATAAATCTGAAAAAGAACCATATTTCAAATACCCATGCAGGAAAGACTCACCTGCAACATGTCGCCCCATGATCTGACGACCCTTTGTAGTATATCCATCAGGGTGAAAATAAATACAAGCGGACATATTACAATTCAATATCGATAATGTTCAAGTTTATATGGACCTTCTAAAGGAACATTAATATAATCAGCTTGTTCTTGTGTAAGTTTGGTTAATTTGGCACCAATTTTCTGAAGGTGTAAACGAGCAACCATTTCATCAAGATGTTTCGGCAAAACATAAACCTTCTTCTCATATTTATCACCCTTAGTAAATAATTCAATCTGAGCTAATACTTGATTAGTAAATGAATTACTCATCACAAAGCTTGGGTGACCTGTCGCACATCCCAAATTAACCAAACGGCCTTCAGCAAGCAAAATAATTCTGTTACCACTTGGTAATTGAATATGATCAACTTGAGGTTTAATATTGTCCCAAGAATATTTCTTTAGCGAGGCAACATCTATCTCATTATCAAAGTGACCAATATTACAGACAATCGCCTGATCTTTCATCTCAATTAAATGCTCATGCCTAATAACTTGGTAATTACCTGTGGCAGTGACAAAAATATCTACATTATCAACTACATCTTCAATTCGAACAACTCTATAACCCTCCATCGAAGCTTGAAGAGCACATATCGGATCAATCTCAGCGATCATTACGGTTGCACCTAATCCACGTAAAGACTGTGCAGATCCTTTCCCAACATCTCCATAACCAACAACAAGAGCAATTTTTCCCGCTACCATTACATCAGTAGCCCTCTTAATACTATCTACAAGTGATTCACGACATCCATAAAGATTATCAAATTTACTCTTAGTTACTGAATCATTAACGTTAATAGCAGGAAAGGGAAGTTCATTCGCTTTTTGCATCTGATAGAGACGAGCTACTCCAGTTGTCGTCTCCTCTGTAACACCTTGGATATTTTTAAAAACTCTAGAGTAAAATTGAGGATCAATAGATAATTTATTTCTAATAGAATTAAACAAGGCAGTTTCTTCTTCATTAGTTGGATTTTCAAGAACAGAAGGATCAGTCTCGGCCTTAGCACCTAAAACAACTAAACCAGTAGCATCACCACCATCATCCAAAATCATATTAGGAGTTGTTCCATCTCCCCAATCCAAAATGCTATGAGTGAACGTCCAATATTCATCTAAAGTCTCTCCCTTATAGGCAAACACTGGAATACCTGATGCAGCTATTGCGGCAGCAGCATGATCTTGTGTAGAAAAAATATTGCAACTGGCCCAACGAACCTTTGCCCCAAGTGCAACAAGAGTTTCTATAAGAACAGCCGTTTGGATAGTCATATGGAGGGAGCCTGCAATTCGAGCTCCTTTCAGAGGCTGCTCAGACCCATACCTTTGACGAAGAGCCATCAGTCCTGGCATCTCTGTTTCAGCAATCTTCAACTCCTTGCGACCAAAGTCAGCCAAGCTCAAATCGGCTACAAAAAAAGAATTTTTATCCTGCAACGAGTTTTGCAAAGGGGTTGAGATCATTGAAGGAGTGCTCCTGGAATTCAATATTCTGGATAATGCAAAGAAGACGAGTTTAAAAGCTACTAAAAATAAGGCTTAGCTCTCGCCATCATGCAATCTACTGGGATGGAATCTCACAAAGTTTTTCTTGCGAACAACATTGCAACCCACAACTTGGGACAAAAGCTCGCCATAGAGTGTCTCAACAGTCTTGCTTGTACGACAAACGTCTGGGAACAACTACGCCCAATCCTTCTACTTCACGGGAATCTGGGCACAGGTAAGACAAGCCTGGTACATGGAATTGCAAAAGGGCTGGGTATTCGTGAGTTGATTACTAGCCCTACTTTTGCGCTTGCCCATCATTATTTTGGGAAAATAGACAACAAAAAAACTGCTCTCATCCATCTAGATCTTTATCGATTACATTCAGAATCTTCAGCCGATGAATTATTCCTAGAAGAAGAAGAGAATGCGAAAGATATCGGAGCAATCATGGCTGTAGAATGGCCCGAAAGATTAAGCTTTATTCCAACAAATTCTTGGACGATATGTCTCCATTTTTTTGATATTAATCATCCAGAATATGGGCGAGAAATTGAGATTAAACGTTAACTGGAACCCCTCTGACTCTTAATAAAAGTGGAACCTTCAAGGTCGCCTGATGACTGATCCCATGCTCCCAAAGTCCATTCTCACCCCAGCAATCCCCATGATCTGAACAAGCCAAAATAGTAGCCCCTTTAAAAATTTCCAACAAAGGTTGAAGCTTGTTATCAACCCATTCCAAGCACGCAACTTGACGTCGCCTGCTTTCTCTTTTGGAACAATCATTACCACCAAAAGGAACACAGGGACTTGGCCATGGCTCCCAATTCGCACCTTTATGCCAATAGGGAACATGAGTCTCCCCAATATTTAGAAAAAGAAATATAGGTTCATTGTCACTTTGCTGCAAGATATGACCATCTATCCATTGAAGCTGATCAAGAAGACTCCATGTATTTCCGCTATACCAAAAATGATCAAAAAACTCCGATAAAACGGAACCTGTAGGAGTCTTAGTGTTGAACCATTCCACTGCTCCAGTTCCAACTGTTAAATATCCTAAATTTCGAAAACCTTCTACTAAATTTCGACCATCAAGATTAAAACAATTACCATCGTTACCTGAACTCCCAGAATAAACCATTCGAAACAATTTTCCCGCCTTAGGATTTAACCATCGACGCTTACTACCAATCACTCCTGGCGTAAATCCCATCCAAAAAGCAGAATGACTTCCATATGTGAAATAACTAGGAGAAAGAGCACAATGAAGGGCCCCTATTTGTCGAAGATTTGGTACTTTTGCTCTTTTAAAACTATCAAATCTACATGAATCAAGAGTCAAAAACAGAACACTCTCAGAATGTATAGACCTGGTTAAATTCATTACCAAGGCCAAGTTCGAATTCCAGTAATACTACTTTCTTCCAAGCAAATATATCGAATAGCAATTCTTCCTCCCCAAGAATAAGCAATATGCAACTCTCCTGGTAACCCCTCAATCAAAGAAGGGTATGCAAGTTGTCCATTTCTCATCCAGTTCTCTGAGCCACAAAATCCCAAACCAGAATCAATATCTCTAATCCATGGCCATGTATCACCATCATCATCACTCAAAGCAATCGATAGTGGCCATCTAGTTCTAGGCCACTTAGCTGATCCCCAAGCCATAGACGATTGAGGTTCTTCTTCAAGGCAAAAACGATTAAAAATAATCGCCAGTTTTCCACTCCTAAGTCGACAAGCCTGAATCGAACTGTTGTTGTTAGGAAGATTGATGGGTTGAGGTTCACTCCAATCTGTACCATCAATTGACCCAATAGATCTATAAATCCGATCAGCCAACCTGGACCTAAAAAACTGCAACAAATGCGTTCCGTCAGCACTTGCCACAATCGATCCATGAACCCTCCCAATACTCTCAGGCACATCAATCAAATCCTTAGTAGGTTTTCCCTCCTCATCTAAAAGAAGAACCTGCGAGTGATCGTGTCCAAATTCACCTCCAGCTTCAAGGCTCCGATATATAGGCAACAACCAACAACCATCTGTTCGCATATAAGGAGGATGCCTACAAAAACCTGGTTGATTTACAAGGTCAGATGCCATAGACCATTTACCGCTCTTCAAAGACCGGCTCTGATGTCTCAAACAAGCTGTCCATTGCATCGAAAAAGCGCTTCCACTTTCTTGCCATGATTCATCATTAATGTCACGAACTCTTTGCGCAGTATGAATCAAATGCAAACGAGTATCGGAGCTAACAAACAGCAATGGATTCTGCTCAGAACGTTGTTTATCTTGGGAAATCATTCTTGGCCTAGACCAATTTCTCTTTCCTGCACGTAACTCACTCATATAAATACTCATTCCATGGGTCCCTTCTTGAATTCCACCCATCCAGACACAACCCAGCCTTTCATTATCTAGCCAACACAGTATCGGCGCATGATTTTGGTACCCAATAGACTCAAGCAGCGCCCAAGTACCTTCTAACAATGGAGACCTAATCAAACGACCTGGTTTAAGTTTTGACCCAAGATCAAGGGCCGCCGAGAATGGTGAAAAAATCAAAACAAAATCATCCCTACTAAGCCTTCCAAAAATGATCTACTAAACAAATTATACAGAATAAAATTAATATATAGTTTGAAATAGATTACTTATTAATACTTCTGATTTTGATTTAAAATCCAAATCAGAAGTATTAGATTATCTCAAAATGCTATCAAATAATCCTAGCAAATCCTTGAACAAAAATATTTACAGCTAAATCATATTCTTCAAAAATTTATTTATCTCAATAGAAGAAGGTTGGGGATCTATTGCACCAGCACCCCTGCATACCCAGGCACCACATGCATTAGCGAACCGCAAAGCAGATTTAAGAGCATCAATAGAATAAGGTTTGGAGTCTACTCTTAATAAAGAAGGATTAATACAAAGTTGATGTAGTAAGCCAGCTAAAAAAGAATCCCCAGCTCCTGTGGTGTCAATTACATCAACTTGAAATGCATCCATTGAACCTGAATAATCAGCGAAACACCAAGACAATAAATCAGCTCCATTAGTAACAATAACAAATGGATTTTTAGGTAGCAATGATGATATTTGCACTGGATCTTTTGTAGCAAAAACCCACTCAGCCTCTTCTGCTGCCAACTTCAATAAAGATGCTTGGTTAAGAAAAGGCATCATCGTTGCCACTTCTTGAGGAGAGGGAGGTGAATCAGGTGAAGACTTCTCATCCCAAAAAGTTGGGCGCCAATTAATATCAACAGCCAATAAAAGTCCTTTTCGCAAAGCTAATGTTATTGCTTTTTTTAAGCTTAAACTTGATGCCTTATTAGCAAGAGGAATCGTGCCTATTTGCAACCATGATGCTCTCTCAAGTAAAGGAGGAAAAGTTTCTAATAATTCATTGATTTCTATTGCCTGATCAGCATACCCTTTACCAGAATCACCAGAAAATCCTTGAAAAGACCTTTCACCAAATTCATCCCGCCTAACTAAAACAATTCTACTAGGCCTTTCAGAATCATACTGAATTGCTGAGGTATTAACTCCTCGGTTAAAAAACAAACTTTCAAAAGATTTTCCAATTCGATCGGTTCCTAATCTTCCGACAAATGCTGATTGAGTCCCTAAACGCTTTATGGCGCAAGCAACATTTGCCGGCGCCCCTCCAAGGTGATCATCACAGAGATCGGCGCTTACTCTGGAAGGATCCCCACCTATAGGGCCTAAACGATCAACTAGTGCTTCGCCAAAGCATATAACTCGTGGAGCAACATCAGACATCTAAATAAAAATACAGATAAAAGAGATCTTCTGTATGTAAAAAGAGATTACACTCTTATCTTTTAGCATATTTATGAATTAATGCACTATTAATTCGCTCATTAGCAGCAGGAAAAGGATAATCTTTAAGATCATTAACACCAACCCAACGTAACTGTTGGCTAGAAAGGGGTTTAGGCTCCCCTTTAACAATGGAGCAAAAATGAACAATTAAATGTACTTTTTTTTGACCATAAGTATGCTGGAGAGTAATTAAGTGCTCGCCAACTGAAACTATAATTCCTATTTCCTCTTTGATTTCACGGGCAATTGTAAATTCTATTTTTTCACCAGACTTTTGCTTACCACCTGGAAATTCCCATAATCCACCAAACGCTCCATCATTGAGTCTTTGATCTATCAATATCTGACCCTTATCATTAGTGACAATTCCTATTCCAACTACTGAAATCTTCTTTTTTTTGCTAACAGATTTCATGGGGTATAAAATTGGTTTACTATTAGAGTAAGCAATACAATAAGATTTCCAAGGACAAATGTTACAACTAGGTTTTACTGGCTTGCATACAAATGAGCCCAAATCCATTAAAGCTTGATTAAAATCTCGTGGCCTTTTCTTATCAAGTAAATATTCGCTCAATTTCCAAAATTTAGCAACATGTTTAACTGGAGATTTAGGGAAAGCGATTAATCTTGAAATTAATCGCTTAACATTCCCATCAAGGATAGGAAACGGTAAATCAAATGCAGAAGAAAGAATACTCCCAGCTGTAGTTCTTCCAATGCCTGGTAATTCTGTCCAACCCTCTAAAGTTAAAGGCCAAACTTTTTGATTCTCCTTCAAAGCTATCGCAGCTTGATAAATTCTTCTCCCTCGTGAATAGTAACCAAGACCCTGCCAAACATAAAGTACTTCTTCTTCATTGCTCGATATCAAAGAATCGAGGCTAGGGAAAGTATTCATCCATTGATTCCAAAAAGGTAAAACTACATTGAACTGTGTTTGCTGAAGCATTACTTCAGCAATCCATATAGGGTAGGGGTCTAATAGCTCACCAGAAGCAGGTGTTTTTCCTAGACAATTCTTTTTCCAAGGAATGGAATGTCTCCCATTAACCTCCCACCATTTTAGAAGGCTTTCCCGCAAAAGGATAATAGGAATTTCTTCTTCCTGCTGACTTAAAGAATCAATCAAAATCTTATTTCATGAATTAAAGGAACCTATTCGAGAAAAAACATCTTAAGTAAAATACTATTGTAAAAAGAACCTAAAGTGACTTTTGCCAACGCAATACAACAATCGATCATAAAAGAAATTACAATGAACTTCCATAAAAATCCTGAAGGGGTATTGCTTATAGCGACAGGTGACAGACATATTGAAGAAGCCATCCAAGCAGTATCTCGTATTAAATTTCATTTGCAAAATAGACCTATTAGCCTTGTTACCGATCAACCAAATTCAATTCCTCTAGGCATATTTGAAGCTGTTTATACTCATCCCAATCCAACAATCAGTTACCGAGATAAAATCCCACCACTTATTGACCTTCCATACGCCCGGACCTTATTCCTTGATACAGATGTAGAACTACTCACACCAATCAATGACCTATACGAAATTTTAAAAGAAATGGATGTAGTTGGTTGCCATGCACCAGTTCGATGGTGCCAATGGAAAGATACGGATGTCCCAGAAGGCTTTTGTGAACTAAACAGTGGAGTAATAGGTCTTCGACGATCAAGGCGGCAGAAAAAATTAATCAAAAGATGGCTTCAAATATATGATGAAGCCAAAGTATCCTTTGATCAAGCATCCCTTCGTTCTGCACTTTGGTGGGCTACTAAATATCACAATTTACGTAGCTGGATTCTTCCTCCAGAATATAATTTACGCACACCTAAACCTTGGCTAACAGGTGCAGGAATGCCGGTCAAGATCTTACATGGTAGAATTCCTAACAAATTAAGAAATCCCTTAATCAAATATCTCAACGAAGACATCAATCAATTTCGAAGCAGTAGTTCTTTTCCTACTGGCCAAAATCAATTAGTAAAACCTACAAAAATTACTCCAAATACTGACTAATCGATACAAAAATCATGGAAGTTAAAGAATTTACTTGGGCCTGGAAAGACTTGCAAGTTTCATGGAACATAGCAGTTCCTAGAAAAACTCTGGCTCCTACTGCAACAGTTTTAATTCACGGCTTTGGAGCTTCCAAAGAACACTGGCGTCACAATCAATTAGTACTTGCAGAAAACTCACCTTGTTATGCAATCGATCTAATTGGATTTGGCGAAAGTAGTCAACCAAAAGCAAACCTAATTGATGAAGAAATTTCTAATGGTGAATTCACATACTGCTTCGAAAATTGGGCTTCGCAAGTTAATGATTTTTGTCAAGAAGTGATAGATGGACCAGTCATATTAGTAGGAAATTCAATCGGAGGGGTTATTTCATTGAGAGCAGCTCAACTACTAAAAGATGCCTGCAAAGGAGTCGTGTTAATCGATTGTGCACAACGCAGAATGGATGATAAAAGATTGTCTATTCAACCAAAATGGATGCAACTATCGCGACCCTGGTTAAAAAATCTCGTTAGACAACGATGGCTTAGTCAAAGCCTATTTAGAAATGCAGCAGCGCCATCAGTTATAAAGAAAGTACTAAAACAGGCTTACCCAAGTGGAGCAAATATTGATGATCACCTAATTAACCTCCTTCACAAGCCAAGTCAAAGACCTGGAGCAGCCGAAGCATTTAGAGGTTTTATTAATCTTTTTGATGATTATCTTGCGCCAGATCTAATGAAAGATCTCAAGATACCGGTAGATCTAATCTGGGGAGAAAAAGATCCTTGGGAATCAGTTGAAGAAGCAAATAACTGGTTCTCATCAATATCTTGCATCCGATCAATCCAAATAATCCCTGGAGCAGGTCATTGCCCCCACGATGAAAGTCCGAACGAAGTAAATGCTGCTCTAAAACAAATGCTTCAACAAGCGTTATAAGCCTCTACAGCATCACTCAACCTACGCATACCACGAAGGCCATCTCTTTCTAAATTCCGAACCCGGTCTCGGCTAATTCCAAGTATGCGGCCAATGCCGGTCAGACTCATTGGTTCACCCCCTTCCATCCCATATCTCATCCTCAACACACGGCTTTGTAGATCAGGTAATTGCTCTAAAACTGCTTGCAAATCTTCCTTCATACAATCCATCTCAACTTTTTCACTTGGCAACTCTTCTCCTCCAGCCAATAAATCAATCAAAGATGTCTCATCTCCATCTCCTACCTTTCTTTCTAAACTCACAGGCTGGCCTGCACTGAACATTAAATCCTTAACCTCATCCACTGGCAAATTCACATGATCCGCTAATTCTTCTAAGGTCGGCGTACGAGCCAGCTCTTGGCTCAGTTCTCTCTGCCCTTTCTTCAATTTATTCAGCATTTCAGTGATATGGATTGGTAATCGGATTGTCCGACCTTTCTCAGCAATTGCACGTGTAATTCCCTGGCGAATCCACCAATATGCATAAGTAGAAAATTTATATCCACGAGTAGGGTCAAACTTCTCGACTCCTCTAACCAATCCAATCGTTCCCTCCTGAATTAAATCCAATAATTCCATATTCCGCTTTGTATATTTCTTAGCCACACTCACGACTAAACGTAAATTCGCAGCAACCATACGCTCCTTCGCACGCCGACCAGACTTGAATTTTCTCTTGAGCTGTAAAACAGTTAATCCACATTTTTTAGCCAAATCATCAATAGCTGGTTTTTCTCCTATCTGATTTTCAAGATCCAACTCAAGTTCCTCGAGGGACATTAAATCTTGTACTTGACGGCCCAGAGTTATTTCCTGCTCATGAGTAAGCAAAGGCACTCGCCCAATATCGCGCAAATAAGAGCTCACTAAATCAATATCAGCACCAACCTTCCTGCCACGAATGGGTAAGTTCTCTAAGGTCGTTGATGACTGCACAGAACTCATTGAAAAATTATTGCGATATGTAAAGAGTACTACTAAGAAGTGTGAAGCTCGTCCAGAGGGTCCAGAATTAAACCCTGTTTAGGTAGAAATACTTATTCCCTTGCTTATGTTATGTGTTCCAGTAACCATGAAGCCGTTCGCAAGTAAATCAATACTCCGGCAACATCTGTAGCCGTAGTAATAAATGGGGCCGACATTAAAGCTGGATCTAAGCCCATCTGATCTAACAGCAAAGGCAATGCTGCCCCTGCTGTTGCAGCCAATGTAGTAATCGCCATCAGACTGATCCCAACAGCAGCAGCTACTAAAGGTCCTTCTCCTCGCCACCAAGCGAAAGGAACAACCACAACTAACATCAATAGCCCCAAAAGTGCGCCAGCTATAGCCTCCCGACCTACAGCCTTCATTGGGCCCAAAGCCTGAATACGCTGAGTACTAAGCCCTCTAATAACAACAGTGGAACTTTGTGCACCAACATTCCCTCCTGTGCCAATTAGCAAAGGTATAAAAGCTGCTAACAAAACCACTTGCTTCAAAACAAGATCATTCATTGCAATGACTTGCGTTGTGAAGCTATTAGCTACTACTAATACTGCCAACCAAACCACCCGACGACGAGCTACAACAAATAAATTACTTTGAAAATAATCATCTTCATCTCCTGCCTGCACAGCTCCAGCTGCATAAAGATCTCGTGTTGCCTCTTGTTCAATAACATCAATCACATCATCAACAGTCACTATCCCTACCAATCTTTGCTCGCGATCTACAACAGGTACAGCTAAGAAATCATATCTTTGAATTGCTCTGGCAACTTCCTCTTGATCAGTATCAGTTCGCACACTAACAACATCTCGAGTCATTACATCACCAATACAATGCTCAGGATCAGCAGTAACTAAGTCTCTTAATGAAAGGATCCCAGTTAAATGTCGTTCTCCATCTGTCACATAAAGGCTATAGATAGTTTCCGTGTCAGGAGCTCGTCTTCTAACAATTGTCAAAGCCTGTGCAGCACTATGAAATTCCTTGAGATCAATAAACTCAGGAGTCATTAAACGTCCTGCAGTTTCTTGTTCATACCCAAGCAACTGAGCAGTAACCCGTCGTTCTGAAGGACTTAATTCTGCTAATAATCTACGAACAACTTTTGCCGGTAGTTCATCAAACAATCTCACTCGATCATCCGGAGACATTTCTTCAACAAGTTCAAGGACTTCACTAGATCGCAGTCGATCTAACAAACTCTGTTGAACTCCTGGGTCAAGATATTCATATACCTCAATAGCTTCATTTTTACTGAGCAATCTGAAAGCCAAAGCTTGCAAAATCAAAGGGAGACTGCCAATTGCTTCGGCAATATCCACTGGTTGAACAGGCTGAAGTAAAACCTTTACAGCGTCGTAGTTGCCAGAAGCAAGCATTGCTTCAAGTTGCTGAGCTACAACATCAGCCAGCTCAGGCCCACTAACACGAGATGTTGGTGAGGCAGATGCCCCCATTGCCTCATTCATCTGCGCAACGTCAGCGCTAATTAAGTATTTTATGGCTAAGGTCGCCTTTTTAGTCCTAAAGATCCATGTCGGTAAACGTGAATGAGGTCGCTGTTCGCACAGCGGCAGGAAGCGAGCAACGTCTAGGGGACTACAAAGGTCAAGTTCTTTTAATCGTTAATGTCGCAAGCCGATGCGGCTTCACGAAACAATATGAAGCCCTCCAAGCTCTTCAAGACACATATAGCTCCAAAGGCCTCAAAGTAATGGGATTCCCATGTAATGATTTCGGGGGACAAGAACCAGGCACACTTGATGAAATAAAAGCTTTTTGTTCATCAACCTATGGCGTCAATTTCGAGATTTTTGAAAAAGTGCATGCTATGGGAAACACCACAGAACCATATACAACTCTCAAACAAGTTGAACCAGCTGGAGATGTTGCATGGAACTTTGAAAAATTTCTGATAGGAAAAACCGGCAATGTTTTGGCCCGATTTAAAAGCAACGTCGAACCCTCTAGTTCAGAAATCATCAAAGCTATTGAAAGAGCTTTAAACGATTGATATTTCTCGCAATAAAAAGGCCTAGGGCTGCAGAAGTAATTCCCAGCCCTAGAATTTTAAAAATCAGCAAGAAAGCATCTAAAAAATCTCCAACAAAGATCATTTGCAATGCACTCATTATCCAACCACTAAAAGTGGTTAAGGAACCAGAAAAACCAACCCCCAAAAGCAACTGAACACGATTACTGACAGCTAATCCAACTAAAACCCCCAAAAGGAACGAACCAAAAACATTGACTATTAGTTCATTATCTATAAACCAACGAATTAATGTTCCTGGAATAGATCCAATTGCTATAATTAAGAATAAATTATAATTAACTTTATTTAGTTTATTAACTAATTCAAGCATAACCAAGCGAATATCCAACTGCTGAAGCAATTAATCCCCCAAAAAGTGAATAGAAGATAAACTGAATCAACTTCCTCCAGAATGATTTAGAAATAAGCTCAATAATCTCCAATACAAAAGCCGAAAAGGTACTAACACTCCCTAGAAAACCTACTTCCAAGGCCAAGTACAACGAAGGCATACAAATCTCACCCTCACACCGAGAACGTAAAGCCACGACAAGTCCAAGCAAAAATGCCGATAGAATATTGACATACAAAATCCCAAGATGTTTGGAAAATCCTTGTCTTTCAAAATAACTAATTACAAGAAATCGTAGCCATGATCCAATTACTGAAGCTATAGATACAATCAAAACAGCTCGGGAAAAATTACTAATTAATTCAGACATGTAACCATCCACGTCTAACCTTTTTATATGAATAGATATCTTCTAAAGAAACAACTTGAACATATAACCATTGTTTACCATTCTTATTCTTCCAATAACGTAAAATATTTACAGGTGTACCAGCTTCAAGATTACTGATTGAAGGGGCATTTGAAAAAGGAGAAGATCGCAAATGAGATCTTGAAATTGTCAAAAATGGTTCTAAATTATGTCTTCTAACTTGGATTTTTGGCTGCTTAAGTTGACAACCACCTACCGGCATATAAACAGGACAAAAAAGAGCTAGTCCCAGCACCCAGCACCAACGAAGTGCTGAAGAAATTATGACCATCAGATATCTAGAGATGCCATATCTAAACCAACACTATGTGTCTCAATAAACTCTCTGCGAGGTGCAACTTTATCTCCCATCAATATTGTGAAAATGCGATCAGCCTCCAATGCATCTTCAATCTCAACACGTTTCATCATCCTAGTTGCTGGATCCATAGTCGTCTCCCACAACTGTTTTGGCATCATTTCACCAAGCCCCTTAAATCTTTGAATCGTGTAGTTAGCTTTTTCACTAAAACCTGAAAGAGTTTTTTGTAGATCAGATTCGTTATAGCAATAGGTATGATTCTTACCTCTTTCGACTTTATATAGTGGAGGGCAAGCAATGTATATATACCCACCTTCTACTAATTCTTTTTGATAACGATAGAAAAAAGTTAACAAAAGAGTGCGAATATGCGCTCCATCTACATCTGCATCAGTCATTATAACAACTCGATGGTAGCGTAAATTATCTGATTGAAACTCCTCTCCTTTAATTCCTAAACCAAGAGCTGTAATAAGAGCCTGGATCTCCGTATTCTTATAGATCTTCGCATCATCTGTTTTCTCTATATTTAATATTTTACCTCTCAGTGGCAAAATTGCCTGAAACCTTCTATCTCTTCCTTGTTTGGCAGAGCCGCCAGCAGAATCCCCCTCAACAATATATATTTCTGATTCCGAAGGATCTCTTGTACTGCAATCAGCTAATTTACCTGGAAGAGTTGAACTTTCTAAAACACTTTTCCGGCGTACTAATTCTCTAGCACGTCTAGCTGCTTCAGCAGCATTGAATGCTTGAATTGCTTTATCCAGTATGAGATCAATTACTCCTGGGTTAAACTCTAAATATTGGCTTAAAGATTCACCAACCAAACTATCAACAATGCCACGTACTTCAGTATTTCCAAGTTTAGTTTTTGTTTGTCCTTCAAACTCAGGGTCAGGAACTTTTACAGAAAGTACAGCTGTCAAACCTTCTCTGATATTCTCTCCTGCAAGATTTGAATCTCCTTCTTTTCTTTTACCTCTTTTTCGAGCAAAAGTATTCAAAGTTCGAGTAAGTACTGTCTTCAGTCCTTCAATATGAGTGCCTCCATCAACTGTTCGAATATTATTAGCGAAGCCTAGGATGCTATCAGAGTAAGCATCCACACACCATTGAAGAGCAGCTTCTACCTGAACACCATCTTTTTCTGAATTTACATAAATAATTTCCTGGTGAAGTGAATCTTTTTCTGAATTCATATAGGCAACATATTCTTTTATGCCTCCTTCATAAAAATACACCTCCTCATATGGTTCATTGTTCTCTTTTGAAGATGTAGATCTCTCATCACGAAATACAATTCGAACACCTCCATTTAAATAAGCAAGCTCTCGTAAGCGAGAGGATAAAACCGTGTAATCAAAAGAAATCCCACTTGTAAATATGTCAATATCTGGTTTAAATCGAACACTTGTACCTGTTTTTATTTTGTCCGAAGATGGAAGTGATTCAGAACGTAAGTCCCCAATTGGCGCTCCTCTTTCAAATCGCTGACAATGCTCTTTACCCTGACGACAGACGGTTACTTCTACCCATTCACTTAACGCATTAACAACTGAAACACCTACACCATGCAATCCACCTGAAACTTTGTAACCGCCACTACCAAACTTCCCACCAGCATGAAGAACAGTCAGTACGGTTTCTAAAGCACTCTTTCCTGTTCTTGGATGGACATCGGTTGGTATTCCTCTTCCATTATCTGAAATTTTTGCTGAACCATCTTGACAAAGCACCACAAGGATCTCATCACAGTGTCCTGCCAGAGCCTCATCTACAGAATTATCAACAACCTCATAAACAAGGTGATGCAAACCCCTCGGCCCTGTGGAGCCGATATACATACCTGGTCGCTTCCTGACAGGTTCAAGGCCTTCCAGCACCTGTATCTGTTCTGCGCCATATGCGGCCTGGACCTTGGACTCTTGACTCATGCGTGCAATCCTCAGTCAGGGAGATTGGTTCTAAGAATCCTCATGAACCAGAAACCTCTACCTGACTTAATCAATTTAACACTCACGACCCAGAAGAGCTCATAAAAGTCTTTAATGCGCCATCAACAAAAATCTTCTAGGCACCCTGATCAAAAATGAAGTTTCCAAGAAATTATGACGAAGGTCATAATCCAATAGTAATTATCCTTATGGGGCCAACGGCAAGTGGCAAAACTGAACTTGCTCTAAAAATTGCCAAAGAACTTGAAATCAACGTAATCAATATTGATTCTCGCCAACTTTATATAGGTATGGACATAGGGACTGCAAAACCAACCCATGAACAACAAAAAACAGTGCCTCATCAACTCATTGATATTCGTCAACCAGACAAACCCATAACTGTTAAAGATTTTCAAAACAAAGCAAAACCGCTAATCGAGCAAGCTCTGATATCTAAAGGGGTTGCTTTTTTAGTAGGTGGGAGCGGCCTTTATCTAAAAGCACTAACCAGTGGTTTTGTCCCACCATCAGTTGCTCCTCAAGCAGAAATCCGCAATCAACTTAAAAAACTAGGGCAATCATGCTGCCATCAATTGCTCAAAACGGCCGATCCAGCAGCAGCAGCTCGAATAGCTCCAACAGATGAAGTTAGAACAAATCGAGCTTTAGAAGTTCTCTATTCAACTGGACAACCAATTAGCACTCAACAGAACAGGAATCCTCCACCATGGAAATTTATTGAACTTGGACTGAATCCAATCAAC
The DNA here is from genome assembly GCA_003278465.1 of Prochlorococcus sp. AG-363-B04. Taxonomy (GTDB): domain Bacteria; phylum Cyanobacteriota; class Cyanobacteriia; order PCC-6307; family Cyanobiaceae; genus AG-363-B04. Next base: position 104,401 of record QCFC01000003.1, read on the forward strand.
CTGCGTACAAGAATTGAGAATCGAACAGAAATGATGTATAAAAAAGGGCTTATAAAAGAAACACAAAAGTTAGTCGATCGTTTTTCTTCAGACCTCCCAATTTTACAAACAATTGGCTATGGAGAAGCATTACAAGTCATTGAAGGGCGAATAAGTCAAAGGCAGGCAATACAAATAACCACAAAACGAACTCAACAATTAGCCAAACGCCAACGCACTTGGTTCCGTACCCAACACAACCCTAATTGGCTAAATGATGAGAAACCTCTTATTGAAGCACTCAATCTGATACAAGCCGGTCTAGGGTAAATCGTTGGCGCATAAAATACCTTTAATGCTGGCGTCTTCTCTAGCCTCCTCAACCCACTGAATGCCACCTCGTCCTCGTTTTGACCGTCGTGCCCCCGTCCGGGAGCTCCCAAACATCAATGATCGCATCAGTTATCCCAAGTTACGGGTAGTTGACTCAGATGGAACTCAACTTGGTGTAATCAGTAGAGAAGAAGCCTTGGATGTTGCTAAAGACAGAGAGTTAGATCTCGTCTTAGTAAGCGAGAAAGCTGATCCGCCTGTATGTCGGATAATGGATTACGGCAAATTCAAATTTGAACAAGAAAAAAAAGCTAAAGAAGCCAAAAAGAAATCGCATCAAACTGAAGTCAAAGAAGTAAAGATGCGCTACAAGATTGATCAACATGATTATGAGGTAAGAATTGGTCATGCCATCAGATTTCTTAAGTCAGGTGACAAGGTTAAATGCACGGTTATCTTCCGAGGAAGAGAGATTCAACATACCGCTTTAGCAGAAACACTATTAAGAAGAATGGCCAAAGACCTAGAGGAGCAAGCAGAAGTTCAACAAGCTCCAAAGCGAGAAGGTAGAAACATGATCATGTTTCTAACACCACGCAAAACCCCCTTAGTCAAAGCAGAAAAAGATGAGAAAAAGAATAGTCGTGCAGTGAGAACAATTACCGCACCACCAAGATCAATAGCAAGTCCAAGGAATATCGAAAAAGAAAATATATAATAACAATTAATTCAATTTATTTGCGAGGTAAGCTTAAATCAGCCGATAGCCAAAAACTACTTAATTTTTGAATCTAATTATTATAGATAAAGAAATATCCTAAGAAATCCCGTAAATACAAGCAATATTTTTTGCAATAGCGATGATTACTACAATGAATTTTTAGCACAAGCTAACTACAGAATTAGGTGTTACTCCTGCTGCTCATCCAAAGCAATAGGCTGAATTAGCAATACCTCTATCTACTTACTTCATATTTCTCTTGGCAGAACATTACCGAGCCATGCAAAGCTCTTTCTGCCCTAATCCTTCACAGTTGTAGCAATCACCAAAATGATTACCAATTCAAGCTTTTTAGGATTGGCACAAGGTTGAAGGACACAGAGACGATTGTCACGAAGCCTTTACCTTATTAAGGTGGCCACATTGTGACCTGTCCGATTGCGTGCGATTCCATATTCAGCAGGAAAGCGAAATTCCTGCATCTACCCAGCTCTACAACCAAATCTGTTTTGCAATAGCTGCTCGTCACTACCCTCCTGGCCATCGCTTACCAAGCACTAGGCAGTTGGCTATGCAAACAGGTTTGCATAGAAACACGATTAGCAAGGTTTACAGGCAATTAGAAACGGATGGCGTGGTTCAGGCAATGGCAGGATCTGGCATATACGTACGAGATCAACAAAAAATAAGAGAAGCAAAAAATCCTCCAAACATTAGAAATAAAGGTGTCACAGACTTAGATCAAGAAGTCAGAAAATGTATAGATGGTCTGCTCAAGGCTGGCTGCACCCTTCAACAAACTCGAGAACTGCTTACTCGCGAAATTGACTGGCGTCTGAGATGTGGAGCAAGAGTCTTAGTAAGTACACCAAGAGAAGACATTGGGGCTTCACTACTAATAGCCGAGGAGCTTGCACCGAATCTTGATGTACCTGTAGAAGTCGTCCCTATGGAGGAGCTTGAAAGCGTTCTCGAGAACTCAAGAAATGGAACTGTAGTAACTAGCCGTTACTTCCTTCAACCTCTAGAAGAAGTAGCTAAACGCCACTCCGTACGAGCAATCGCAGTAGACCTTAACGACTTTCGACAAGAACTATCTATGCTCAAAGAATTACGCCCCGGTAGTTGTGTCGGACTAGTCAGCATTAGTCCAGGAATACTTCGTGCCGCAGAAGTAATCCTCCACAGTATGAGAGGAAATGAATTGTTGTTGATGACCGCAACACCTGATGTAGGCAGTCGATTACTTGCTCTATTGAGGGCCGCCAGCCACGTACTCTGTGACAGACCTAGTTTACCTCTTGTCGAACAGTGCCTAAGACAAAATCGGTCTCAACTCATGAGAATGCCACAACTTCACTGTGCAGAAAGTTATCTAAGCAATGACACAATCGAACAACTAAGAAAAGAAATAGGTCTTCAAGTCTCATAAAAGCCAACACAATTAAATCGATGTTTAATGCGATAAAAGCTGATCTCAAAATCATTAAAGAGCGTGATCCTGCTGCTAGAGGTTTGATTGAAATGTCACTCTGTTATCCAGGATTTCATGCTCTCACACTCCATCGGTTTAGTCATCAACTATGGAATACTCGAATACCATTTATTCCTTTCAAACTAATAGCCCGAACATTAAGTCAATTAGGAAGAGGTATTACCGGAGTAGAAATACATCCTGGGGCCCAAATTGGTAGTGGGGTTTTTATTGATCACGGAATGGGTGTAGTGATAGGAGAAACTGCAGAAATTGGTAATCGTTGTCTTTTATATCAAGGTGTCACCCTTGGAGGGACAGGAAAGGATCACGGCAAAAGACATCCAACATTGGCAGATAATGTAGTGGTTGGAGCTGGAGCTAAGGTACTAGGAGCAATCAAGGTGGGAACAAACACAAGGATAGGAGCGGGATCAGTTGTAGTTAGAGATGTAGAAGCAGACAGTACTGTCGTAGGAATCCCAGGAAGAATCGTCCATCAAAGTGGTGTAAGAATCAATCCATTAGCCCATTCCGCCTTACCTGATGCAGAAGCAAATGTAATTAGAAATTTGATGGAACGAATTGATCAACTCGAAGGTGAACTAGCAAAAACTCAAGCTTGGCTAAAAGATTTAGCAGAAGGAAAAACTCAACAACAAACCTTTAGAGGAAAAGCTCAAAATCTAAAAGACCGAGAAATTTTAGAATTTATAGGAGAGACAAATTCAGAGAACCAAAAAGAATAACTTCAAACAATTATGCTTAAAAAATCCCATGTAAATTAACAAGTTATAAAGCAAATCAACATATAAAAAGAGGGGCTTACGCCCCTCTTTTTATATGTTGATTTGCTCAGAGAGATCAACCTACATCGTAGGTGATTCTTGAAGCATTGGAATTAGCAGCAACGGTCAAGCTACCAGTCATACCTGATAGACCAGCTTCACCAAGTCTGACGACAAGGTCATCAGAACCACCTTGTACGAATACATAGGCGAAGTTGTCAGCATCTTCGAAACCAACAGCAGCACCTGTAGTAGTTACGTTGGCATCAAGGAGTTCAATCCTTGCTGTCAATTCAGCAACAGCTCCAGTAAAGGATGCAAGACCAGCTGAAATGTTGGTGTTTTGCGTACCAGAGATAGATCCAGCACGTGTCAGGCCACCAGGTGCATAGTCAAGCTTGTATGTCTCACCGGTTCCTTCGCCAACATTGATCTTGTCATATCCAGCAGCTGTGGAGTCACTAAAGGCACTAAAGCCAAAGACTGTACCCAAAGCTCCATCACCACCACCAGAAATGACGTCCTGACCAGCACCACCATAAATAGTGCTATTTAAGTGCGTAGTGGATGAACCAGTCTTATGGAAGTAGATGGAATCGTTTCCACCGCCACCATTGATATCTGCTCCAGAGAAGTTGGCAGAGAAGGTCATGGTGTCATCACCTGCACCACCACCAATAGTGACGTCCTCAGTGCCAGCAACAATAGTGGACTTCAAGGTAATTGAGTCATTACCTGTATTTCCATTGATGTTGAACTTCTCAGCACCAGTTACAAAAATGGTAATGGTGTCATTACCACCAGCTCCCATCACAGTAGCTCCAGTACCACCACTGATGTTTCCAGTGATCAGGTCAGCTCCGTCATAGTCGCCCAGAGTTACAGCAGGCTGGTCACCACCAATAAGAACTTGATCTGCTAGTGAAATGTTGAATTCAACTGTGTCGTTACCGCCACCACCAGCAATTGTGGATGCAGAAGCAGAGTTGGATTCGAAAGTAACTGTGTCGTTTCCACCACCACCAGCGATAATGGAATTACGGACGTCACCTGAAAGCCAACGGACATAAACACTGTCATCACCTTGACCACCAACAGCAGTCAACGCAGATATTTGAGTGGTTGTGGTTGTATCGTTCAGACGGATTGTGTCGTTACCTGCTCCACCTTGAATGTTGGCTGCCTTTACGTTAGTAGCAGCCATGGTTGACTCACCAGTGAACT
>QCFC01000004.1 GCA_003278465.1 Prochlorococcus sp. AG-363-B04
ATAGCCAATGGCACCAGGTGTGTTGCGGATATAACCCGCCACACCAGCATTCCCTTTGTCGCCAAATCCAGCAGGCTATTTAACCGATTTTCCACTACCTAGAGACCATTGACTGGAGTCATTTGAGAAAGCTTGCATTGAATTGGTGAAGGCTTTGGTAGTACCTGAACCATCAGAACGATGGACTCAAGTGAGTTTTTTATCAGGACAACCCAGTTCACTCCAGTTTTTGATGTTGCCCATTGCGCTGCCTTTCTTGGTGTCGAAAAAGAGTTTTATAGCCAATGGAAGAACTAGCCAAAAGAGTGGAAGAGTTTGAGAATAAAGTCCAGCATTTAGAAGCAATGCTGCGATTCCAAGTAAGAAAAAGCAAATAAGTTCTGTACTCATTGTTATCCAATCCCTGGGATATCAAAAGGAAGCTTGTCTCCTACAGCTACTAAGACTTTCTGAATGGCTGGAATACGTAATAGGGCTAAAGGAAGAACAATGTTCAACACGATCCAAGCTCCTCCAATGATTGGAGCCCATTTGCCAAACTTTTTGAGAAAGCCTTTTTGTTCTTTCACCTCTGCCATTGATTTCAAAAGAGTCAGATCATTGATTCTTTCTAGCTGTGTTTAATGCTTTTAGCTCTTAGGGATAGGCTATATACATATAAGGAGGGTGGCGAGGTGATATTCCTGTTCTGTATGAAGAGGCCCTTAAAAATCTGAGACAAAAACAATCAAGCCTTCGGACGACCGACAAAGAAGTCCGAAGAGGGACCCATTCAACACTTAGGAAGGTTTGACTCTTCTTCGCTTCTTTTCACTGATGGATTTCGATAACAACATCGATCAATAATGGGAACTATACCTTCTTCTAATTCTTGGAGAAGTTCAGCTTTAAATACTTCTCTATTCTCAAGCTTTGGCAGTTCGTACCCTGTTTCTTGAAGAAATTAGAAGAGCCAAGATGGTTCTATGGAAAAGGGGGTGACGTAAAGACATTTACTTGCCCATTGCTCTTCTTAATTTTGTTGCTTCATCCATCCCTTCCATGATCGTGAAGGTTGCGTGCTCTGTAGCGGCTTTACGGATTTTGCTGAGCTCTTGATACTCCGCTGATTCATACGCCTCAACAGCTATACGCATGGAAGGGAACTCACAAATAACAGCTAAGTTTGCACCTTCTGTTTGTTCTTTCCCTTGTGGCTCAGTATCTTTTGCGAAGACTTTGCCTCCAACTTCATTTAGCCAAGGCCCTACCTTTTCTACGTATTCAGCAAAGAGTTCTTGATTAATAACTGTTGAGGTTGAGATCCAATAACCTTTTGCACCTTTTTTGTCCATAAGAATAATTGAGTCGAAAGCGCAGGGCGTGTGCCCTCCATCAACATCAAAGCATTTTTTGAACCCAATGAACATCACCTAAAGGTTCCTTAAGGACGAGGTGATTACTTCTGTTTGCGAGTTGGCCGATCAGCAGGACGCAGTAATCAAAACCCTCAAACAATTACAAGCTCTTTTCTGTTTACTAGGAAGTCTAACGAATATTTCTCTGATCTTTTGCAATCGCCTTTGCCAAGAGCGAATAACAGAATCAGGAATCGGCTTATTTATAGGCATAATTAAAAAGGTAAGAATCTTTTAACTATTTTCATCAGTCCACTATCTTTCCATGTCATCTCTGATATTCAGAAAGAAGAGATCCAGAGTAAATAGCGTCAAGAAGAGATCAATAATGAAATTAGGGACTGTATCTGTGAACCTGACCTTTATATATATACTCTATGTTTTGCAGTTTTATGATTTTTTAATAACATTTTCTATGGAAGACCTAATATAATTAGGGTAATTTAATCTCTCAACTATTGTATTCGCTAGTTTACTGACTTCATTTATTTTATAATTAAACAATCCAAGTTTGTCGCCAGCTTTTAATTGGTGGACTACTTTTACAGAGTCAATGAGCCATAAATCGTATTGATCAAATTTTATAGTGTGCCTCTCACAGTCCTGAATTAATGTGTTTAAATAACGGTTGAACTTTCGTGTTGTTATTTCTCCTCGAGTTTGCTTGGCAGATTCCTGAAGAAATGTGGAAACCTTATTTCCAAAGAGTTTTATTATATCGTTTGAATTGTGACCTATATTCCAAACTCTAGGACAAGTACTTAAGTTCCAGAAAGCTCTAAGAAGGATTCCGTTATAATCATCTAAATGATAAATTGTGTGATTTGTCCTAGTAAATCTCCATGTAGAATACGAGGTTATTGGAACTTGAAACAACTGATAAAAAAGGTTTCCTACTTGTTTTTCTACTGAATGCATCGTAGCCAATAAGATCTCAGCTTTTTTTTTGTCAGTGTGAATAAGTTGTGCAGCAGTTCTAGCTTGAGCTTTTTTTATTTTCCAATGTGAAATATCCTTGTACTTATTTGTTAAGCTGGAAATATTATCAGGCATATAATTAGGTGTTTGCAAAGCAGGGAAGTTGAATTGATTAATGTCAACTTCTGGCAGGTATTTTTCTATTAATATTAAGTTTCCTGCTAAATAGTTTTCTAAAATGATATCACGAGAATCCTTAAAGGCTTCTTGTGAAACTTTAACAATCTTAAAAGATGATCCTTCTATTTTCCTGTTAGGTATTAACTCTGCCACTTTCTCACTAGTTCCACATGCAATTAGTTTAAATCAGACCACCTCGTTTGACCATTAACCTTGTATTTATTGCCCATCTAGGTTCTACTTAACTTGTAATTGTTAATAGCAACAATGTCTATGGTGCTATTACTAAAGTACTTACCCTCAATAATCTATTCAAGGAAGCCACGAACTTGCAGGCAATGGCATAGAAGATATTTATTCTCGATCTTCCAGAGAGGAGTCCTTTAAATCACAAGCCAAATCACATTCGGTCAATTGTGGGTTAGCGAGTCGATGGAGAATTCTTGTCATGTCCACTGCGGAAAGTTCACCTTCGCTGCTCCACTTCAATGTGGTTTTCCTTTGAGGAGAAACCTTATCAGAAACTTCCGTAATGAAACTATTCTTTCCTTCCAACTCATCTAAGTATGCCTTAGCAGAATGCAAGTCACTTGAGTACACACAGCTGCTTCTTGAGCATGATCGAAAGATCCGACCAGTATCACCTCTAAAACAAGTAATTGAACCGCCTTTAGGTGAAATAAGTAAAGGATTTGTCTTTATCATTCTTTTGGCTCCTCTTTAAGATGAACTTCTATACATTGAGTGATACATTGCATGCCATCATCACCTATGGAGCATGCAGTAATGCATTCAAAATACTCATCAATAGCATCGTATTCGATGTGAACATCTTGCATCTCATAAGGTCTTCTTGTGAGCATCACTTGCACCTCCTTTAGAGTGAATCAGAACATATCATAAAAAATTGTATTTGTGAAATAAGTAACAAGATATGTGGTAACTAGGTAATCCCTACTAGCCAAATAAGACTTAATATAGTTTTAAGTTCCAACCATATTTTTCTAATAAATATCGTTTAAATTGTCGTATAAAATAACAAAAAACCGACCTCATTCCTTTTCAAGCAAGGAGGTCGGTTAAATATTCATATTTCTAGAAGTTTCTTGCTCGTGATCGCCTGGGGCCAAGTGTCTAGGTGTAAGGCTGATAAAACTCAATTAAGGGCACCTAAAACGATGCATAAAAGTGTCATTAATGCTTAGGAAAGCATCTATGACCAGCCCACTTATAGAAAGAGAATGTTGGAGCAGGGACCAGAAGTCAATTCACTTCTATTTGATACTCAGGCGGAGTTTCGATCATTTATCCCTCCGTGTGTCATTGACATTATTTTGTATCAACAGCTACAAAACTGCAATCCGCCTTAATGCCTATTTCTTCTCCAGTTCCTCTTGGTAGTAGGCCTTCAGCTTTTTGATGTGATCAGAGCTAAGGCAACTAATTCTTGAAGTGGCCGGTATTTCTAGAAGCGTACAAACAGCAAGCAAGTCATCAGTAACAACTTTGAGCTGCTCTGCAATTTCTAAAACTCTGATCGTCATGCCTTTTGTGTACATCCCTGAAAGACGTATCCTCCAAAGCCTTCTGCTGCAAGAGTTTAAAATGTCAATTTAGCGTGCTCGCAAAGCACCCGCGCTACCAAACTGCGCCAAGCTCCGTGCCTTTTTAATTGTAGTTAGTGGCTTACTTGTAGGCCAGAAGAGTGATACAGCAGTACTTCTCTTTCTTGTAAAGGACATTTTAAGCCTCATAAAAATCAACTTCATAGAACTCAAAAGCAGACTTTCATCAATTTCTCGCGTCTTGACATGACAAAATCTTGCCAATTTTCATACATTCGTTGAAGCCTTCGATTTCACTAGCTCAAGAATGATGAATCTTGGGTAAAGGGCTTTAGAGCAGCTCTGCTTAATTCAACTGCAAAAGGTTGGCAAGTAAGAGAGCACAGAGGGAAGGCATATCTATAGCTTGAATACATCATTAGGTGCATTAAAGGAATTTGATCTGATCTGAATTAATAGACTTTGACTGCATAAGCAATATATTTGGCAATATTTTTACGATTGTCATAAATAAGTTTTGGTTCAATTAAGTTCCGAAATTCTGCTGAAATTTCAAGCTTTTCATTGACTAGGAGGTGGGCTTTTGTATAATCGTATGAATATTCCTCAAATATTTCAATATTATTTGATATTTGGAGCTGATGGTAATGTTTGGTTCTTTTTGAGGCAAAAAACTTGATTAAGTTGATTGAATAATGAGTTTTTCAATCCAATTTATTTTTGCACAGTTATGTATAATCTAGTATTTTTTTTCTAACATATTTCTTGTTAGTCTAGTCATTACTACAAATCAAAATTTTTTTCACCGATACTCTAGGAGCATAGTGGCAGTCATAGGTTTAACTCTTGTTCAGGGTGAGCTTCCAATGCACTGCAGGGCAGTCAGTAGCAGGCATCCATATAGGAAGTAACTGATGAGGTTCCGATTTTTCAACACGCAATAGTTTCTTGTTCAATGTTAATCGATTCAACTATCAGAGCCAACCTAGATGCCACAAAAGCATAGTTTTGGAATTAACCAACGTCATATAAAGACTTCGAATATTACTGATTTGATATACCTTTTCACACGATATTATAGAAGAGGTTGCTTTTATTACTAACGGAAAGGGGGCTAAATCGAAGGTAGATAAAGCGAACTTCAATATACACGAAGGTATGATTGCCAGTCCATTTGGAGAGCCGGAATTATTTAAGACAACTGCTCTGCCAAGAGAATTCTGTTTAATACTTAATAAATTCCTTTATTCGGAAGCTGAGGCGATTAATAGAAAAGTTAGAATAATCATTAGATTTAAAGAAAAAGAGCATCTTTATATGCTTTTAACAAATTTAACGTAAACCAAGGAAATAGAGTTAATTAATGCTCAACCTATTTTCTGAGAACTTCACCCTTATGAAACTGTAGTTAATGAATTGCGTATTTTTATTCGAATAAATTTTAGTTCATATTTTCGGTTCCCGATAGCAATCATTAATACAAGGGTATGGATCATGCTTATAAAAATTCTGGTGTAGAATTGTTTTAATTATACAAATATATGTAAGGAACAAAACAATCGAAATTATTCATTAATAGTTGCTGAATTAAATCTTTTGAATGAATGGAGTAAATTGCTATTATCTAAAAAATAATGGTAACATTCTATGATGATACTTTGTACTGAAATGTATCCTTGTATTATTAGAACCTTATTTTAATAAAATGCATTAGACTTTACCGTGAGATGGCCTTTTGAATATTAGATTGGGCTTCTTATTTATGTTGTATCATTAGGCAACAATCTCTCCGTGCTGATAGTTAGTCGATGGCTATTCCTAGCCTTAATTTAGTTAATTAGTGCTATTTAATCAAGACTCATCATCTTCGTTAACAAATTCACTTTCCCGATATTGAACAAGTATTCTATTGTATGAAGATGCAGTTATCCATCATTATTATCTTTACCGAATAATGGACCCGTAAACAAAAAATAGCCAATAGCCACAAGAAATAATAGAAAAGCAATTAAATTTGGAATAATTCCTCCAATCATTTGAGATTCTCCGAAGATTAAAAATACTGATGCAACAAACACTCTGGATATGTTGTCTGCGAAACTCATCTTGTTATACTCTCATAGAATTTAATGTCTCTAGAGCTTTTTCTAAAGATAGTCCAGCCATAGCTTTAGCAACCAACCAGGTTTGATCGTCAGAGATACCTTCCAGAATTTTAATTAGTTCCTCGGCGGTTTCCTTGTTCCCACCAACTTTCTCAGGATTATCTTTTAGCAACCTTATATTTTTATTTATTGTCCTTCGGCCATTACTTCTGAGGATTGAGTTGTGAAGTTTGCAACGCCAACTGGTCTGGAATGAGCTACCATCTAAAGCCTTATACATAAAAAAATACAAGATTTTTATTTATAGCTTATATGGTTGCGAATGGCTAGCATTTAATTACCTTGAAATAAATCAGAGTTTTAGAAAAATCCTGCCCTAATTTTTGATTGTAGCTTTATTCTCTTACGCTTTCTTCTATTGTTGATTAGGAACGTATGAATGGATAAGTAGTAATAGCTTGGTCAAGATATAAATTTTATGAACAGGTATGTATCTAGTTGTTATTTATAATAGTTATATGTCTCACCTACTTTTAATCTTGGTAGATATCACTTACTCTTTATTCTCCTTTTTCTATTTTATTAGTTACTATCAACTTAATTTATTTAAATGGTTTTTGTCGAATTGGAGGCATCCTTATGCTCTTAGTAGATTTGTTTGGGATTTTTCCTGCATATTGAGCCAGGTAACTATCAAGTTCTTCTTTGCTAGAACCAAGATTATTTCCACATTTATCATATATATTATTGGATAGAGATGCAACTAGGTCTTCTTTTGGGGCTGACATGATTTCATTGATAATAGGTGAGAAAAGTAAACCTTTTGTTAGTTGAATAGCAGCTTTTTCCCCAGCTTTTTCAGGAGGTATTCCATTTTCAATTGATCTACAAAAATTATTAGAAAATTTCATGCTTAGATCATCGAGATCAGGCGATAAATCTATCGTTGATGAAAACATTATGACTGGTGTTAAAAGAGATATTATTGTAATAAGAATTGCAAGAATGAAATGGCTCATTGAATTAGGCATCAGAATGTCACTATAGGTCACTCTATCAAGAAATATATTTATTAAAAAAATAATTTTTAATAAATATTTTCTTCAAGAAAGGACTGGCAAACAATATCTTCTTGTTTCTTAGTCGGAATTGCCATTCATTGATTTTAGCTATTGCCTTATTTGTGATCCTCATCGTCAATTATAAAGAAGAGTTCATTTTTGCTTATTCAATTTTTATTGCAGGCTGACTGCCTTCCCTTCTCTACGTGGGTCCGCAGCACCATGCCAGCTTCCATCCTCCCAGAGAAGGACAGCTAATCCACTGCTAAATGAACTGTATTTAATTTTGTGGCCGAGGAGTTTTAGGCCTTTGAGGATGTTGCCATTGGAATTTTGCCAGTAACCCTTATTTTCTATATAGGTGTGGGTTGGTCCTACTGCCAGATGTTTTTGGCTTACTACTTCTTTTGGTGAAAGTTTTAGGTCTATGATTCCGATTAATGAGTTGGTAATGTAATGAGGGATAAGCCACCCACCTGGTGATCCAACTGCTAAAACTGGCTTGCTATCTCGAAATGCTATTACAGGTGACATCGAACTCATAGGACGTTTATTTGGACCAATTCGATTAGCTATCGGTTTTCCTGATACCTCAGATAAAAATGAGAAATCAGTAAGTTGATTATTTAAGACCATTCCCCCAGATATATTCCTACTGCCAAAGACAGTTTCAACTGATCCTGTATAACTAGCGATGTTGCCTTCTAAATCAACTACTACCAGGTGAGTTGTTCCTTCCTCTGTTGTTTTTGGTTGACTAGCGAAATCCAATAAATCGCTACCTTTTGGTTTACCAGGCTCAGGATTAATAGTTGTATTGGTGGTTTTGATTTCGTTTGCTCTTTCTTTTATATAAATGTCTTCTAATAATCCTTTTAGAGGAACTGGCCAGTCAATCGGGTCTCCTATCCAATGAGAACGATCTGCATCTGCAAACCTTAGGGATTCAGCTAGAAGATGCCAATGGCCTATCGTTTTTTGTGACCAGGTGTCCTTTGAGAGAAGCTCATAGGTCCCAAGAGCCTGTAATACGGCAACGCCTCCCCCACTTGGAGGCGGAAACGAACATATGCGCCAGTATCTATATTTCCGACAAAGTGGTATACGTTTCTGGATTCGATAATTTGCCATATCCTGAAGAGTGATTGTTTGAACAGGTTCGTTCCTGTTCTGACGCAGTTGTAGATCCTCTATAAGTTGATTGGCTACTTCACCTCGGTAAAATTCATTTCTACCTCCCTTTGCAATACGTGTTAATGTTGACGCTAATTCCTGATTGCGAAATGGCTTATTTTGTGATGGGAGAGAATTATTTTGGAGATAAATTGATTTAAACTTTTGACTATGATTAACCCCAATTGTTTTTGCTAAAGATATGGATTTGATAAAGCGGGTACTGGGTATGAAGCCCTCTTTAGCAAGTTGGATTCCTCTTTCAAAATTAGTCTCCCAGGGTAAACGTCCAAATTCTTGGTGTCCTTCCCAAAGTAAAGCAGTTGTACCTGGAACTCCTATTGAAGATATACTTTTAGTCGCTTCTAGCCAAGAAACTTTTTTTCCATCTGTTGTTAACCACATATTTTCATCAACTTGAGCTGAGGCGGTCTCTCTTCCATCTAAAGCGTGTAACGATTTTGTTGTTTGGTTCCAGTACAACAGGAACGCTCCACCTCCTAAACCTGAACTTTGTGGTTCGACAACTGTTAGTACTGTCTGTGCAGCAATAACGGCATCCATTGCTGTGCCACCTTCTTCTATCGCTTTAATAGCAGCATTACTTGCTAATGGATTAGCAGTCACCACGACGGCCCGCCCGGCAGCAGTAGAGACTTTGTTCTGTGTTATGTCAATACTTTCTGGTGCATTTTTGTTGACCTGAGCTAATAGAGGAAGAGGCAGTATTGAAAGTAAAACAAGTAATTTTAATGGCTTATGTTTTTTCAATGCTGAATGTGGATTAACTGAATACTTTCTAGCTACCTTACTTGATTATGACAGTATTAAGTTTAGCCAATTTTCATTGGCCTGAAACATTGAGTAATTTATCAGGATAATCGAGATCCTTTTAATGAGGTTATTAAGGGTGTTTAAGTTTAATAGTCTATAAGAAAGGTTGTTTCATCTTGCTATTAACTATGTATTTTTAAATGACTTTTAAAAACAAGCTGTATGGAGACATAGTTTCTTTATACCCTCCTTTTACTTTTATTTAATCGACTTGGAAATCTAATAATGCTGAGTAGTTTATTTGAAAAGGGCATGATTTATTCTAAGAGGACTCTAAATAACAGTACAATTTTAACAAAAATAGTTAATTAATTATTTATTTCATATGTCTAAGAGCCTCCACTACATCTTCTCACTTTTTGCATGCAAGCTCTTTCCCAAAATTTGTGGGAATTGCGAAATTTTCTTTTCAAAATTCCAAGATTTCGACCAGATCTTTTTTGAGATAAATAATATTGGAACTAAAATGACCAATCTCTTTAAAAAAAGGAGATAAAGGATATTGCAGAGAATCTACTTTATATTCTAAAAAATCTCTCTAAAATGAAAATTTTGGAAGGTAGCAAGATAACTATTAAGCCAAGGTTGATGGAAAGTTGAGCAGATTTTTTAGTGGGAGCCCCATAGATTTATTCTTGTTTAGATAGGATACCTATTTAATAGGAGTATGAATGCTAAAACGATAATTCATAATCAAAAGTTAAAATTTTAAATATCCCCAATGGTTTAGTATATAACGATAAGTTAATGAAGAATTTATAGGACCTTATTTATATAAAATCTAGTATTAATAATCTACCTTTATTTGAAATTGTGACCAACATATTACCATTTGATCTCATTTATTTGAGCAATAATCTTTGAGCAATGTAATTATAGAATATATATCGTTGTAATATGCATTAGAACTTTATACAATCATATGTTTTCTATTTACATAGCCTTAAGACGATTATTCATTGAATTTGATCTAGTCAAGCATTAAATATCCATTTCTTTCCAACTCGTCAAATACTGTTGCTCCTCTAGCTTTGACTCCAGTTGCTAATGGATTAATCTGATCAAGTACTGCTGCCAAGCAGGTTATCCAAAGGCTCCCTTTGCAAACATGAGCAGCAACACATATGTGATTCGGAGCTTTTTCAATGCAACCTTGTGTTCGTGAAACCTTGATGCTCGCAATTTGTGACTCCAACTCTAGATCTAATAGCTGTGCTTCTTGTTTGGTAATTGATATTCCAGAGGCATGACATTCAAGCATCATTTGATAGTTCATTATAAGTGATTTGTTGTTTAAATTCTTGCTTTAAAGTCCGTTTTGAGATGAATAAATAGCTATTTAGCTTAGTGCTTATTCATCAAACATTTTGCAGTGTGAGTGGTTTGGATTCTCTGCACACTCAATGGCCCAGTAATCTAGATTGGATATATTTTTATGAGACTCCATTTCAAAACCACATTCTTTAAGTGAGACTCGTATTCCATCTATATAACAAGAAATATTCTTACTTTCTTCAGTATTCATTGTGTCTTTAAAGAAAGCAAGTGGCATAGATAACCCCATTTTTAATCTCCAGATGAACTTTTGGGAAATAGAAACTGTAGAGTTTCTTTTGAATTTAGAGATTTGGTAATTTGCCCCCCTTACTCTTCTCTCTATCTAGTTCACTATCGATCAACTGTCTAGGGTAAAAATACCGAAGTATTTTCCCCTAGACAGTTGATCGATAGAATCAATGGGCTAGTACTACTCCTTTGGATTGTTTTAGGAACAAATTGCAAATCTTTTGGAAATAATTATGAAATTATTTTTTCTGTCATTTATGACCTAAATAAAAAGTCACAGATGAATTTAAAGTTTGAGTATCACCGCATAGGATGTTTTCCTTTCTACCAGAATTTATTTACTTGATCAATTATCCTGGACTTGATCGGTTTTGTTCTATGGACCCTAAAACTTTAAACGTCAAAGAAAGGCTTAAATTACTTGTTGAGTCCTTGGATGGAGCCGAGGACACTAATCAAGCCTTGTCTGAATGCAAGGATGCTGAGACAATGTTGGAGATTCTTTTTAATTATTCAGCACATTTAAAATTAGATCTTACTAGAGATGATCTAAGGAAGAACCCCCCAATACGAGATTGGATTTGGTGGAAGAATAAAGAAGCCTTGGTTAACCTTGGTGATAACAATCTTCGCTATCAAGCAGATAGTTCAGGTAAAACCAGATGGGATCCTTGGACTATCAAATTTTTTAAATTTCTACGTATATGGAGATAGGCTAAATGTATGATTAGTTCTAAAGCCTTTGAATTGTCATATTTTTAAGATTTCTAATATTAGAAACTGTTAAATTTACCAGTTCCACTATCTCTATGGTTATCCGGCAGGAAAGGAAAGATATCATTGGCACCGAAAATTTCATCAAAGCTTTTTTCTGAAGTGTCTTTTTCGTTCTGTTTTGGAGTAGGAATAGTATTTGTGTCCTCTGAGATTATCTGTGGATGTAGTAAATCGTTTGTATTTATATTTGCTATTTTCGGCAAGGTGGAAAATGGTGTAAACAAAAAGATAAGATTGACGCAGGTTAAAAATAGAAGTTTCATATGCATTCATATAAGTTCTAATATTATATTCTGTAAATTAAATAAATCAAGAAGAATGGTTTGTATTAATTAATCTGTGTAAATTCTATCTCTATCAAACAAACGTTTGATGAGATACTTTGGATTAAAATTATATAGTAAGAATAAAAGTCAATTCAACATCTGAAAATGCTTTAGACAGGCATAGTTGAATAACTTTAACTCTACAGCTTAGATGACCAATCACTTGTCTGGGTTGATCTATAGATATGACCACTTGCCTCAATCATTTCTCGGTTATCAGTTAGAAACTGTTTTACTGATCCTGGCTTGGATTGATGTATAACTACAACTTGTCTAGGGTTATCAACGCTGACTCCTCTGAAGAGAGGTTTCAGTTCGTTAGATACATGGACCTTGCTTGCTTCTTTACTGTCAAAGCCTGTCGCCCATTTTTCAAAAGGCACATTAATATTAAATGTAGTAATAGAAACAGTGCCAGAAACAATGCCTCTAGGTATTTGATAACCTATAAAGACTCCAAGTAAAGTTGTTAATCCAATTAATGCTGTTGTCTTCATGATGTAAATTAATATTTGATATTGCTACAATACTAACGCATTCGTTTTCTAATTAATCCATTGCATGAGATCTTAGCCTCATGAAATAACCTATTAAATTAATTATATTTTCTTTTCTTCCTACAATGATTTTTTGAATATGCCTACTCTTCATTAATAAATTTATATTTGACCCTAATTAATTAGGACAATAGGATTCCTCAGTTCAATTTTGATCTGACATAAGAGGCACACCACTGCGTGGTTACTTACCCAGCTCTATAGGTATAACTACCTATAGAGCTCTAGGGCCCTTCACGGTTTCTCCGTTCAGGTTTCCTAATTTTCTGTCCTGAGGTGTTTTGTTTTCCTCCAGGATAAAACCAGATAACACGTGTCCACTACCTGTGGAGCATGGATGGTGGATGACTTCTGCACTCCCTATCTGTAGGGGGGGGGTTGCGTAAATCGAACAATTCTCCTAGAAATAAGGTTCCCCATCACCCAGGCCCGGCGTTTACGCAAGGGTCTTTTTTATTGCTTATAAAGGCCAGCCCAGGCACGATTAGCAATTCATCATGCAGGGTATGGATGAAATGTCAAAGCCTTTTGGGTCTTTCTGTCAACATAATGGTGGATTTAATCCACTTTAAATTGCTTTTGACCTAATCATATTTGCTAACTAGTAGTTAGGATGTTTAACTTTATGTATTTATAATTTATTGTTGGATCATTATCTATGCAGCATTATTTCCTTGTCAGCCTAAACACTATTTATAAACACTATCTAAATACCTTATTTTTTTTATAAAAATGAAATCTGGTGATAGTTTGTTTGTAGTGAATATTAGTAAAGCGATTTATTGATTATATGTTACCATATGCTTGACATATTATTTAAATGGTAATTCTTGGTAATGCAATTGATTCTACTTACTTTATAAATAGTGATTAAGTTGTAATTTCACTGGAGAAGTTCTATTAATATAGTATGATATGAAAAATAAGAAGACCCTTGGTTGATAATTTACGTATTGAAATTGAAACTATTTCCCCTTTGGATATGCATTCATTGAAGGGTGTACTTGCAGAGGCATGTAGATTGCATTCATCGGGAAATATAAATGAAGCAAAAATTACTTATCTATCATTATTAGAAAAAGGTTTTAGAAATCCAGTTGTCATAAATAATTTAGCCCTTATCTATATATCAAGTAATAATCATAGGAAGGCCATAGCTTTTTTCGAATTTCTTATCAAAAGATATCCTTTATATGCAGATTCATATATTAATCTTGCTCATCTACTATTCGAACGAAGTATGTTTTTTGCTGCTATAAATATTTTATATATATCTAGACAAATTAATAAAAACAATCATTTATTTTACTGGGAGCTTGCGAATGTTAATAAGTCCATGCGAAAACTTGACTGTGCTCTAAATGCAATTCGGATTGCAATTTCATTATACAGAAAGGACCCTAACTATTATGTCTTAATGTCTGAGGTTCTCTTTGATCAAAAAAGGTATAAAGAGTCGGAAGATATAATTTTGAATAATATAAATCAATTTCCTGACGATAGTTTATTGCAGCATCGACTAACAAGACACTATATGCTTTGCTGTAATCTTTTTCAGGCGAAGTTATCTGCTATTAAGGTCATTTATATCAATCCTATAGTTCTAGAAAGCTATTTAACGCTAAGTAAGATTATTCTTTCCATGTCTAATTGTAATGAAGCAATAATTATAGCTAGAAAGTTTGAATCTGAATTTAGCCTTTTAGCTGGCCCTAAGATTAACTTGGCTATGCTTTTGCTTGAATGTGGCAAGTTAAAACAAGCAGAAAAATACATTAGGCATGCAATTAAAATAGATTCATCTATACAAGAGTCATATTCAGTCTTAGGTATAATTTTGAGAAAAAAAGGAGATGTCAATGGTTCTAAAGAAATAACCACATTTTCATTAGGTAAAAATCCATATTGTATAAAATCACTTCTCAATATGGGCATTTTATTACAAAATGAAGGTAAATATGATCAAGCAATTAGTTTCATCAACAAAGTATTAGAGATTAATTCATCAAATTCAGATGCCTGGATTAATTTAGGTTCAATATATCAGGATATGGAAAAGTATAGTGAAGCTTATAACTTTACTAAAAAGGCTCTAAATTTAGATCAAAATAATATTCAAGCACTATCTAATTTGGCATTAATATTCAATCAGAAAGGTGATTTTGTTAATGAGAAACGTATATTATATCGAATACTCAAGCTAGACTCAAAGCAATATAAAGTTCTTTATGATTTTTCTCGACACTACAGCTCAGAGGATCTGTTTTATAGAGAAATGTTGTTTTCAGTTTCGATGGATGAACTCAGTAATTCAGAGAAAATTGATATCTTATTTGCTAAGTCTAATATATTAGATAAAGAAAAAGATTATAATCAAGCATCTAAATACTTGAATCAAGCTAATAAACTAAAATTAACACACTTTAAATCTAATTATTCTCAAATTAAGAGTAAGGCTGACAAAATGATTGATATAATCAATGCAAACGAAAAAATTTCTAATTTACATTGTGAAAAACAATTTATTTTTATAGTTGGTATGCCTAGAAGTGGTTCAACGTTAGTTGAATCTATTCTATGTCTTAATCCATCAGCCGTAAGCCTTGGAGAGGTTAATTATATAGATGAGTTTTTCAAAGATATTAATCCTGATAAGCATTCTGAAATATCCAATGACTTAAAATCTTTTTACCTAGAACGAGTATATGCTAGGTTTAGTAATCCAAGAATAATTATTAATAAGTATCTCTATGATTATATATATATCTCTCAAATTCTAAATAGTTTCCCTAATACTAAAATTATATATTGTAATAGAAACCCTCTTGATAATATACTCTCCCTTTATAAGGCGCATTTCCCAAGAGGAAATGAATATTCCTCCTCACTTACCGATTGTGCTAAGTTAGTGTTACATACTGAATATATTATGAGTAGATATAAGAGCAGTTATTGTGACTTGATCTATACAATTAATTATGAAAAACTTGTTCAAAATACTGATCAGGAGATCCCCTCATTAATAAATTGGTTGGGATGGAAATGGGATATTAAATATATGTCACCTCATTTATCAAAAAGACTAGTTGGTACCATTAGTAGTATTCAGGTACGGAATCCTATAAATAGAGCTTCTGTTGGACAATGGAGGCAATATTACGATCTTCTTAAACCTGCCATTAATATATTAATTCAGAATTCTAATTATAAAAACTTACTATCATAGATGATTTTAAAATTGCACTTTTAAGGTATAAGTAATTCCTACACTAATATTTGATAAATATTTCTTATGAATCTATCATCTACTGGTACTTTCGAATCTTACTTTATTTATGAGGATAGCAATATTTCTAGGAACTAGATTTCCTCATTTGCCAACCCGATGTAGCTAAGTAGTCATACGCATTGAATATAATTAGTATTACGCTTTTATAAAAAAAATAGGAACCCTCTAATGACTTACAATGAAGCAGATCTTATGGCAGGGGCTATTGCTCATGTTTTAATCATTATTTCCATTCTGTTTATGGTAAATAGTATCACTTACTATAGTGATATGTAATACATCCATACTTACACTATATACACTAAACAAATTTTTATAACTTACCCTAATTATTGTGCGGCTTTACCTCCCTAGCAAGGTTGAATTAACATATTATTCATTCGGTACTCAGAGCATGTATGTATTTAATTGCTACTACTGCTAATTATTATATAAAATAACATATATAATAGGAAATAATTGTTTCTAACTTTTTAACTAAATTTTCACATTAATTATATTCCACTAAATTTTCCATGAAGCACCCTTGATTAATAATGCAAATCGCCTTGCTATGATAAGAAATGGAAAAATTATTTTAGTGCGACTTTTATTTGCAAATAAATTTGAAAGAATCTTCAATAGTGGGCCTGATGGATCATTGAGATAAGAGCAAATACACTGAACTGCTTCGGCTCCGTAGAGTAGTTCATCATTTCTTATAAGGATAGCTCCATTTCTGTCCATATCATATCCATACGGTATTTCTGGAGGGTTCTCTCTAGCATTTTTAATTTCTATATTAGGTAGATTGCTCTTGAGCTCTATTAACTCTGCAAATTGCTTACAAAAGGGACATTCTCCATCATAAATAAAAGTAAAATTAGGACTCATTTGAAACAGGATTTTGTCCTATTTTACCTCTACCTTGTTTAATCTTGTCCTGGTCACCAAATAAAATGAAATCATATGCTAATGGACAGTTTATTTAAGAATACTTTTATTTCTGTCTGTTTCTGTATAGGTATGATTAGTTCTAGGCAAGGTACTTACCTCTCATGCACATAATAACAATTTTACTTTCAGTTATCTTAAGTTTTAGCTCTGTAGTCTTGGCTTATGAGGAAGATCAACTCAAAGAATGCATTATAGGTGTTAAGCGAAACCCTATTACATTAGGAACTCCACAGAAATCAATTGAAGGTTTTTGTGACTGCTCATTGAAATTTATAGTTGATACAAGTCAAAAGGATGATATGGCAGCGATAAGAATCTGTGCATCAGAAAATTTTGGTTAGGTATCTATGACCATAAGTCAAATCAATGGATTGTATTCTTAGTTTCTAATCGATTGAATAGCAGCCAAGTATCTATTGTTAATCCATAATATAGAAATCTTTTCTCTCTAGTCTACTATTTTCAACGTATAAATTATTATATACGTATTTATTTCAATTCATTTGTAAATAATTAACCTCCTCGTATTAGAAGCCAGTAAGGGCGCCAAATATAAATAATAGTGCAATTACTAGCCCGCCTCCAATGTATAGAAGATTACCTGAATTTTTGTCCTGTTGATATCTCGGTATACCATCACCTACAGTTACAAGTGCGCCCCCATTTTTGTACCAAATCCAATCTCTAATTGGAGGTGTCTTAAGCAAATCATCTCTTGTAAGGCCTAAATTTAGTCTTTCAGATGCTGATAATAATACCTTAATCATCGATTCGGCATCATCGCATTTAGCAAGTGCCTCATTGGTTTTTTCAGCACCATCAAGAGCCTTTACTAGTAGTTTCACCCTTTGAAGAACAGATAATGTTTTAGGATTCATAATAATTTTAAATAATGGTTTAATTCTGCTTTAGAAACAGCGTAAACACTTTACGATCATGCGAACCATATAATAACTTATTATACGGTATGGCTTGATACCTTAAAAGTAAAATTTTGTCATTTATTAGCTTTATGAAATAGTTTTAATACAAATACTTCATAAATAATTTTTCAATCATTATTCGCTAGAAACTTATTTAACAAAGGATATTTTATTCTAATTCAGTAGATTTAGGTATTTTTATTATATTTAACTTGAGCGCCTTCTTTCTTTTATTTTTTCTTGGTCCATAATAATAATTGTTATTCCTTACAATCTAGAAAACTATATTGGCATGGTTTTTTGATTAATGAGCTTAGATAAGTACTTTTTCCTATCATGGATTGATCGTAAAAACCACAGAATTACAACCATTGAGTCGGTTGCTTTTTGCAAATAGCCCATTCTAGCTGTATTCCATAATGGCAACAGATCTTGTAGCTTGTACGTTATAAGACCAAGGCTTATTACTAAGCATCTATTTATTTAGATTTTGTAGCCATTGTCGGAATTATGCGCGAATATGTATAAATGGAAAACTATTTACTCTTTGTTGCTGTACAGGACCAACTATGGAGGCCCTCTCATGCATTACTTTATTTGATTCTATTTTTAGGAGCACTTTTATTTGCTGGAGTAGGACTATCAGTCTTCTCCTTTTATGAGGATTATTATTGGGGTGATAGTGACTACCGTAACCAATTACGTTATAATGCTTCTCAAAAGAAAAAAAGAATATAGGTTCTTTGCTTTGTTTTCGCGAAACTCATCAGTTTTGAATTAAAAATAAAGTTAATAATGGTCTCAAGTAATTACACAAACTCTTTTGTCTTAAGCAAAAGCTATGTAGTTAAATTTAGTTCAATTATTATATTCTTATTTTCACTTATATCCTATTGTTAATAGTATTGCTTTCATGGATCTATATACATTTATTTTGCTGTTTTAAGGATTGAGAATTTTCTATGTATATCTTAGCTAGAGCGCTGTTCAGTTCTTATATTCATTGCATTTCTAAGTATGTATTGTATTAACTTATTTAAAAAGTATCATAAACTCCTATAATAATAGGGTTTGATTTCTCAATACTGCAACTGTTAAATTTGGCTTGATTTTGAGTATATTTACTATCTTAAAAATTGTTTTAACAATTACCATCTCCACTCATCTGCTTACTACTTTTCATACTAGGTTATTTAACCTATTCCGCCTGTTGCATCCTTTTATTCATTTGCAATTATATTTGAGTAGAAAGCCTTATCTCTTTTGGTTGATCATATTAAGTAGAACCAAAGGTAAAGCCAGTCTTTTTTTTTGTTGAATCTTGGCTAATCTCCTAACGACTGGAGATGTTCGCAATGAGTAATGAACAATTGATTGTAATTCTTCTGACTGCCTCCATAGTCATGATTACTTTCGCGCCAACAGTAATTTTAGCCCCTATCAAGGGTTGTTCTACTGATCAGCAGATCCTTAAATGGGCAGGAATTATTTTTATTGTAATGGCGGGGGCTTGTGCCTATCTTTATATTGAGGTATTAGACCTTACCAAACAACTCATCTAAGGCCCGTTTCTTTTTTGGTAATTAAAGTTCAATTATTCATCCTTTTATTTAAATAGATGAGCAATCCCTCTAACGATTTCAATGACCCGTCTAATCAAAACAAAATGAACACTGATAAAGAATCAAAGACATTTTTTTCTATTTTTGGTTATGAGTTTGTAGCCCCAGCCGGAATGAAAAGACCAAGGCTTATTTTTGCATCTCTAATACTCTTAAACGCATTATTATTTTTCTTTCTAAAAAGTTTTTTATAAATTTGACCTCAAAGGGTTTACATTATATCTATATGCGTTACCTATAAGATAGGTAAATTATTATTATGTTTCAGGAACTTGAGATTATCCTCGTTGCAATACTTTTAATGATTTCTCTTAATTCTACAGAATTATGGATTAGAAGATTAGGAATAGTTCTTACAGGAATTGGACTTTTTATAGCTCTACTATGAAGCTTGTTTTCTTTCGCTTTACTACTAGTATGAAATGATAAGCTAATTAAATAATTTAAAGATTTAAGTACATTTAAAATAAACTATATCTAGTATCAAACGTAGATTGATTCTGCTTCGGTCTTGAGAATTAATAAATCAGATTTTACTTGGCCTCCATGCAAAGCGTGGACTAGTAGAGACCCTATCAATGGTTTTAGGCATTTTGTAGCTATAAATTATGGTGGTAAAGAAAAATTTCGTTGGGTTCATATGGTATCTGTATTAAATGGTGAAATTCGTTTTAATATCTTATGGCAAGAAATGTTAAATTCCAGGAAATGGACTATTGGATGGTTGAGAGTACCAAAAACTGATTCAATAGCCTTACCAAGTAAACGTTCTAACAATAAATTTCTTAAGAATTCATCGTCAAGAATTTGTTTACATCCATCTCTAGACTCTGGATTAATAATACCTTTAGAGAGTACAAATTACCGTGGTTGGTTTTAGCATGCAAAACAATCATTTAGTTTTGCTCTTTTGAGTAGTTTTACTTGATGCTTCAATTATTATATTACCTTGAATATTACTTATTAAGTATTTTGTGTTGAGTTTATTTTTAATAGGAGATTTTCAATAGTGTTAGTAACGGTGTAGGTATTCCTTTAATTGGATGGTGATTTAGTTTATAAAATTATATTAGATCAGCATGATCTTTAAATGACAATTTTTAATTCATCCTATTTTTGTTTTAAAGAGAATAATACTAATTTTTTATAGGTGGTAACTTAATTACCATCACATAAGTTCTGATGGAAGATCTGGAATTAGATTTTTAAAATATGTAGTTAAAAACCATAAAGCCACAATATTTCCCAGCATCGCCAGGGCAAATCGGACTCTTAGGTCCTTGACTAAAGGTAATACTGCTTCCCAAAGCTTTAGCATTTAATTTTGGTACCAACTTACCTAATTTAGTGCACGACATGGACTTTAGGGAAGTCTTAGGGGGATTTAGGTATAATCTGTATTTTATAAACTTCCTTGTTTAGGTTTGGCGTTTGTATCAGTTTAACGTCATGAGTACATAATAGTTAGGAATAAATATCATTCAATTATAGAATTAAATAAATATATTAATTAACTAGAAGCTATCCTTTAAAGGCTTACTAAAGCGATATCCTCTTACATTGTTTTTCCTGTGAAGAAGGTGTGAACAGCTGGTATTGACCGATCTAATAAAACAGCAATCACCACAAGAAGATTTAAGCCAACAACCATGGCACCAGTAAAGAGAGTTTGCTTGCTACTAGTGTAATCCCATTTCTGTGGCGCTTCTTGGCCAGAATCAGATGTTTTTTGATTATTTGGGTTTTGATCTGCCATTGAAAAGCTTGATTCATCCATCTCATAGCATTATGCAGCACTTTGAGCTTTATGTTTTTACATAAAGCTTGATCTAAGTTTTTATCCACTGACAAAAGATCAATGCTCAAGAACATTGTGGCTTTCTATCGAAAAGCAATGAGAGAGAGTCATATCAACGATTAATTAAAATACTCATGAACTAAATAACCTGCTGTATTTTCTAGTAGACAACTATAGACGTGTTTTCTAACGCAGATGTAATGCCGTGGATTATGACTGAAATTCAAACTAGGTATTTTCACATCTCATTTACAGAATGTAAAAGTCTTGTGACAGCAATTACGAAAGATCACCACTCTTGTGAGCTGATCCGAGTAGTGTCATAGCGACTTGCTGGCTTGCACTTTTAAAGATGTCAATGCAGACCTATGGAAATCCAGACGTCACCTATGGGTGGTGGGCTGGTAATTCTGTGGTTACCAACCAGTCAGGACGATTTATTTCCTCGCATGCTGCGCATACAGGATTGATCGCTTGGGCTGCTGGTGCTAACACCCTTTTTGAATTGTCTAAGTTTGATCCCTCAGTGCCTATGGGCAATCAGGGGTTAGTAACACTCCCTCACTTGGCTGGTATAGGAATTGGTTTCGATGAAGCTGGTGCTTGGACAGGAGCCGGGGTAGTAACAATAGGTTTACTTCACCTCATTGTTTCAATGGTCTATGGAGCTGGAGGACTCTTGCATGCGATTTATTTCCCTGAAGACATGCAAGACAGCGAAGTACTTCAAGCTAAGAAATTTAAACTTGAATGGGATAACCCAGATAACCAGACCTTCATCCTTGGTCACCACTTGGTTTTATTTGGCATAGCAAACATATGGTTTGTTGAATGGGCAAGGATTCACGGCATTTACGACCCTGCATTAGATGCTGTAAGACAAGTTCAGTACAACCTAGATGTCTCAGCAATTTGGAATCATCAGTTTGATTTTTTAACCATTGATAGCCTTGAGGATGTTATGGGAGGACATGCCTTCCTAGCTTTCTGGCAAATTATTGGTGGTGCTTTCCATATAGCAACCAAGCAAATTGGTGAGTACACGGAGTTCAAGGGATCAGGACTTCTTTCTGCTGAAGCAATTCTCTCTTGGTCATTAGCCGGAATTGGCTGGATGGCAATAGTTGCAGCCTTCTGGTGTGCCCAAAACACAACTGTTTATCCAGTTGAGTTTTATGGAGAACCATTGGCCTTTAAATTTGTGGTGTCTCCTTATTGGATTGATACAGCTGATTTGCCAGGTGGTTTGCATACCTCAAGAGCGTGGCTAACAAATGTCCATTACTACCTTGGCTTCTTCTATATTCAAGGACATTTGTTCCATGCCTTAAGAGCTATGGGATTTGACTTCAAGAGAATCAGAAGTGCTCTAAATAACATGGATAGCGCTTCTGTGACTTTGAATGGTTGAATCTAATTATTAGATAGATAAAGATTAATTTAACAGAGATTATTACCCAATACTCAAACTATAAAACCTTGCTATCACAGCAAGGTTTTATAGTTTGAGTATTCTCTTATTTATAAATAAAAAATTGAATAATTAAAAGTATTATAGATTTTTTACTTTTTTAATTTTCGATTTATTTAAAACTATCAGTTCCTGATTATATAAATATATGATCAATGCTTTATATAGCGTCTCCATAGTAGAGTGCACTATATATAGTAGTTGCATCCATATGGTCTTTACCGCTTTTATGGGATGCGTGGAAGGATGTAAATGAACTACAAGCTTTGGCAGTCTTCAGAGTCATTATTAGTACAGACTGCAGAACCTGAGGAATTAATTGGAAATGACATTCACATGAAATTAGGGCTAGCAGAATATTTTCTTCATGCTATTGCTTTACTTCTTCTGGTATAAGTCCTCATTTATTTGATTTAATCCTTATGCTTGTTTGTTTTGTCGAGAGCTAGATAATTTCAAGTAGGTTAACCTTGAAAAAGTTTCATCTGTAATTACTGCACAAAGCATTTTTTTTAATAAAATGATTATGCATCATTACTTTTTTATTTAGTTAAGCTCTTTGATTTGTAATAATGAGTTTCCTATTTAATTCACTAATTGAAGATTTGAGCCATCCGTCTACTTTAATTACTCTGTTTTTATCATTTGGCGGGTTAGGTTTTTTGATTCTCCTTTTAATATTAAGTAGACGTTTTGATTTTGCACTAAGACTAGAGAAATTTGGTATTCCAAGCGCCCTTTTAGTTGGATTAATTGTACTTTTGCTTGGACCATACGGATTGATTCCATTATTGCCAGCAGAAGTTACAGATTTATGGGTTCAATTACCAGCACCATTAGTAACATTGGTATTTGCAACATTAATGCTTGGGAGACCGCTTCCAAATGCCAAGGGACTTTGGCAACCAGTTGCGGCACAGACTTTGTTAGGACTACTTTTAGGCTTTGGTCAGTATTTGGTCGGTGGGCTTGTTGTTATTTTTTTTCTGATTCCTCGTTTTGAGGTTACTCCTTTAATGGGTTGCTTAATAGAAGTTGGGTTTGAAGGTGGTCATGGTGCTGCATCTGTTATGGGAGAAAGTTTTCGATCCTTAGGATTTGATGGTGGTAAAGATCTGGGATATGCAATGGCTACCGTTGGCCTCCTTGCATCAACTCTTTTAGGTAGTTGCTTGCTGATAATTGGACGTCTCTTTGGATGGGTTACTACTTCAAAGAGTAATGCAACTAATTCAATGAGTTCGCGAGACAAAACACTAACCTTAATTGACCAAGTTAGATCACTATTAGTTAACTTTTTAGTAGTCGGATGTGCTATTTGCATAGCTATATTAGGGCTTTATATTTTACATCTGTTTTCACCATATGTTGGGGATGTCAGTCGTCAGGTTATAAATGCATTCCCAGTTTTTCCTCTGGCTTTAGCAGGATCATTTGTAATGAGATTTCTCTTAGAGAAATTTGACAAAACGGCATTGATAGATAATTTGTTGCAGAGAGAGGTAGGCATTTTGGCTACTGATCTTCTAATAACTACATCTATAGCTAGTCTTAACCTACCGTTATTGTTAAATGAATGGTTTTCATTGTTTGTTTTATCTTCAGTAGGGTTACTTTGGAATTTAATTGGAATGTTAATTATTGGTAGATATACCTTGCCCAACGAATGGTTTGAACGTTCTTTAACAGAATTTGGAAATGCTACTGGTGTTGCAGCAAGTGGTCTTCTTCTCTTGAGATTAGCTGATCCATTGAATTTAACTAGAACATTGCCAATCTTCTCTATTAAGCAACTATTTCTTCAGCCTTTGCTGTCTGGAGGATTAATTACTGTAATAGCTCCAATTCTTGTAACAAGGTTTGGCATCGTAACTTGGACTGAGATCAGTGGTTTCCTAACTTTTGTCTTTATCGTATTAGCCTTGAGTTTGCAAATTTTTTCAAATAAGGAGTTGAACCTAACTACTGATTAATGCTTACTTTACTTTTTTGATTTAGGTGCTTTTAATGGAGTAATTTCATATCATCTAATGACTCCTAAGCAAGAAAGAGAAGTACCATATCAGGAGGTTAAGGAAAAATGGTTTAAGAGTCATTTACTTGATAGAGAAATAGAGCTACGAGAACTTTACCTTTTACCTCAGGAAGATCTTGATCTGATCATGGCAGAAACTGCAGAGCTAAGAAGCGATCCTTCTAATAGAGAGAGAAATATGGGTAAGTTTTGTACAGCCGGCTATTTTCTACAATTAGCTAAAATTATTGATGGAAGAAGAGACAATAATGAATAGTTCACAAGCTATTAACACTTATTTACCTAAATATCATCCTAGATGGGACTTCACAAATGAAGATATTATTTAAACCAACGCTTTAAAACAGAGATGTCACTATCACTCTGCCCTTGTTGTATTAATTCCTCTTCTATATCTTTTACCATTTCTGAAACTGGAAGCCGAATTCCTTTAGTGCCAGCTAGCTCTATGGCGATCTCAAGATCTTTCTTGTGTAAGGAAAGTTTGAACCCTAAGGGATAAGAATCATTTATCATGTTTGCTGATCTATTACTTAAAGCCCACGATGATGCAGCTCCATTACTAAGTGATTTGACAACTCTATCCATAGGTAGTTTTAACTTTTGTCCTAGTGTTATTGCTTCAGCTAAAGCTGTATAACATCCTGCTATCATTATCTGATTTAGTGCTTTAACTTCCTGACCACATCCTGTAGAACCAAAATGATGAATTTCATTTGTGAATACCCTCAAAACAGGCAATACCTTATTTATTGACTCTGAGTCTCCACCTACTAATGCCGTTAATGATCCATTTTTTGCTCCTTCTGTACCACCAGTTATAGGAGAATCAATGTAATCTATTCTCTTTTTTCTAAGAGATTTAGCTATTTGCCTTGCCGCTATTGGTGATATTGTTGATAGATCAAGGACGATGCTATTTTCCTTTAAATTTTGAAGAGCACCTACATTATCAAATAGAACTGAATTAACTGCTGCCTCATCAGGGACACAAATAATTAAAATATCAACACTCTCTGCAACTTCAAAAGGAGAACTACAAAATTTTGAATTGCCTAGGAGAATCCTTTTCTCTTCAATATTGTTTCGACATGTATATCTAATTTGATATCCGGATTGAATTAAATTTAGAGCTATTGGCAGACCAATAGCTCCTAAACCAATAAAACCTAGTTTTAAATTGCTTGAAGTGTTTAGATTATTCATAATATCAAATTATTATTGCTTAATATTACATGGGAAATATATAGGCTTTTGGTTTGGATCCCAATTAATTACTTTGTGCATTAACTCTTTGTAATGGTTATGAGACAAGTAATAGTTCAACCAAATCTTTAAATCCTTAAGTAGATAGTCATTATTAAAATCCTCTTTATCAATAAGACTATATTGGCGTACAAAAGGCCATATAGCGCAATCCGCGAGGCTCTGTGATCTTCCAGCCAACCATCCGATGTCATCCTTATTATTGGTCATTATTAGATTATTCCATCTGATTAATATTGCTCTAGCATTAGACTTATATTGCATACGTATATTTTTATTAGAGGGGCTACAATATTTATATTTATCGAGAAAATATTTAAACTTATTATCATTTTCATCAATTAGTGAACTGATGTTACTATCTAAAAATTGAATTTTATTTCCTTCTAGATTATTACAATTTGAATATTTATAAGCCCATTTCATTATATCAATGCTTTCATCGATTATTTTACCATCTGCTGTTATCAGAACAGGAACAGTACCCTTTTTTGAGACTGAATAAAGTTCTTTTGGTTTGCTTTTTAGGTCAATTTCTCTTAGGATAACATTGATATTAGCTGCCAATAACATCCATCTCGCCCTCATTGCATATGGACATCGTCTAAAGCTATAAAGAATATGATGGTCCATTAACTTAGAAATATTAACCTGTTCAAATATAACTTTATAAATGATATCTTCACTTAAATTGAAGGAATATTTTAATGTTTATTTTCTTGTGATTTCTTACTTTGGCTTAACCTCTATGGTCATGCTATCTTATTGTAAAAAATAGTAAAATGGAATGATTCTATTAATTATTATCTGTAATATATTAATTAACCATAAAATTAATTGAAATTTAAGAAAAGATTTTATACTAGTTTTGTATATTCCAATCTCCAATAATTTATTTAATTGGTAAACTCTAGAAATACTATAAATAAATCCAATAAGTACTGCTGTACCTTTACCTATTAGAATAACCACAAATATTTCCATTATTATTTGACTAGCCAAAAGGATCAAATACTGATCAAGGATTCTTTTGATTGAAATATTATTTGAATTATTAAACAAGCGAATTATTACTGGTAATAAGACTGTAAGAATGGCAAAAATTATGAAATAGTATCCAGGTAGTGGTTTCTCATCGATAATAGTTTGAAATGCTTGGTCTATTATTTGTAGATAATCTAAACAATTAAGTAGAAAGAGTAGACCTATATTTATTATGTTGAAGTATAGAATATTTAGAGTGTTTGTTTCTTTTATTATGTTCATTGTGTATAAGTAAATGATTTTTTAGGTAAGAATATATTTTTTGCCAAGTATTGGGTTTATATAATTTGTTGACTTAGAAATATTTGATGGTCTTTTATTCATATCTCCTACGACTTTCATTAGTTTACTAAACAAACCTGAATAAATAATATCTCCTCCAGTTGTAGATGCAAGAATATTTTTAGGAGAATGACGTTTTTCGAGTTCAGAAATAATACTACTTCCGCGTATGATATTACCAATTAATGGTATTTTAATGTCAATCACCGGTGATATAATTGTATCTATATCAATGCTACCTAAATTTTCATCTGTATATCCATGTGGTTCAATATATATGGAATAACCATTGTATTTAATTAGATATCCGTTTTCAGGGAGGGGTACAGGAGCACCTTTAAATGAACGAATACAAACTTCTTTATATTTTCTCAATTCGCCATGTGGAATAATATTAATGTTTTTAAATTTCAATTCTTCAAGAACTCTAGAAGCTGACTTTGATGCAAAAATCTCAATTTCTTTAGAGAACTCCTGAAGAGTTTCCTTATGAGAATGGTCTGGTAGTCCTTGTGTAAGAAGTATTAAATCAAGATTGTCTGGGATTAGAGGTTGATTTTTATGTGTACCTTTAAGGATAAAAGTAAATGGTCTAAATTCTAAATTTCCTTTAAACCATGGATCTATAAGCATTCTTATTGAATCAAATTCAAGCAACCAACTATTCGCTCCAAAATATGTAGCAGCTATAGTCATTGTCAATGAAATTTTATAACTAATATAGCGCTTCTGAGACAAAATCGCTGGTTTATCGCTGAATTAATAGAAACGCCTACCTGATGTCATCTTTAGCATGGACTTTCATACCTTATATCTATTTATCACAATGTTACCTTACTCTTGCATGTTCTTAAATAAGTGCATAAATAGGTTATCAATAATGAATTTCTCATTTACGAAGTCTGAAAACTATGAACCTCGTTAACTATCTCCAGTTTCTTGAGCCTGTTCAGGAACATGTTATTAAGGTATATTCAGTGACATCCGAAATAATCACAGTTATTTTGGCCCTGTGGTTTATTAATTTTATTTTTAGCTTAATACAAAAAACCTTTTCTACTGGCAAGGCTTTTGGCAACTTTTATCGTAATTTCTTACATAGATATTTTGTTTCTCTTGGCAGGTTTTTATTCAAGGTAGGTAGAAAGCAACCTAACTCCGTGGATCCTTTATCAATAATTAGATAGTGCAGTAATACTCTAATTTTAATATTCATCAGATGTTTCTGTAGCCATTTATACAATTCAAATCACCTGCCCATAGGAGTTATTACTTATTGTATAAGCCCTTGCTTTTCCCTCAAGTACCATTATTAGTTTGCTTGGTCCTCATTTGAGCAAATGCTAACCATGTTCTCATTTGACTATGGCATTAAAATCTATTTACTGATAGAAATAATTGAACGTTTATTTATTTGTAAATGCCTAGAAGAGCATATACGGTCCATTATCATGATCATCAACACATAGAACATGAAGTTTGTGCATTTGCTGATGACTCATATGATGCACGGCTTGTTGCAATTGAAATGGATAAATACTTAAAGGATCATCCTCATGCCATCGATAAAATAAGTCTTAAACAATAATAATAACTTGTTGAAAATTTATATCCAGATTATGAGACTAGTTATTTTACCTGTCGAATAGTTGATGTTGCTTAATCCACATTTTTTCGCTCTCATCCTGTTGTACCCGTATCGCATAGCAATGTTGACAATTGCAGTTATTTTTCGAACTAACTGTCCTATTAGTATTGAGAATGGTATGTCTAATCATGCTCTGATTTTTTCGATACCTCTTTTTATTAAAACAAATTAATCAATAAATGGCAAACATACTTGTATTTTCAGTTGTATTTATTGCAGCCAAAATGAGACTAAAAATAAATTAAATCTTTATTTCTATTCCTTTAAACAGCTCATGGATAGTTCAAATGGAATGCAGCTATTAGGTAATTGAAGTAATTCTGAACAAAGACGAGCTATGTCACTGGGTTGTGTCATCTCTGATTTTTTAACAGCGCTCACATTTTTTGCCATATCAGTGTTAACCCATCCAGGGCAGATTGCTGTAATACGTAGCCCATATTGCCAACTCTCATTTTTAATGGTTTGACAAAGGCCCATTAGTGCAAACTTACTCGTGCAATAGCCAGCAAGTTTTCCCTTAGACCTTTTTCCACTCATAGAAACTAATACAATTATTCTTGAGGCTTCATTACTTATTAACTCGTCCCAGCATGCCCTTACGGCATACCATGGCCCCATAACATTTACTCTCCATAATTCATCTATTTCCTGTTTCTGCTCATCTTCAAATATAAGTGGTGTATTATAAAAAATTCCACTTGAGTAAATAATAGAATCAAAATTTCCATAATAATTTAGTGTCGAATCCACCCATTCCTTCGCTGAAAATGAGTCTTTAGCATCATACTTATGCAACATTATTTTATCTTTACCTGTTACCTCTGGGTCAAGTAACGTACCTTTTAAGGACTCTATATTCCGGACTCCTAGGCTTAGTTTATGTCCATCTGCCAGAGCTTGTTCTGCAATAGCCCTCCCTATACCTCGACTAGCCCCACTAATTAAGATTGTTCTTTGCATATATATAGTGGCAGTTATTAGTATTATATGATATTTTTTATATAAGTCTAATTTAATATTTTATGTTATCTATTGACAAGTTGTTATTGAACAATAAAATCATACTCACCTTAACGGTTTGAGAAAATCCCATAATAGTTTTAATTCTCTCCCTTGCATACCCATCAGACCTATCCTTACACTCCATGGTGCCTTCTTAAACATGTCCCACATTGCTTTTACAAGTTCTTCTAAACTTAATGTATTTGTAAGGAATCCATACCACTGATCAGTAGGTAGGTCAAAAAAGCCCTGAAAGAAGGCCCTTAATTGAGGATCTTTGAATCTCATCAGTTTTTCAAGGCCAAATTGATATAAAGCCTGTTTTCTTCGAAGTTCCTTTGGCCACAGAACTTTCCATCCTGACTTCGCTATTATCGCTGGTGATGCATTCTTATCTTTAATTTTTTCTGCAACTGCTTTTGCAAGTATAGGTGCTCTGCGTAACAAGCTCCCAACCATATATCCTGATGCAGGATGCACCATAGCAGCTGAACCACCAAATCCTAAAATAGGTTGGTTCAAATCCGGAAGTGATAAATTCATAGGGAGATATAAGCCATTTTCCTCATGTATGAGTTCAGTAATCTCAATCTTTTTATTTCTTAATCTAAGATCTAGTCTTTTTTGTAATGTTTCTAATTTAAGAGGCGGTGCTAGACCAAGTGAAGTTTCCTCTAAGAAATATTTTCCTCCTCCCATATCCATGGCATATAGAAATGTTGGAGGTTCATCTTTTTCTTCTTCGCTCAGATGATCACATCTATAATCCATTAAAATAAATTCTCCTGTTTTTACAGGTGGGCTGTTAAACCGTCCGACAATTCCATAGCATGTTTGCACTGCTATAGGTCCCATGTCTCTATTTTTTAGAAATACCGGTTTATATCCAGTTGCATCAATGACAATCCTAGCTTGGAACTTATCACCTTCTATGGTGGTAACAGTACTAATCCTTTGGCTTGTTGAGAGTTTGTCGGCTGTTCCAAGATGCCATATAACAGATGCATTAGAACATTGATTTAACCAATAGCTCTGAAGCCTGATTTTATCAAATAATCCATAGTCACAATGATGCTCGGTTGGGGCATTTGCTTTGTCATTTGCATCAGCAGAACCTTGACCAAAATAACTAACAGTATTTTTCCACCGATGCTCAAGTAAGTGATCTAGTCCAAGTTGATCTACCTCATCTCCCCATATCCCATATGTATATGGCCAGGGAATATGGGGATCATGATTCGCTAATGCCTCAACCTTGAGTCCTTCTTGTGCAAGGGCCGCTGCTATTGCTAGGGCACCTGGACCTGCGCCTAGAACTAAGGCATCTGTTGATACCTTGCTCATTGACCAATCTTTCTATAAAGGTTGCTTTCGTCCAAACCGTTGCTCGGTTTGAGCCTCAAAGCGAGAAGGCTTTGATAGGGGTCTCGGTAGTCAATCACTATTTCACTGGCTAGTCACAGAATGTGAGGTTACAACGTCTTGAGGCATTAATTAAGTAGCGTTTTCATGTTTAACAAATCCATTTAGCCTTTTTGTCATTCGTAATCTGAATGTTCTATACACATTATCTCAAGTACCTTCAACTAATTAATGTGCAAATCATTAAATTCATAAACGTTTCAAGTATTTGTGCCTAGATAATAAGAAAATTTCACTATTTTGTATTGGAGCAGTAGTACTGAAGTATTTTTTGTTATTCTATTATAGTTCTTGCTTTTTAAACTATTTAATACAAGTCAATTCATTATGTAGTTCTATTATTTTATTAAACAATAAATAGAATGAAGTTATCAAGTCATGTAGTTATGATAATGTATGACATTATATTCTATCTACCTAGAACTGAATTTTAATGGGAGTTTCCACAAAAACAATTGTAATTACAGGTGCTAGTTCTGGGATAGGTATGCAGTCAGCCATTAATCTCTATAGTAAAGGTTATAAACTTATACTACCCTGTAGGAATAAAGAATCATCGATTAAAATACAGAATGTTTTTAAAGATATTACTAATTCAAGCAAGGAATTGCCTAGTACTCCTATTCTTAATTTATCAGACCTATCAAGTGTAGAAGAATTTTCGAAAACTATAACTAAGCAGATTAAATGTATTGATGTTTTGATTTTAAATGCTGGTCTTCAATATACTGGATGCAAACATCCACATAAATCTGATCAAGGATTTGAATTAACCTTTGCTGTTAACCATTTATCGCATTTCTTACTAACCAATAGACTGCTTCCTCTCCTTTGTAAAAGTAGCTCAGCTCGTATAGTTATTACATCTTCAGAAGTGCATAACCCACTAAGTCCAGGAGGAAGAATAGGAAAGCCTGCTCATCTTGGAAAGTTAGAGGGTATTAATAATAAAAAATTCTTTTGCCATCTAGATGGGACTCAAGAGTTTAATGCAGATAAGGCTTACAAGGATAGTAAGCTATGTAATATTTTATTTGGTAGAGAGTTGTCACAGCGATTGTTGAATTTAAATTTACAAATTCCAGTTATATGTTGGGCTCCTGGTCTAGTAATTCCTAAAGGCAAAGGTGGTTTTTTTAGATATAGCCGTAAATATAATCAGTTAGGACAATTATTATTTGCATGGATAGCAAGGGATATCCTACATATAACAGAATCTTTAGAAAATTCAGGTAGAATCTTGGCCAATATTGCAACTGACATAAAATATGATGGTTGTGGTTTTCATTATTTATCTAATCGTTTGATTTATCCAGGGAAGTATCAACTTGAGAAGGGTGTACTCAGCATGGAAGCTATTGATAATAACTTAGCCAGTAAGTTATGGTTAAAGAGTTGTGATCTAATTGGCATATCAACTTGTATACGCATTTAATTAATTCAATTATTTGTTACTCCTTGCTTTATTATCTATTCTATATATTAGTTTTGTTTGATTTTATATATAATTGAATAGACTATAAATACAGAAATGACAACAGCTTCTTGACTATTATGCTATAATGTTTATGTTATATCATAATTGATTTTGAAAAAGGAAAAACAACACGAGAAACTTGTTAAACTTGCAGTAAAAGCTGAGCTGTGTACTTCAAGAAAAGAAGCTCTTAAGCTTATACGCAAAGCTGACAAAGCCCACAATAAGATAAGTAAATCTGCCTAAAAACAAATAACTTTTATTTAGTATATAATATATCTATAAAAATTCTAAACTAATTAAATTAAATTATATTTTATCTACATGAATAGTTTGAGTTGGGAATGCAAATTCAATTCCATTAAGCTTAAATTTTCTCATTATCTCTAAATTTATTGATTGCTGAGCTTCCATGGCTTTTAGGTAATTGTTATTGGGAATTTTATATACAAGTTCGAAATCTAGACTAGATGATCCAAACTCAGTGAAGTGACATCGGTCAAATGTTGCATCTTGGGTGTTATCAATTATATCTCTGAGAATATTTGGGATTTCCCGAATTGTTTCGATTGGAGTTTCATAGACTACACCTAGCCTGTGAACAAGTCTTCTGCTTCTCATTTCTGCGTAATTAGATATCACTCCATTTGTTAAATAGCTATTACTCAGTATTATAATTTCTCCATTGATACTTCTTAATCTGGTTGATCTAACACCAACTCTTTCTACAGTTGCCCATACATTATCTATGTTTATAAATTGACCATTTTGAAACGGTTTATCTAGTAGAATAGTTATATATTCAAAGAATTCCTGTACAGGTTCCTTTAAAGCTAAACCTGCACCTATTCCGCCTGCACTTAGCAGTGCCCATAGTGCAGCCATCTGAACTCCCATATTTTGTAAATAAAAAATACTCCCAATGCTCCATATCAATGCTCTTGCCATAGGTGCCAGTGAACTTATCATAGTACTTAGAGAGCTATCATTAATATGTATTGTCCATCTTTGAATTAACTTAAGAACTATTTTGTTAATCATTCGAATGATAATAATTAGACAAATAAGTTTAGATATACCTAGTATTATCTGATTAAGATCTTGATGAATAGGTAGTATACGAAATGCTAATGTGGTTGTGATTATAATTCCTAATGGTTTAATAATACTAACTATAGACTTAACGATAAAATCATCTGTATATGATTTAGTGCGCTTAGCTATATTTGAGAATATTGAATTTGCTACCTTCGATGTAATAATTGATATTATAAATCCTAGGATTAAAATAATTATAGAATTTAGGATAACCCCATAAAGTGCTTCCATAACGGACCAGTGGTACTGATATTACTTTGACGTTAAACAGATCCGAATGCCAGCTTTACATCCTTTAGTTTGGATTAAGATATATATGTATACAATTAACAGTTTTGTTCGGGATGAGGCATAGATTCCTTGATGATTTTACTAATGAATTTAAATTCAGGTCTATCAGCTGTTTTACACCATTGAAATATTGCAGCTTCTGTAGTTGTTAAAGTTGCTCCTGAACTGACCAAATATTTCTGTGAAATGTTCTGATCAAATTTATTCCTAC
This sequence comes from Prochlorococcus sp. AG-363-B04, assembly GCA_003278465.1. Lineage (GTDB taxonomy): Bacteria > Cyanobacteriota > Cyanobacteriia > PCC-6307 > Cyanobiaceae > AG-363-B04. The sequence continues at coordinate 34,278 of QCFC01000004.1, forward strand.
TACTAATAGCATCAACTATCAAAAAACAATTTTTACCTTGACGACGAAAATCAAGGGCACTTTGCTGGACACAAACGTGACATTCAATCCCACAAAGATAAATATTTGTTATATTATTTATTTCAATAGTATTCTGTATTTCGGCCAAATTAGCACAGCTGAAACTCATTTTTGGAATCGATTTATGAATTAGATTCTCGCTAATTAACTTGTTGGTCCTTCCAAGTTTTTGTGGATTCTGTTCAGTACTATGTACCCTAACATTAAGTATATTTGATGAATCAACAAGTCTTTTGATATTCCAAAGTATTTCATTCCTATCAGGTATGGCCGCTAATAATTTATCTTGTATATCTATTATTATCAATAAAGCTGACTCTGATTTTTCTTTCATGTAACTCCTATTTTTATTATACTATCATTTTATTTCTCCATTCCTCGAATCTGTTTAATAATATACTTAATTTCTAATCCTAACTATCGTGTTCATTTATTATTGTGGGTGATAGTTTTTATTAGTAGCTAACAGGATCCATAAAAAAAATCCTTTGCTGACATGACAAAGGATAATGGTGCGTTCCATAGTTATTATCACAAAAAAAGATTTTACTTAAGTGCCTGAAGCAACATCACCTTGTTACCTTTTTACCAATTTATCTTCACTTGTGATGCCATAGCCTCTCATTAGTGGTTACTATTGAGAAAAGGACAATAAAGTCTGCCTTGAATGCATCCTCACCAATTGTTCGCTCGGATAACCCTCTTGTTCTCGGTTTGCACCAGGATGGGAAACGGTTAACACCCCAAAGACGCAAGGTTCTTGATCTCTTTGAGCGGATAGGACCTGGTCGACACCTAAGTGCTGAGGATGTTCATCAAAAATTAGTACAGTCAAAATCAAAGGTGTCTTTAGCAACTATCTATCGCACCCTTCGACTTCTAGTTGAAATGGGTTTTATTCATGAATTAGAACTGAGCGAAGGTGGTCATCGTTTTGAATTAGCAAGCCATGATCATCCAGATCATCACCATTTGGTATGCGTACGTTGCGGAAGGACCGAAGAATTTGAAAGCGAATCTGTTCTTAAGGCAGGTCTCGTAGCAGCTGAAAGCATTGGTTTCAAATTATTAGAATCTACCCTCAACGTCAGAGCCATATGTCCAAATTGTCAGATTGCCCAAAATTAAGTTTAAAACAGTTATTTTTATTATGTAGCAAAGTAGAATTAATAACTTATTATGTAAGAGAACCAGAACAACTTGAACCTGTTCCTGCTGTGCAACCAAAGCAATGTGTTTTGACATTAATACTAGAACCAGTTAATGATATATTTTGGGTTAATAAGTCATTAATAGTTTTTATTGTCCCCTTAATTGGTAAGTTTAATTGTTGATTAAAATCACAATCGTAAATATTACCCTGCCAATCGACACTGATTAAACTTCTACACATAACTGTTGATAGATTATGGCTATTATATGAAGCTTGTAGTAAGTAATTATATTCATCTAATTTACCATCTTTTTTTAGATGAATAGCAAACCTTTGAATTGGCATATTTGTAATCGTATACAAGTTAGAGAATCTGATCTTAAACTTTTTGTATAGTTCGGCTCTATATTTACTCTCTAATCTAACTTGGTTAGGAGGCAGGAATGGACCTATTGGATTATAGACCAAATTCAACTTTAGACCTGTACCATTCATACCATATCCAAGTCTATTTAGAAGTTTTAATGCTCTTATACATTTTTGAAAAACACCATTGCCTCTTTGTTTATCAACATTTTCTTGTTCATAACATGGAAGTGATGCTGTAATTGTAACTTTATTTTCTGCTAGAAATTGAGGAAGATTCTCATGTCCCTTTTCAAAAAAGATTGTAAGATTACATCTGTCAATAATCTCACAATCTATATTGCTAACCTGAGTAATTAAAGATTTAAATTCTGGATGTAACTCTGGAGCGCCTCCTGTTATATCTAAGCATTCTAATTTATATTTCTCTATAATTTTCGGTATCAATTCAACATGTTTTTTATTCATCATTTCATTTCGGTTAGGACCAGCATTGACATGACAATGCTCACAAGTCTGATTGCACTTATAACCCAGATTAACCTGAAGTATTTTTAATTGTTCACGTTTAACAGATGGAAAATCCACTCTCTAAGCATTTCAAATGGAGTCACTTTATTATACTAAAATAAGTATAGATGTAAATAAGGTATCTCTATTGATCGATTTTTGTCCATCATTTATCTACATGGATTGAAGTAATTAGAATACCTAGTAACAAATTTGAAATACAACTTATTAGTTTATACATCCTTATATTCAGGTGAATTGATGTTTCTATTATTAGCAATTTGACAGAAGAAGCTTCTATATTCCTTAGTGCCATTGATCATTATTTGATTAAATTTTAATGGGTCCTCAGGGTCACTAATCCCGTTGAAAATACCATCTTGGCAGCTTGGTCTTTCTACCTCACCATCACTACTATCAACAAAGATAATTCTATTATTCTTGTTAAATCTCTTTCCTAGATCTTGGATTAGATGAAGAAATGGCCTATCACTGCCTCCTCTTAGAATTCTATTAGAACTTGAAGATGATGTCACTGTATCTCCAATTCCAATAATAGTTGGCATTAAGTTACTATCTATTTTTTCTATGCACAAATCTACTAGTCCTCTATGACTTTGTGGCGCCTGTCTAGCATTAAATTGTTCTCCAAGTGGTGCTCTATGATGAATTTCTTTTATGTAATTATTAATAAGTACCAACAAGCCTGCTTCTTTAACAGCTCCTTTGACCATAAATTGAATATCCGTTGTACCTATGTCATTTTCGGTAGAGTATTTAATAATTTCATTATCACCTTCTTTGCCTAAATTAGGGGCTTTATGGAGAAAGAATGAATTGTCTAAGGAATGACTGCAAGCCTCTTCTAACAATTCGATCATAATACTCTCTGCCATCATTTGTAGATGTTTCTTATATAAAAAATCATTTGGGCGTAATCTGAACAGATAGTTTAGGTTTATGGTAGGTGATAGTTGATTGTCAAGGATGGAATTTTTAGCATAAAGTAAAATTTCATTAGCGGACTTGTTAGGGAATAATTTAGGTAACTTGTTAACCATCCTTGACTCAATCTTTTTAGGTAATTGATTCAGATAATTTAATTCTTCTTCTATAACACCTGGTGTTGTTACATTCCCATATTTATCTTGTAATTGAATTCCTCCTGCAGCTAGTCCTGGAAGGTACATATTTTTATTATTTTGAATAAACTCTTCTTTATGGGAGTTATCTATTAATAGATTTACTCCTCTTTGCCCTACATGCTCTCCATTCGTTAGAACAGCAAAATTATGTCCAAGTTTCGATACATCCCTAACATATTTAATGTCAATTTTTCTAGTTAGTGGATCCAATACTAATGGTATGCATACGCCATCAATATCTTGGATAATCAATAAGTTAGGTTCAGATATAATTTCCTTTATAAGTTGGGACCTTGATATTATCATGGAAAAATAGCTTATGAATATATGCTAGCATTTTTTTATAGTTAATAGTAACAACTTAACTTTTGAGTTTAAGGATAACAGTAATCTCTAAATTAGGTTATAATAAAAGGGCTTAACTCTAAATTACATCTAATTAATTCAATTTCAATACCTCATTTTATTTCATGAATCATAATAGTTTCTTTTCAAATACTAAAAATACTTCAATGATCCAACAGAGGATTGCGGAAGTCGAGAATGGTAAGGTTGGATTATATAGTATTGGATTGTATCCAGCGTCGTTGGCATATAACTGTGTAATGCAGAAGGCTCAGCATAGACTTTTATTAGCCCCACGACCAGGTAGGGAAATCCTAGGAGCCTTTTCGCAAGATGTTATAAATGGAATGGACAAATCTCATATTAGCAAACTCCTGGATATTAGTCATCATCGAGAAGGAAGTAAAAATGTACCAAACAACCTATCTGATTTGATATTAAGATGTGAATTAGTCATTCTAAGCTCTAATAGTAATCACATTGAATCAGATTTAGCAGAAGCGCAATTGTTGCGAAAGAAATTAAATCGAGAACATGTAGTCCTAGCTTGTTTATCAGGTTCGTTTTGTCATAGCAGTGAGGAAAGAAAATCATATGTATTATGTGAGAAGGAACCTTTGTTGGGATTTTTCTCTGGTTTTCATAGGCATGACGCATTAAGAAATCCACTAGACAGCTTTACTGCAAATTTTTGTCATCCGAATGCATTAGAATCGATTTTTGGAGCCAGATTATTAGATAAGTTATCTCCAAATATACAGGTATCATCAGGTGTGCATAATCTTGAGAGTCAATATATAAAAGCTGCTAAAAATATTTCATCAATACTTGCTGGTTTCGCCTATACATTTCACGAAAATAATCCTGGTTTTTTACCTACGGTCCTAACACTATTACTTAACCAATGTCTTGATCAGGCAGCAACAGTTTCAATGCTAAGAAATGATAGAGATGAATTTTACAATACTCAACCATTTCCAATCACAGAATTAGGTTATGGAGTAGAAAAAATTGAGGCTACACTTATTAAAGATGGCAACCAGCTAAATGTTCGTGATCATACCTTTTCTCAATTGACAGCAATGGTAGCAGATGTGAGGGGTAGCATGATGCCTCCTAACAATGGTTCTCCAACAAGAAACTTTAAAGCTGGTCAAATTCTTGCTACTAAAATGAATGCAGAACAAAGGTGCCCTTATGATTTAGAGGAATTTTATAATTGGTGTGAATCATTCAGTTTAAATAAGGGGGGTTTAGAGGGAATTAAATCCTTGAAATATTGGCCTCAGATAGTCAACAGTTATGGGATCAAGGTCCATGACTCTTCTATGGTAAATCTTCTTTATTTGTCTATCTTAGGTGACAATAATGAGAAGAAGTATGTTTTCAATGTTATGAGTAAAAGTAGAGAATTTAGTAATTATTGTCAGGAGTCAGTACGTCCGAATCATAGTATTATGGTTACAGAGGCTTTAGATAGTCTTGAAAACAATTTATCGCTAGATTTTATTTCAAACTTAATAACTAACAGGACAAAATTAAACAACATAAATTACACATCAAATAATGCCTATAGAAATAATGCGTCTTCAAAAGACTACATGAGAGTTATTGAACTTATTGCTAAGCGATTTGGCTAGTTTGAGTAAATATTATTACTAAGTATTTATGGTAACAATATAGTTTTGTCAGCTATATCTAAATAGTCTTCCGGCTTACAACTTAATATTACTATTTGAAGGCCATTCTTTGTAGCTTTAATAAGCATATTCTTAACTTTGTTAATTCTGACAGGATCTGTATTAGTAAATGAGTCATCAAATATAATGGGAAGACTTCCATCAAATTTCTCTTTTAATATGTTACCAATGGCAAGTCTCAGTGCGCAACTTATTTGTTCTTTTAAACCTCCACTAAACTCATTAAATTGCATACTATTTCCTTGTTGCGTTAATCTTAAATTATTAATTCCGGTATCGGGGTGATAATCCAAAAGGCATCTATCTGATTTCTCATCTAAAATTGGCTTAAGGAAGTCATCTACTGATTGGGTTATTGTATTAGTGTATCTAAGTGATGAATTTGATTGTTCTTCCTGAAACATTTTTAGAAGTAGCTGATTTGCTTTGGTTAAATTGGAATGGGATGATTCTAAAACTTTTAGGTTTGAATATTTCTCATTAGCATCCTCTAGCAATGCGCTAATGTCCTTTTGAGTCAGAGAATTACATCTTTCTGAAAGTTTTCCTATATTTAAGGTGATTTCTTCTATTTCATTTTGAATTTGTAATTTTCTTGTACCTATTATTTTAATCTCTGCATCTATTTTCTTTATATTCAATAAGGGATCTTGTTGCCTTAGAGATCTTATGCCTTCAAATATCTGCTTATGAGAATTATTTAAAATGGTAATATCATGCTCAATTTTCTCTATATTGCCGTTAGCAGTAATCAGATCATTCATTTGTTCCTTCTTATTCTTTATTTCGGTTGAGATCAATTTTTTATTTACAAGATGATCTGTTAATATCTTATGATTTTGTTCTAGCGATTTTTGCTTATCTTCTAAATATTTCTGCATTGACATTGCTTCTGTTGCGATGTTTTTATATTCAATTCTGCTATTATCTAATTGTGTATTGATTTCTGAGCTAGCAATTGTTGTGATGTTAAGCTCTTGAGTGTCTTTGGATATGTATAGCGATTCATATTCACTAGCTAAATTTTTTAGTTGTATGATGAGTTGTTCATGATTTGAATTTAATTCTACATTCATATGCATATAACTTTCACAATCATTTTGTAAATAGTCTTGTTCATTTACTAGTACCTTGAGTTGTGAATTTAATAACTCCTTTTGAGTTAGAATGTCATCTAATTGACCTATTGAAGAAATTTTATTTAGTAGTAAAAACCTTTCGATATCATTATTATCTTTAATGAGTTGGTTTTTTATCGAATTAATGTCATTTTTTCTCGATGGTTCAATTTTAAACTTTGAGATATTACCCACTTCAATAATAGTTTCTTCTAATATCATGTGATCCTCCCCCTGCTGAATAGATTTATTGTTTAGCTTTACTTCTTCCTTTGAATAATCAATGGTAAATTTAGCAGAGATAGACTCTAGGCGGATTTGGTTTTCGCTAATCCTATTATTTATAACTTTTATTTTATTAATTTCCTTAATTGTAATATCAGGAATATTCTTAATTTTATCTTGAACAGACTTAATTGTAGTCTTATTTTTATTTAATAAGGTCATTTTTTTGTCATACTCTTTTTTGCGGGTTTCCAACTGGGTTAATTCTGACGATGTCCTTAGATACATACCTTTTAATTCTATTTTGTTTTTTTTAGATTCAAGCTCTTTTAGGTGTATTTTTTTCTGTTTTAACTCCTCTGTGCTTTGGTTAATAATTTCTTGTTGCCTATGAATTGTCTCATTAATTTCTGCTAATTTTAAATTATTAATATCTATGTATTTTCTGAAGGCTGTGAATTTATTGTAGATTTCTATCAAGTTATTTTTTTTCTTCTTAATAGGTTCAATTTCTGCCTCTAATTTTTCATATTTTTCTTTGTTCTTTACATGAGTTGATCTAGAAGACTCTAATTTTTTGGATTTGATGTCAAGTTCTGTAATATCTAACTTTTTTAGTTGTTCTAATTTTCTTTCTAATATATCTAGCTCTATACTTGCATCTTCGAGGTTATTTGAAATTTGTCTTATCTGTGACAGATTTTCTTCCGATTTTTTTAGATCTTGTTGAATAGTCCATAAAGGTGAATTAGTTTTGGCTCCTCGTTTAGTTAAATTCTCTTTTATATAATCTGATATTATCTTAATAACCTTCTGGTCAGAATTTGACAGAAGTGACTTTTCTGCTTTGATTTCAAGTTGGTTAATTAATGATTCTAAATCATAACTATCAGCCCCATCATCTAGAATATTGTCCAAATTAGTACCTTGTCTAACCCAAAGGTGTCTCCATCTTTTAGGTAATACTTTTGCAGCCTTTCTAGCACCAACTATTTCGTTTACCCCAAGAATTTCTGCAAGTTTCGTATCTGCTTCCTCACCAGAATAAGTCTTTAAATTTGAACCTGTCAGTCTAACTATTCCGTTACCCTTATTAAATCTCTTTACCAATTTCCATATTAATCCTTGGGCTTCAAATCTAATTTCTATTAATGGTGGACCGGGATGAATTTTAGAATTTAATTGTTCAATATAAATACCAGAACTTGTTGCCTTTAAAAATAAGCATCTATGCATAGCTTCAACTATTGAGCTTTTACCTACCTCATTTGGACCTCCTATTAATGTAATAGTCTTTGAATATTCTATGTCTATGCATTTGTGTCTTCGTACATTCTCGATATGTGTGTCTAATATTCTCATTAGCTAGTGGTTATACTCTTGTTGATCAATTTCATGAGTGATTCTATATAGTTCACATAATGCTGTCTCAAGTACTTTTAATGTTTCTTCATTTCTATTAGCAGTGTCATCTACCTTGGATATAATTTCATGTTCTTCTTTAAGTCTTTTAGCTATACTACTAATAAGAGGATCTTCTCGTCTATTTGTTAGTGAAATTAGTTCTTTTGAATTTGGTTTTTGTCTACAACTACCCTTAATCTTAAAGTAAATTAGTTGTTGATGAAGAGACTTAATTAAAGTATCAAATCTTTTGAATTCCTCTAGACTTAAATTCCCGTCTATTTCTAGCTTTAGTAGGTCATTGCTTACTCTCGAACCTATCTGATTCTTAATAAATAACTCTAGACAATCAATATCGTCACCACAAGTCATATGTATTTTATATTCATGCCATTTCAATTCGCCTGTATCAATGATATCTATATTTGGTTTTTTACCGTTAATGCATTCAACCATTAGAATTTGACTTCTTTTATCGTCTAGTGTGATGTTAAATTTATCTTGTTCTGGTGTACCGCAATACCAAATATGTTCATTAATTTTCTTGAGATTGTGCCAATCACCTAAAGCAACATAGTCGACATGATCCATATTAATATTATCTAGGGTAATTGTATTGACAAATTCTCTTTCGATTAGGTTGTCTATATCTGTTAATTCATTACTAGCATTTACAAATTTTGTGATGGATCCATGGGCCATCACAATTTTAGGTAATTTTTTCGGTAACTCATTCCAATCGAGTCTAGATATCCACTTGCATGGATCTTCTAACTCCTGTCTTCTAAGAAGAGGACAGGGAAGTATTACTGCCTTACCAATATTTACAGGTTGTTTGATGTTTAATAATTTTAGTAATGGTGCCCTGGATTTTAATTCCCTTTGGACATCAGCTCTTCTCCAAATACCTGCAGCTCCACCATGATCATGATTTCCAGGGATTACATAGAAACAAATTTCTAGAGAACCTATTATTTCTAATACCTCCATTACAATATCAATTGGTACTGTAGAGGAATCAAATAAGTCGCCACACACTGCAACAAAATCGACTTTGTACTCTTTTGCAATTTCTGTTATTCGTTTTACGGAATTTAAACGTGCTGTTTGTAATCGATATCGTTTATTAGGTTCAGATACATTTCTATATGGTTTTCCTACTTGCCAATCTGCTGTATGAATGAAACGTACAGAAGACATAAATAATTAGCGCCTAAAAGGGTTTTTCATATATTTAACGTCTACTCTAACCTCAGATTTCCTTTTTTAGTTGACAATTTCTTAAATGATAGTAAAATTAATTTATTAAAATGGAAGATAGTAATAAATTATTATAACATGAATCATTTGAATTCAATTCTGTCAAATTACATTAATCCCACTTCTATAATTAAGATTACTCCCCTTACAGATGGAAATATCAATAACACATATTTAGTTGAGTATTCAGTTCAGAGGTTAATCAGAAAAGCTGTTTTACAGCAACTAAATAAAAATATTTTTCATTCAGCAGAAGATGTAATTAATAACTTTCTTACTCTTACTGATCACATCTCATCTAAAACTTCTGACAAATTATACAAAGATAAGAGTAATTCTATTATAAAAATACCAGAATTATATACTACAAATGATCATAAACCCTTTGTTGTGGATGAATCAGGATTTTATTGGAGATTATATTCATATATCGAAAGCTCAGAAATGATTGATGTTGTTCTGGACCCTCAACATGCTTTTTCTCTGGGAAGGTCATTATCAGAATTTCACATTCTTACTCGTGACCTCCCATTTTCAAGCTTTTCAGTTATGGATAATCTTAGAAACTTTCATATACTTCCATTTTTTATTCGACAATATAGGAAGGCATATGCTGAAAATATATCAAAACACATTTGTAATAACGAATTGTATAATAGGTTATTAAAACTAAATTCTACTGTTGATTTATATGCAGTTAATTCTTCAATTATTGAGCAAGCCAAATTAAGCAATAAGTTATCAATCGCAGTAATTCATGGAGATCCTAAAGTTAGCAATTTTCTTTATAATTCTACTAACAACAAGGTATTGGCAATTGTCGACTTTGATACTTTAATGCATGCCCCCCTAATCTATGATCTAGGCGACTTGTTACGATCATGTACGAATCCAGAAGGCGAAGAACCTGAAAATGCATTATCCTCACATTTTGATTTATCACTTTTTAGTTCGGCCCTGCGAGGTTATCTTTCAACTAGCAATCCTACTCTAACAAAATCTGATATATGTTTAATACCCTATTCAGTAAAGCTTATTGCATTTGAACTTGGAATTAGATTTTTGAGTGATTTTCTTTGTGGAAATAAATACTTTAAATGCTCTAGCAAATATCAAAATCTCCACAGGGCAGAGGTTCAATTCAATTTTGTTAATAGTCTTGAATTACAATGGTCTAAGATCATTACTGAGATTTCTACTCTTACTGCAAAATAACAGATGTCTAGATACACTGAAAGAATAAGTAGAGTTTCTAAACTATTTTTAGTAAACTATTCTCCTAATACCAATATAAAAGCAAATTTTGCTTATAAATGGGACCTTACTCAATTATTAGAGTTAAATTATTCTTTTAGATATTTTGCCCAAAGTCCTTCAATCAAGGAATCCATGACACTAGGAACAGCGAGTAATTATTTTATTCAAGCACGTTTTTATGTTTATATATCATTTCCTAGTCAACCAAGGTACTGGGAATTTATTATTGATTCTATTGACAAATATAGTGTCTATTCCTATAGTAATTATTTGAAAGATAAAAAAATAATTACTGACATTAAGCCTCCAAAAATATTAATCAAATCATTTCAAAATACCTTAAATTCAGATATTAAAATCAGCCTCAAACCCTTCTACGAATTTGATCAGCCTCCTTTGTTAGGAATAGCAGCTCGTCTGAGAAATTTTAATGATACCAGCTCTCTCTGGGCACCGAAGCTTACAATTAAAAAATTTGACTTTCATAATAGAATAAATTTTTTTCAGGATTAAATCTACTCCATATGTTTAATCCCTGACATGCTATTGTCCCTAAACTGATATGTGTTACTTGAAATTCACTAAAATCACAGTAAATCTAGCGATTAGTTTTAAAACAGGTAATTTCACTTATGGCGTTTAGTCCACATGTGATGCATTTTGCAAATAAGTTATCAACACTCATGAAAACCAAACCCATACTTGTTCATTCAACTCCTCACGGAGGGACTATTCATAAGTATCCAATAAGTGGAGGTAAAAGGTACTTTCAGAGATTTTTAGGTTGTTACTTAGGCACTTGTAAGTTCTGTAATGACTTTGAGGAGGCATCAGATTACCTTATGAACGTAGAGCCCAGCGCGAATACTTGATTGGCACATTATTGAACTGAAAAGCATTATAAAACCACTTGATTTCAAAAATATAAAAATAAATTTTTCAATCCTCTAGCACCTATAAAATCAAAGCAATAGTCTTGAAATAAAGACCTATGACTTACTTTTTTAAAATATGCGCTATACCTAATAAAAATTACTTGTTTTGGCGTCCGAAAACCACTCTTTAAATACACTTGATAGAGCAATACTACTATTTTTTCAACTAGGTAACATACTGTTGCTTTTTATAGATTTATTAGGTATAGCATTTTGGGGAAAAGTAGAGACATCAAACCCTTCTTATGTGTATTATTTTGGACCTTATTTTAGTAGATCAGGTTTAAGAAAAGATCTAGTTACATTTCGATCAGAACTTACTAATGAAGGCGCCTCAATTTCTAGTGTAGTTATTCTGCGACAGAATTGTCCTGAGCCTTTGACTCACTCTATTTTTTCTAATACAATAAACACTGTAAATATTAATTCCTCAAATTAGCCTTTATATTTTAAAATATTAAGCAATGTTTTCAAATCGATTCTATAGTGCACTCAATATATTCTTGTTTATTCTTCTTTTATCTTCTATTCCAAGTCGTTCTATTTCCCAATCTCATAAATTACATATAAATGAATCGCAAGCTAATAAACAATTATTAAAACTTCCTTCTGATCCTCTTCTACCTATTATGAGAGATGGAAGGCATTACCCAATAATACCTAGCAAAATAGATGAATTGGTGACATTAATTGTTTATTTAGAAGGCAAACTAAGAGATATTAATACTCCTAAGTCAGATTTACCTTTATTGGCACACCAGCAGCAGGTTATTTATAGGATTTTGTCAGAGGATTCAGAGAGATCATCTGCAGTTTTATCTAAGCTACCCTCTAAATGGAGAAAAATAGCTTCTAGGCACCTCTTAGCACGTATGGAATTTCTTTCTATGGCTTCCCATAGTCAGAAAATTTCTGAATTACCAGCTTGGGAAATTGTCAATCCTGAACCTCTGGATACCCTTTTGTCGTATTACCAACAAGCAGAATCTGATTCTGGTATTGAATGGGAGGTTCTAGCCGCAATTAATCTTGTAGAAACTGGAATGGGAAGAATCGTCGGACCCTCTACTGCTAATGCTCAAGGCCCTATGCAATTCTTACCAACAACATGGGATGAGCCAGGTATTGGAAATGGAAATGACATTTATGATGCCTATCATTCAATTCAAGCAGCTGCAAGGTACTTAGTTCGACGAGGTGGCTTGGATGATATTCATAAGGGTTTATGGGGTTATAACAATAGTGATGCTTATGGAAGAGCAGTAATGCATTATGCAGAACTTATGAAGGCTGACCCACTTGCCTATATAGGGCTTTATCACTGGGAAATCCATTTCAGGACAGGTATTGGAGACCTTTGGCTCCCAGTTGGATACCGTCAATCCAAAAAAATTCCCGTTTCTATCTATCTAAAACAGATGCCAGCAAGCGCTCCGCCCGCTTACTCTTACAGTAATTAAGAGCATTTAAAGGGTGTCAAAAGAATCAACGCACAGGCCTGAAGAACTTAAGGACCTTGGTTGGTCTTTAGAGGAGGTCTCTCGCTATTCGGAATTATGGGATTATCGCCAGCGATGGGGTGCAATTAACCTTGAACGAGAAGACAGACTTTTTTTAAGAAAGGCGGAAGCTGCTCTCCCAAAAATAACTACTGCAAAACCTTCTACTAAGAAGCCAATCAAGGAAAAAAATTACTATCGATGGCTTCTCTTTTATTTGGAGACCATGGATTCCTCAGAGAAGGAATTAGAGCTTAAAGAAGGTGAGAGAGGTTTATGGCCAATTATCCTGGAGGAGGAAATACGTGCACTTGACTATTACGAACCAGTATTAGGTTTGCCAGATACATTGAAGGCGAAAGCTCTTGATTCATTTCGTGAAGAACTTATTCAGCTAGGACGAAGCTCTTTTAATAATCAAATTAATCTTTTCGATTTTGATTTTATAGGGCCTCTAAAAGCCCTCCAAGCTACTGATCAGACTAATAAGTGGAGAACATTAAGAGATCCTGATAATGAGCCTAAGGAAAACTATCCAGTACTTCCTGCGGAAGCTGCAAATAGCTTTAGGAAAGAGGTTCGGACACAGATAATCCCCTTGATTGTTAAAACGCTACCATCACTAGCTGATACTGAAATGCCACAACCACCTGATTATTGGAGTCGTAATTGAATTATTAGGCTAGAAAGGAGGTAGTAGTTTTTCAATTGGTGTCCTTGGCTTCACATCGCTTCGAAACACTTCAGTTACATGCTGGTCAGGTACCAGATCCAACTACCAATTCACGAGCCGTTCCTATATATCAAACAAGCTCTTATGTCTTTAATGATGCTGAGCATGGAGCCAATTTATTTGGATTGAAAGAGTTTGGAAATATATATACAAGGTTAATGAACCCCACGACTGATGTTTTTGAAAAACGGATAGCGGCACTTGAAGGAGGTGTGGCAGCTTTAGCAACTTCATCTGGCCAGGCTGCACAATTTATAGCTATTACTAATTGTCTTGAGGCAGGTGATAACTTTGTATCTACATCATTTCTTTATGGCGGAACATATAATCAATTTAAAGTTCAATTTCCTAGATTAGGAATAAATGTAAAGTTTGCTGATGGAGATAATGTGGATAGTTTTTCTTCGCAAATAGACTCACATACAAAAGCTATTTATATCGAATCAATGGGAAATCCAAGATTTAATGTACCTGATTTTGTCGAATTATCTAAATTGGCTAAAAAAAATTCTATTCCATTAATTGTCGATAATACTTTAGGTGCAGCTGGAGCTCTAATCCGCCCTATAGAATACGGAGCCGATGTAATTGTACAAAGTGCTACTAAATGGATTGGCGGCCATGGTACTAGTTTAGGGGGAGTAATAGTAGACGCAGGAACATTTAATTGGGGCAATGGAAAATTTCCTTTAATGAGTGAGCCAAGTGATGCTTATCATGGTTTAGTACATTGGGATGCTTTTGGTTTTGGTAGTGAGATCTGTAAGATGCTTAGAGTCCCAGAAAACAAAAATATTGCATTTGCATTAAGAGCTCGAATTGAAGGGCTTAGAGATTGGGGTCCTGCACAAAGTCCATTTAACTCATTTCTTTTACTACAAGGTTTAGAAACTCTAAGCTTAAGGATAGAAAGACAATGTTCTAACGCTATGCAATTAGCAGAATGGCTTAGCAATAATCCTAAGATTGAAAGTGTAAACTATCCAGGCTTGGAATCACATAAATATCATGATATGGCTAAGAAGTATCTAACTGGAAGAGGAATGGGAAGTATGCTGATGTTTTCCTTAAAGGGCGGTTATGATGATGCAGTTGATTTTATTAATAAACTTAAACTTGCTAGTCATCTAGCAAATGTAGGAGATGCAAAAACCTTGGTAATACATCCAGCTTCAACTACACATCAGCAACTAACTGAAGAAGAGCAATACTCAGCTGGTGTAACACCGACTATGGTTAGAGTATCAGTTGGATATGAACATATAGATGATATAAAGGCTGATTTCGAACAGGCATTAAGTTAATTAAATTACTATTATATATTTATATGGCTTTAATTCTACCGAGAAGTTATCACAAGATTTCCTCTATTGAAAGAAATAGAATTTCATGGATAGAACCCTCATTAGCAGAAAGACAAGATATTAGACCTTTAAGAATAGGTATTTTAAATATCATGCCATTAGGTAAGCAATACGAGTTCAATTTATTACACCCTCTTGGATTATCTCCTCTTCAGATAGAACCTATATGGATAAGGTTAACTACTCATTCTTATAAGACATGGGATCATGCTCATCTTAATAATCTCTATATCTCATGGTCAGAAGCTATGAATCCACCATTAGATGGATTAATAATTACTGGTGCACCTGTTGAGCACATGCCATTCGAAGATGTAAATTACTGGCCCGAGTTTGTTCAACTAGTTAACGATGCCCGTTCCAGATGTGCTAGTACATTAGGCCTTTGCTGGGCTGGATTTGCGTTGGCTTATATGGCTGGTGTTGATAAGCAATCATTCAAGGAAAAGTTATTTGGTATTTATCCGATGAGGAGTCTTGTTCCAGGGCACCCATTGATGGGTACACAAGATGATAAATTTCTTTGTCCTCAGAGCAGATATGCTTCAATAGATGATGTGGCTATGGAGGATTCTCAAAGACAAGGAAGATTAAGATTATTGGCTTATGGAGATAAAGTTGGATATACAATCTTTGAGACAACTGATCAACGACAGCTTATGCATCTAGGGCACCCTGAATATAGTGCTGGACGAATTCTTTCTGAAATGGAACGAGATAAAGCCAAGGGGAATGTCCCTCCACCAGAAAATTTTAACCCAAATAATCCTCAGACTTTATGGCGATCTCATAGAAATTTATTATTTCAACAGTGGTTATGGTTCTGTTATCAGAGGGTAAGCTTAAATCACTAAATTATATAATAAGTTAAAATATACTAATCAGGGATAATTGTGGATGCTTTTTTTCTTATCTCTGTTATACAATCCATGATATTAGATTTCTCATTAAAATGAACAGTTATTTTTATTTCTTCAAATGTTATTTTTTCAATCCATTTCTTTTGTGATTTTCTTATTTGGAAATCTGCCTCGGATTCATCATTTGCTTGCTCTAAGCGTGATTTAATTCTACTTGCGGCTGTTTTTTCTGAACAACTACAAAATACAATTGCGATTTTGGCCCCAGATTCGAATCCTGTATTAATTAATTTTTTTCTTTCTCTAGCCTTTAAGAATGTAGCATCAATAATAGTATTAAATCCTGCTTCTAATGAGTATTTAGCATATTGAGAAAGCTTTTCCTCATATATTATATTAGTAACAAACTCACTATATTTATCAACTTGTGTAATATTATTATCCTGACAAAACCTATTTCTTTCAATATCTGAGCTTATTCTTATTCCATTAAAGGCTATGCAAAGTTTTTTACTGAGATATGTTTTGCCACTTCCACTAAATCCATGCATGAGTATTAGAATCTTTTCTGTTGCTTGTTGATATACATTATAGGCTGTCTGTAGGTATTTATTAATTATTATTTCCTTGTCAAATGAACTACTTTCTGTCTTTATTTGATCTATAGTGTTAGTCTGTATTTGTTTGAGTCTTTGATAGTTAGCTTTGGCTCTGACTAATGCTCTATATGAGTAGTACCACTGGTAAAGAATTAAACCTAAATAGTCACCAGTTGTATATAGCCAATTATTTAATAAAATAAGAGATTGTCGATTATTACCTCTTGCCTGCAGGTCCATCACGATAAATATAATATCACTTATTTGATCAATCATTCTGAGGCTCTCCTTGAATTCAATGCCATCGAATATTTCTAATTGATATTCATTATTTACATATATATTGTCACAATGAAGATCACCATGACATTCTTTAAAAAAGCCCAAATGATAGCGTTCAAGAAAAATACCTTGTTTTAATCTGAAATCAGTTGACATATATGAGTTAATTATAGATAACAGATTTAAATCGTTATTTGTTGGTTTTAATTCTGATAGATGTTCTAAATTTACTTTATTGTGATGCTCTATAGACACAAGTATATTATTATCTGTTTTCTTTTCATATGATTTTAATCTTAAGTGAAATGTACCAATAGATTTACCTAGTCTTCTAAATAGGATATCGTCTAATCGTTGTGCTGAAATATTGCTAAGTATAAAGAGTTGATTAATCTGCTTCATTTTTATTGCATAGTCTAAAACCTTCGAATCTGATAGGTTTAGATCATTTTCAGTGGAATCATCTACATAGTATTTACTTGATGTTGAGTAAATTACAGAAATACCTAAATATAATGTATGATTATATCTTGTATTTAACCTTATTTCCTCTTTACAATAATTTAGTCGTTGAATTATAGTACTTGATTGTATGTATTCGTTATTTAATGGCTTTTTAATTTTATATGCATATATACCAGTAAGTACAATCCAAGAAATATGAGTTTCAATTAATTTTATATCAATAACCTTATGGCTATAAACCGAAGGTTCTAATAGGTAGTTAATATTGTTTTTATTCATTGGTAAAACTATATACTTAATATTATATTTTAAATTTGAAGTTTTGATTGTTTTGACAGGAATGTATTTTAATGTAGTTGTACTTTCGTTATCGATGCCATCAATACTATTCCCTGGGTCTATTATGAAAAGTGGTTAAATCAATCTGATTCCTTATTATGGTTTAACAAAATTAGGTCAGAATTAAAATGGGAGCAGCCAATGGTGAAGGTTTTTGGGCGAGATTATAATGTTCCCAGATTGACAACATTTGTTGGTGAGGAAGGTTTATCCTATTCATATAGTGGATTTACACATAATGCTATTTCATGGCCAGCATGGTTTGAGCCGTTACTCGAGAGAATCTCAATTAGCTTTAATACTAAATTTAATGGTTGCTTAATAAATTTATACCGCAATGGTAATGATAAGATGGGATGGCATTCAGATGACGAAGATGAAATAGATTCATCAATGCCTATTTTGTCATTATCACTTGGTTCTACCAGGGAAATTATCTTCAAACATAAAACATCATTGGAAAAACATGTTTTAAGCCTTGGTGACGGAGACATACTCTTAATGAAGCCTTATTCTCAGCAGTCATGGATTCATTCACTACCGGTTAGAAAGAAAATAATTACGGAACGAATAAACCTGACTTTCCGTTGCTACATTTGATCTAATTATTCGACTATTTGTTATGTAATTTTTAACTAAATATATATTCAATTGCCAAGTAAATCCTTTCTATGTGTTTTAACTATCTTTTTTCTTTTTTGATTCGGCATCACTTTTTGCTTTGGCAGCAGCCTCAGCAGCTTTTCTAGCCTTTTCTTCTGCTGCTGCCTTTGCTGCTGCTGCAGCTTTAGCCTCAGCAGCAGCTTTAGCCTCAGCAGCAGCTTGAGCTGCCTTTGCTCTGGCTTCAGCTTCTGCCTGAGCAGCTAATTGGGCTTCATATCCCTTAGCTGTAACACTGTCAAAGGCTTTGAATACCCCTATGACAATTGGCACATGGATCAAAGCGCCTGCCACAACAGTGAAATCGCTGTAAGCCATTTTTTTATGAGCATTTCCTCAATTCTACAGCGGTCTTCCAAATATCATTTATTTGACTTGCCTAGGGTTTACTATTTTTACAAAAGGAGATTACTAGGGTCTTTCCACTCTTCAACGCCAAATCTAAGTTATTCCCAATTTTGCTTATATAAAATTCAATAAATGCTTGTATATAAATAAAGCTTTTCTACATAACTTGATTCAGAAACTTTCTGCTTCTTTCTTCCTTTGCGTTAGTGAAGAACAAACTAGGTGTAGATGTTTCTACAATCCTTCCTTCATCCATAAAAATAACCCTATCTGCAACATCTTTGGCAAATGCAACTTCATGAGTAACAACAACCATAGTCATACCATTTTTGGCTAGATTTTTCATAGAGTCAAGAACTTCTTTAACTCGTTCAGGATCAAGAGCACTTGTAGGTTCATCAAATAACATGATTTCTGGATTTAATGCCAGTGCTCTAGCTATTGCAGCTCGTTGTTGTTGTCCTCCACTTAGTTGATTAGGATACTTATAGGCTTGTTCTTTTATACCCATTTGATCGAGCAAATTAATTGCATTATTTACTGCAAATTTCCTTGATATTTTTTGTACTTTCATAGGGGCTAAAATAATATTGTCAATTATCGTCAAATGAGGAAATAGGTTGAATTGCTGAAATACCATGCCAACACTTTTTCTTATTCTTTTAATCACGTGCTGGTCAGGGTCCTTTGTAATTACATTGCCTAAAATTGTAATTAATCCACCATCTATGGATTCGAGCCCATTAAAGGTTCTAATTAAAGTACTTTTACCGGACCCTGATGGTCCCATGATTACAAGGACTTCGCTTTTTCTTACTTGTAGGTCAATATGCTTTAATGCATAAACTTGGTTGCCGAAGATTTTTGTTAGGTTACATATGTCGATGACGTTGCTCATATTGATTTGGTTGGCAGTTTATGAGAGAGACTTACCTCTAATTTTCTAGAAAGAAGCGCTATTGAAATACATATTATCCAATAAACTAGAGCCAACCATACATAAACCTCTAGGTATCTTCCAATATACGCTGGATTGGCTAGCAGGCTGCGACTAATCCCTAAAACTTCAACCAAGCCAAGAATAGCCATAAGACTTGTGTTTTGGAGCAATCCAATAGCCTGATTTGTTAATGCTGGTAAAGAGGTCTTTATAGCTTGCGGAATGAGGATATACAGAAAGGTTTGCCTTGAATTTAATCCTAATACTTCAGAAGCTTCCTTTTGAGTTTTGGGAATAGATTGAAATCCTCCTCTGACATCTTCTGCCACATAAGCAGCAGTAAATATTGAAAAAGCAAATACAGCCCTGGCCACTCGGTTTATTTCTATACCAATAGGTAGAAAAAGTGGAATCATTAATTGTCCAAAAAAAAGAATTGAAATAAGTGGAAATGATCTCATTAGATCGATGTATGCTCTGCAAAGATTACGAATTATTTTTAATTCACTAACTCTCCCTATAGCTAAAAGAACACCTATCGGCAACGCAATTATTAAACTTGATGTGGTTAATACAAGTGTTAATATTAATCCACCCCATTCTCTCGCTGCTACAGGTTGTAATCCTAAACTTCCTGATAGTAAATAAATACCTAATGGTGTAACAGCTAACCAGCATACTTTTAAACATGATCCCTGTGAATATTTTTTATGAATATCAGAGAGGCTAACAATTAATAGCAGGATTAATATCGACAACCATAATAACGGCCTCCAACTGGAATCTTGAGGATAGCTACCTATTATAAATAATCGTATGTTATTAAAAACAACGTCCCATTTAGCTAGATTAATGGCCCAATCTAGCAAATAGTTAATAAAATAAGTAAATATCGAGACAATGGTGATAGTAAATACTAAGTCAAGAGGACTTGAAATAATATATTTTTTCAGTCTATAAAAATATCTACTTATAATAGTCATGTTCTTGCGTAACGCTCTATATTAAATATAACACACTAGTCTATAGACAATGGATATATCAATGCAATTGATGATATTTATGATGCACTAAAGTTAATGGAAATTTGATCGAACAATTTTCTTATTAATTAATTCCATAATGGAATTAATTATCATATTCAAGAGTATAAAACTAGATAACAGAATGACAAATCCTTCAATTGCTCTTCCTGTTTGGGTGATTGAGGTATCACTTACTGCATAAAGATCTGCATAACCCACAGCTATCGCAAGTGTACTATTCTTTGCAAGATTTAAATATTGGCTTGTTAGTGCAGGTATTATTGCAGGTAGTGCCTGTGGCAAAATTATCCTGTACATTCCAAGGTTATCTGAAATACCAAGGGTTTTATATGCTTCCCATTGACCTTTTGCTACAGAATTAATCCCACCTCTTATTACTTCTGATATTGATGCTCCTGTGAAAACACTCAAGCCTACTAATAGTGCTGTAAATTCAATACTAAGATGTAAACCGAGTAAATTAATAAATTTATTAGATATCTGAACTAAACCACCTATTATTGATATAGGTGTTTCAGACAAATTTAAAAATGCAACAAAATACCAAAACATTAATTGTAAAAGCAAA
Source organism: Prochlorococcus sp. AG-363-B04 (assembly GCA_003278465.1). GTDB lineage: Bacteria > Cyanobacteriota > Cyanobacteriia > PCC-6307 > Cyanobiaceae > AG-363-B04. Next base: position 55,459 of record QCFC01000004.1, read on the forward strand.
GGAATCTGTCGTATAAATGCAACATACAGACTTGATAATAAACGCAACAAATAATTTTTACTTACTCTCGCAATTCCTATTACTACACCCATAAATGTAGAGAGTAATAGTCCTGAAAAAATTACTTTTAGGCTATTAAACCATCCAATTATTAATGCCCAGGCATAACTGTCCGAAGGCTTGTATGGAAGAATATGCTCTGCCAAGGCAAAACCGGCTGGTTGAAGTAACCATTGAAAACCTATACCTACATTAGTTCTGGAGAGGTTAATGACTAAATTATTTATTAAAATAAAAATAACAATTACTATTGATAGTAAGAAGATCAACTGTATTAAATACCCTTTTTGTATTTTCATGACTTTACTTCATTTTAATGGTGGAGAAATTAATAAGCCTCCTTTTGTATAAGAATTATTTAGGCCTCTTGGAATTGGAACGTTGCTATCTGGTCCTAGATGTCGATTGTAGATTTCAGAGTAGTTTCCAGTACTACTTATTATTTTCACAACAAAATCATTGCTAAGTCCTAATTTGCTACCTAATCCTCCATCAATACCTAGAAAACGTCTAAGTGAGGTTAGATTTACGTCTGCTTTTGCCGATGTAAGTTTATTTTGAACATTGTCTTTGTTTATACCTAACTCCTCGGCATTGAAAAGTGCATATATAACCCATCTCATTGCATCACTTAGTTCTTGATCTCCACCTAATGATGCAGGAGCAAGTGGCTCTTTGCTAAGTACATCACTAAGAATGTAGTGTTTATTAGGTTTGGTAAATCCAGATCGTGCAGCAGCAAGTTGAGATCTGTCGGATGTCATGGCTGCACATCGTCCTTGGAGATAACCGGCTACAACTTGATTAAGATCCTGGTATTTAATTGGTGTGTAGTTAATTCTCCTTTCTTGAAAGTAATCATTCAGATTTTGCTCGGTAGTGGTTCCTGAACCTACACAAATGTTTTTGTTATTAAGATCTTTAATATCCTTAATATTAGATTCTTCTTTGACTAGTAGTCCTTGTCCATCATGAAAAATAACAGGTCCAAAAGTAACCCCATTTCCACCTACAGAATCTCTACTTAAGTTAAATGTTGTGTTTCTAGATATAAGATCTACTTCCCCGGTTTTTAAAGCTGTAAATCTCTCAGGTGCGGTAAGAGGTCTGTATTTTACTTTATTTGAATCACCTAAAAATGCAGCAGCCATTGCCTTGCATATATCTACATCTAATCCCTCATATTTGCCACTACTCTGCAAGAAACTAAAACCTGGAATCTTACCGCTGACACCACAAATAAGCTCATCTCTTTGCTTAATCAGATCAAGACGTGATACAGAATTCGATTCTATACTTGCACAGCTAGTAATAAGTGTTGACAAACCACAAAGGAAAGTAAAGGAAAGTTTCCTCATGTTTAATTTAAATATCATTAATATTTTATATTCTAAAACCTACTTTTATGTATGAAATATTGTGATTCTTTATAAAATTATTAGTAAATATGATAATTTTTAGTGAGATAGTGATCCTGCTGTGCCTATCCTCTGGAACAGATCCTGACTTTCTTCGTTAAGACCAACAACTGTAACTTCAGATCCTCGTGTTCTCAACTTTCTGACTACTTGTTGTAATGCAGTAACACCACTCTGATCCCATATATGTGCATCCTTCATGTCTATTATGATTCTAGATGGATTATCGTGAAATTCAAAACCCTGTAGAAAATATATCTTGCTGACAAAAAATAACTGACCTTCTATTACATATCTTACTTCACTTGGACCTAGCTGAGTAGATGTAACTTTGATCACTTTAGCTACTTTTCTACTAAAAAGAATACCAGCCAATGCTACTCCTGCTAAAACACCAAGTGCTAAATTATGTGGGGTTGTAAGCATCGTTACAAGAAATGTTGTAAGCATTACTGCTGTATCACTCCGGGGTATTTTCTTTATATTTTTCAATCCTGAAATATCTGCTGTACTTACTGAAATTGTAATCATTACAGCTACAAGAGCTGCCATAGGAATTCTTTCAAGCAAAGGTCTACAGACAAGAATCATGACAAGAAGACTTAATCCTGAAAAAAGTGTAGAAAGCCTTGATTTCCCTCCATTTTCGATATTCATAACAGACTGGCCAACTAAGGCACATCCGGCCATTCCTCCAAACAGTGAAGAGACAACGTTTGCAATCCCTTGTCCTCTAGCCTCAATATTTTTATTTGAGTCTGTATCTGTTTTGTCATCAAGAATATCTTGTGTTAGAAATGTCTCCATCAGACCTACTAACGATATAGCTAACGATGTCGGTAGGATTAGACCAAATGTTTCCAAATTGAACGGTATTCTACCGTCCTCAATAGACCCAAATGGATTGAAAAAAGTTGGAAATCCATTCGGTAGAGATCCAAGATCCCTAACAGTTGGGATATCAAGATTGAGTAATACTGATATAAGTGTAAGTATAATGATGGCTACTAATTGTGAAGGAATTATTTTAGTTATTTTCGGTAGTCCATAAATAATTAATAAGCCAATTCCTACAAGTATCCATATTATGGGAATCTGCATGGCTGTAGGGAAAGCGTGATTAACAAGCTTTTCAGAGTAATCTTCTCCGTAATGGAGATTAATACCAAGTTGTGGAAATTGTGCCTGTAGTATTAATAATGCCAAGGCATTAACAAAGCCGCTTAATACTGCTTGCGGGACAAAACGCATTTGGTGTGCAAGTCTTAAATAACCCCATAAGATTTGCAATATCCCTGTTAATAATCCGGCTGCTATTAGATAGGAAAGGCCTAATCCACCCCTAGCATTTCCCATTGCAACAAGCCCAGTCATTAACAGAGCTGTTGAGCCTGTTGCTGATGTAATCATCCCCATCCGACCACCAACAAAGGCGATTGTTAGAGATAGGCAAAATGCACCATATAACCCTACTTTTGGATCAACCCCAGCAATGCCAGAAAAGGCTATAGCTTCTGGAATCATTGCAAATGCAACTACTAATCCAGAGAGGAGATTTTTTTGTGGGTTACCTATCCACTGATATGTCAGTGATTCTGTTGAATTTTTAGGCATAAAATTGAGTTCAACCCAGTTGATACCTTAGAGGTTAGGAAGTAATCCTTTTGGGTCATAGATTTGTTTTAATTCTTGCAGGCTAGGTAGCCATTCATCAAATGCTCCATTAATTTCCTTTTTATGGAATGGTAGGTGTTGATGAAGTTGTGCCATATGGACATCTGGACAGAATGGTTGTAATTTCTTCCATACCTTTTCTTGCCATTTAAGACTTAGTTCTTTTTGCCTTGAATTACTGGCAGGCCATCCTGCAGTTATCCATGGTTTCCAAAGTGAATTACGATGTAAAAATGATGTTGAATCTCTTTTCACCTTAGAAGTATGACCACCAAGTTGCTGAGATGAAATATAACAAAATTGATTTGGCCTCTCATTCATTAATCCAGATATCAAATGTACTACATGATTCACATTATTCTCCCATGAGGGACCAAGAATTCCTAGTACTTCATTATATATTAATTGTTTATGAGGTGAAGATGATTTCAAAATATTTAAATTATTAAGTTGATCTAATCCATTTACATTAAACGTGGTGATATTATTTTTATCCTTGACCATATTATTTAATTCCTTGAGTATAGATAAATCATTATTACTATCAATAACACATAATGCTTTGATTGTATTATCCCAGGACCATTGCAAACTTATATGGTTTGGAAATAATTCAGATTCTCTGATTAAATCCATCAGCTCATTTGGTTTAACTATTGAAGACCAGATTCTTAAATTTCTGATTGGAAAAGTCCTTAGTTTTACAGAAGTGATTATCGCTAAAAATGGCGAAGCTCCAAGTAATGCCCTCCATTCATTTGTAGGAATACCATTTGTATGTTGATCATTTCTTTTCAAAACAAATTGAGTACCATTTCCCCATATACCATTGATTTGCTCGATTTGATCTATTGCTAGACCTTGTGATCTACTTAGAGGGCTTATCCCCCCAGTTAACATATATCCAAAACCAGTGTGATTTGATAAGCCAATGGGAAAGCTTCTACCGTGACCCTTCAAAATCTCTATGAGTTCTCCCATTGAATTTCCTGCTCCAATCTCAATTTCATTTGTGGTAATATTAAAATTGGATTCTTTATAATTAATTCTTAGGTCTAATGTAAAGTGTCCATCAGCAGCACATCTACTGGATGTACCACCACTACAGATAAGAAGTGGCTTTTGACATAATTCAACTTTTTGAAAACGACTAATTAAATTTGGATCAATAGATTTTATGACTCCTGCAATACGGGAGTTTTTAGCGAGAGCATTGGGTACTTCAATGCAGTAAGAAATTGCTTTAGTAGATAGCTATTAAAAGACTACCGAAATATAAATATGAAAGAAAGAGCAATTAGATATAAGGTAACTATAACTAGCAGTCTATCTTGAAGAAACTACCAACCATAGCAACTGATTCACGTATTGGAGTACTGATATGTGGGCATGGCAGCAGAAATCGCATGGCTGCTGAAGAATTTTTCCAATTGGTTCAATCAATAAAACAGAGACTTTCTGCAACTCCTGTTGAGTATGGATATCTTGAATTTGCCAAGCCTATACTTAAGGATGGCCTAGATCACCTTTTAAGGGCTTCAGTACAACGTGTTCTCGCAATTCCTGCGATGTTATTCGCTGCTGGACATGTTAAGAATGATATTCCGTCTGTTTTAAACAATTACGCATCTCAGAAGAAGTTGGATATTAAGTATGGAAGAGAGCTAGGCATTGATAGTCAGATGTTAGCTGCAGCGGGAGCTCGTATTCAAGAAGTTTTAGATAGTTCATCATTTGTTCCATTATCACAAACACTTCTAGTTGTTGTTGGTAGAGGATCATCAGATCCAGATGCTAATTCGAATGTCAACAAAATTACAAGGATGTTGGTCGAAGCATTTGGTTTCGGATGGGGAGAAACAGTATTTTCTGGAGTAACTTTTCCTATGGTTGAACCGGGTTTGCGTCATGTCGTAAAACTTGGCTTCCAAAGAATTATAGTTTTTCCGTATTTTCTCTTCAGTGGGGTACTTGTTTCTCGTATTAGAAATTATACTAATATAGTTGCGAATGATTATCCAGACATTGAATTTCTATCAACAAAATATTTAGGAAATCATCCATTTGTTGTAGATACATTTGTAGATCGTATAAATGAACTACTAGTTGGAGAAGTGTCAATGAATTGTTCATTATGTAAATATCGTTCAAATATAATTGGATTTGAAAAAGAGGTTGGTCTTTTTCAGGAAAGTCATCATCATCATGTAGAGGGACTGACTGAATTATGTAGTCTTTGCGAATCCGAATGTACGGGTGAATGTCAAGAAAATGTCACTAACACTATTGGAATTGATAATGATCACGTGCACGACCATACCCATTTCCCATATCCCCATTCAGAACATCCACTAGGGCCAAGCACTCTAAAAAATCAATCTAAGCATGAAATCTAAAATCATCTAGTGCATAAGGAGGGCTCATGCGTCTCTATCTTGTGTGAGACTCTATGGACTATCTACTATAAGCAAGGCTTATGCATTTGACTCTATTTATTTTACCCAGCCAATTTCCACTGATTTAAGGGGGTTTTCCACAGCTAATCAGTTTAATTCGTTTATTAGCCATAAACCTGTGGGTTTTGAAGTGAGTAGAAAATGATGCTTGACATTCTTGGTTTTTCTTTTCTCAGAAGTTGATCTGATTTCCGAGTCTTCAAAATTCCTTTCTATAACTTGAGTCTATGAGAGTCTCACGTGGTGTTATGAAATGCCGCCAACCTTTGACTTATTTGATTATCAAGTAGATCCTTGACGAGTTATTCGAGACGAGATGCTCTAAATGTCTTCTGATCAACTTCAAGGATGCGCGGAACTCAACTCGATATCACATGAGACAAAATCATTAAAACCTTTGGTAAGCCTTGAAGCGGAAATTCCAGAAGCGCTTTATATAGGAATGAAGGATTTCATTGGATCTAACCCAAATTGGGATCAATACCAAGTAATGAGTTCTGCACTAGCAAACTTCCTTTTTCAAAACGGTTGCAATGATCGTGCAGTTACTGAACGATATTTAAATGACCTTTTCACTCGTTGTGAGGCTTAAGGGATTCAAGACAGGCTCTTCTAGTAATTGCCATCATAGTTAGCGTTGGGCTTTGCCAACCTGATGAAGGCCAGCATGCTCCATCAACAACTAAAACATTTTTACAACGCCATAGACGATTTAATGGATCAACTACGCTATTAGATTCTTTAGTTCCCATTGCTGCACCTCCAACTTCATGAATGTAATACCCAGGTGGAGGAGGACCTTCACTAAGGGCGTATGAATTGTGGACTAGTGGTTCAACAAATGGCATTTTGATTATGTCTTTAAGTGGTAAAACTTTGCCACCTGCAATTTGAACTAATTGGTTTATTGTATTTTGCATATGAGAAACCATTTTATATTCATTGTCTCCCCATCTGACATCTATATGGGGACAGGGTATTTCCCAATGATTTAATTTTGAAGAAAGTGATACTCTATTTGTTTTCTTGGCTAAAACCTCACCATGACCAATTAAAAATCCAATAGCACTATCTCCTATTCTTTTTAAGAAATTAGGAATATTTAATCTATCAATACCTCCCCAAAGACCATAACCTCTTATGAAATCTGAGGTTAGTGTGCCTTCGAAATGTGATCCAAAAGGAATAAAAAAACTGCCAGCTCCAGATAGTGAATATTTTTTTGTGTTATTACTCTTTGAATTATATGGAAGAGTAAAGAACCTGGATGTTGAAACATGATCCATTACATAACAGCCTAATTCTCCGGAGCTATCAATAAAACCATTTGGTGTATTTTTTGATTCTGAACTTAGTAATATCCGTAGACTTTGTATAGTAGAAGCACATAAAACTATTATTTTTCCATTAATAAGTTCCTTGGCACCATTTTTTTTATTTACAGTTATTATACCTTTTGCTTTTTCGATATTCTTGTTCATAACGATCTTCTCTACTATGTGATTACTAAGTATTTCTACATTTCCAGTTTGAACAGCCTCTTTCAATGTGCTGCCCAGACTACTATATTTAGGCCATGATTTATTATTTCTTGCATCATGAATATCAAAACCTCTTGAATGGATAAATGGAAAATCAAATTCGTTTTTTATTGATTTAGAAAATGAGATCTCACTTGAACTAAATGGTAACGGATCAATAAAATTACCATCAGGCAGATGTTTTAATCTATCTTTATTACCATGAACCTTAAGCATAGCTTCAATATGGCTATAATGAGGTGATATCTCTTCATAGTTAATAGGCCAATCTGATCCAAATCCATCTATTTTTGATGATTTTAATTCATATTCTGAGAGTCTAAGAGTGATACCACCCCAAGTTAAGCTTCTTCCTCCTACTTGGTTACCTTGTGTCCATAAAAATGGTTGATTAGGGGGATATGTATAAGGATTCTCCCTTTCACTTGAGTATAGTAGTGGATTAGCCTTCCAGTAGCCAGGATGCTGGGCTTGAATTAAATGGTCTTGAGTTATAAGGTTTCGAAATCGGTTAACTGTATTAAGAGGTTCTGAACCAATAGCTTGTTTAGGCGTTAATTGTTCTCCCGCTTCAACTATTAATACACGTACCCCAGCTTTTGCATATGAATACGCAGCAATTCCTCCTGTAGCACCAGAACCAACAACTATCACCTCGTACTCTTTACTAGTCAAGGTTGCAAGAATTACTCAAACAATATTCTAGTATAAAATCTGTATTTATTGATTGTAAAATCATTAACTACTATAGTTGCATGTTTATGAATAATTTTGTTTACCTTTATTTTAATTCCTTATTGGAGAAATTAATTATAGGTTTTGATGTATACATCACTTAAGATTTTCCATAAGCAAGTGAAAAATTAAAAAAGCTTGAAAAATAATATAAAATTCTATATTAATAAAATCATGCTTATATATAAATTATAATTATAATCAATTACTATGATATTCGTATTAAAGGCCTACAGGCTAATCACATAATTATTAAATTAATCCTTGCAGAGTGTCTCCATAGTTTCTATCACTTCTTGTTGAAATTCCTCAAGGTCTTCAGAATCACTAAAATCTATACCTTCTCCAGCTGCATTTTGCGTCAGCTCTTGAAAATGAAAGGCTCCTTCCCCATTGGCAAGGAACTCTATTGCTGAGGTTTCGCCGCTTTCGCGGAAAGCATCACACAGGGCGAGAAATGCGGCGTCTTCTGTGAACTCCCAATCCATTGAGGAGGCATGACTAAATGACCTATAACGCCTTGCCCCCTGTATTCGTCAACCATTTAATTCCAAATTGTGTCAGTAGTTTTTTAGTCCCCTCATTAGAAATTGATTCCTAACCGGTCTAGATCAGCTGCAAGGTAAAGGTTCTGGCTGATTTGACTCAGGCAAGGTTCCTTCAAGATATCGAAGTGGATTTGTAACTTCTATCAATAAAAGGACCTCGGTTTGGTGATAAAACAGGCTAATTGCAAAAATTCTAGTCTTTTATCCCAAAAGGGAGATGAAAACTACATTTTGACTTGCTTACACTCGAATTATTGATTTTTCAGAACAGGATCAAGATAAAAGAATTATTCAACCTACTGGGTTTGAATACTCTTATTGAAACGTCGCTGAATTGGCCTTCTATGGGGTCTAAATGGCTTAAATAGGTAATTGGTCCATATCCATCGAATCAGTGGAGGAAGCCCATAGAGCATTTCAGTCACTGAGATCAGGAGCCATTGAATCTGAGAAATACCCTTCTCTCATCATGAAGAAAGAAAACTTTGTATTATTAAATTTATTTTGTACTATTACATCCCAAATTGTGTTGAGACAGGCAGGTGAATCTGCTTATCAATTTAGCGATAATATGTTAATGTCGAAAAAAGAAAACCAGTGCTAACACGTTGCTCATTAATGATTATCAAATATATGCATTAAAGCAAAGTGCTAAAGCTATAAAGGAAGGTGCCTTAATACCGCTTAAAACTAAACTAAGCAAATTATCAACAAATGAAGGAACACATTTTCAAATAAGGCAACTGACATCGTTATTTTTTTCTGAGAATAAAGTATATGGACCTAAGGCTAATCCTTTCTTTCCATGGGATAGAAGGCTAGAAATATCAAACATTAATCATGATCATGTTCTTATCCTAAATAAATATCCTGTTCAACTTGGACATATGTTACTCATTACAAATAATTGGGCCCCCCAAAATGGATGGCTGAGTTCTAATGACTGGAAAGCTCTAGAAAATGTTGATAAAATTACTAGTGGCTTATGGTTTTTTAATAGTGGTCCAGAGGCTGGAGCTAGTCAACCTCATAGACATCTTCAACTTCTTCCAAGAATATCAAATTCAATGATCTGTCCTAGAGAAGGTTATTTTTTGTCTTTAATAAAGGGCTTAGGTGAAAATAATTATCATAAAGATTTTGGTTTTATAATAAAAAAAAGAAGTACTAGCTCAAATATTCCAAAATATAGATTATTATATAATGATTATTTAACATTAGCTGCAGGAGTAAACCTAGGAGAACCTGAAACGACAAAAATGCCTTTAGATCCCTATAATTTATTAATATGCAAGAAATGGATAGTTTTAATCAAAAGAAGAAATGATTTTTATCGGGGTTTTAATGTTAATGCTCTTGGTTATGCAGGATATTTATTGGCTACACAAGAATCAGATATGGATTGGCTAAAGGATAATGGGCCAGAAGAATTACTAAAAAGACTGTCTAAATAAATTACTAGTCTTGATTTTCAATTTTTGAATCACGTTCTATTTGATTTTCTAAAGTTGAAATAGATGCATTTATTGATGATAATTTCCTTTCGTATGAGTCTCTAATAAATTTAAGCATCTCTAGTCTTCTTTTTTGGAAAATATTTCTTCTATTGTCGATACTATTTCGAGGATTACAATATTCAGAGGAAATCATGAATAAGAATTTTCATTATATATCAATTGATTATAGCCTCTAAAATACATTTGTGAATAACTATCGATTTAGAAATTACCGAACATATGATATTGTTATAAGACTACTGAGGTTTGTAAATTATTAGCAGTCATTTTTATGCAATACTATCAACTCCTATTGTTATTAGTAAATATTGGTTTAATTTGAAATAAAACAAGATATGTTATGCATTAAAAATACATTATACGAAGTAAAATTATATTAATGTTCTGGTTTTTAAATAACAAACTTATCAATATCATTGTATTTCCTATAATATAGGAATAATGGAATAAAATCATTGAAATTGCCGGAAGGCAGAAACTCTCGACGTATTTCCGTCGATTTGCCGGAACATCTAATAGAAAGATTTGATGAGCTCAAGCGGGAATGGGGTTTGAGGGGAAGAGGTGCCGTTCTAAAAAGGCTTCTTGAGGTAATTCTTCCTGAAGATGAAACTAGTGAAAATGATTTTACAACTAACGAAGATTCAGTAGATAATAAGGCTATAAATGAAACTAATTATTCTATAGATCCTAGTTCTAAATACGATGAAGATGCAGCTTTAGTATTAATAAGTGATGGTTCATTAGCAACAATTAATGATCAACGCACTAGCAATCAAAAGAATGAACCACATATTATAAAAACAGGAGTGGGTCAATCTTCACCAGGGGGAATTGATCTTCCTGGATTTGTCCGAAATAAAAGTGATAAGCTAAGAAAAAGTCTTAAAACAGCAACTTATTTAAAAAATACAGATGAAATTGAAGATTTTATTCCTACTGTTAAGGAAAAAGATATTACTTTAAGTCTGAACTCTGCTTCTAAGCATTGGCATTCACTTTATGGACAGCATCCTGGTGAAACAGTAATAGAAGCTGCGATGATATGGATTGCTACAGATATATGGCCCCAACTAGAAGATACTGAGGAATTTCCTTTTACATGGACTGCTGCTAATAGAAAAATGAAAAGACACTATCCACATTGGCAAGTAGGTTCAGCTTCATTAGAAAAAATTCTTGTTATAGCGGGAGTCTTAGAAGATCCTTTTGCTACTTCTTCACTCCCAGAAAGGATGCCAACTCTTATCCGTAGATTTGTAAATAGATTTAAACGTAGTAGAAACGTAACTTCATTTCAAACTATCGAATCGACAATGACAGTCTCCGGTGCATTGAAACTATTGGAGCTTCCTACACAGCCCGGAGCTCAATTAACACTATCTAAAATTAGAGGTGCTTATAAAAATAAAGCGATGCAATGTCATCCAGATTCAGGAGGTACTACAGAATCTATGCGAAGACTTAATGAGGCATATCAAATGCTAAAGGAATTATATCGACAAAAGTAATTTCATAAATCTATTTGTGGTCTATTAATGAGTCTAGAAATTAGTCTAAGTTGCGAAAGTAAATTCTATATGTCTGATCCAACTTCATTGATATTTACAAGTGATGCTCTATCACTCTTCCATGAACTAGCACGACCAGTCTAATTCTTGATAATCTTATTTTAGTCCCATATAGAGTCTAGAAATCTGTCTTATAAGCGACTAGTAATACGTCATTTGTGCAAATTACTCGAAAATACAGAAATCCGTCAAAATATGTTGTTTTAATCGATTTGGATCAATCTAAATTCATGATGACAAATAAAAATCAAGAGATTTTATATTGTCCAATTCCTGTCCATCCTCATAAAATAGGCCGTAGAAGTCTTTATTTGTGCGATTATCTGTCTATGCGTATCTGCTTGTATAACAGGTACGCAGTATTTGATGATCATTAGAAACAATTTAGTTCAGAAGTCTCGCAATAGACTCGTAATGTGTCTTGTTATTGGTCTTATATTTGAAAGACTAGATGAGTAATGGGCATTTAAATTAATTAATTTTGGGCCTATCTCTGCATAGTCTCAAGTTACAGACTTGTTAGGTAGAAAGTTAACCTTGGTTGTAATCATTGCCATGAATTGGCTTTTGATAGCATTGATCCAACTGGTCTCATACTAGACACTTTACTAGAATTAAAATTAGTCTCATGCGAGATTATTTAGAGGACCTAGGATTTGGTTTAATTGTTAGTGAGGAAAAATATTCAGCCAATTTTTGTTTTAATGATAAAAGTTGAAATTGTTCGATTTAACAAGATAATCCATATATGACATCCGAATATCGTGTCAAAAAAAACGAAAAATACGGTCTGTCCAGTGATAGGTGAGTTGTTATTGGCGAAATGTATTGATGTAAATATTGATGGTTATGGAGTATCTAAATTAAATGGACACATTTTCTGTACGCCTAATTTAATACCTGGTGAACTAGCTAATGTTAAAGTCAGCCATAAGAAGGGTTCGCAATGGATTTGTGAACTAGTTGAAATAGTAAACGAATCAAAGAATAGACGAATCCCACCATGCATGATTGCACATAAATGTGGGGGTTGCTCTATTCAACATATTTCAGACGAGCACCAGATTAATATAAAGTATGATTCTTTAGTGCAAGTTTTAAGAAGATTAGGTAATTTTAAAATTGACCCAGAACCAATCATTTCAAGTGAACACCCTTTTGGTTATAGAAATAAAACATTTATACCAATTAAAAGTTATACACATAATACTTTAATCATGGGCTATTATCAACGAGGGACACATTTAATATGTGATTTGGATTGTTGCCCTGTTTTAGATATAGGCATAAATAGTCTTTTACCTAGATTGAAGGAAGATTTACAATTAAATGGTATTATTGCAGATCCCCATTCCAACAAGAAAGGACTAATTAGGCATCTGGGGATGCGTATAGGTATTAGAACAGGTGAAGTATTAATTACAATTGTGAGTACTTCCTTAATTAATGAACTATATAATCTTGCAAGAAAATGGCTCCGCGAATTTGATCATTGCGTTGGAGTAACTTTGAACATTCAACCCATATCAAAGAATACTATATTAGGAAATAAGACGATCTTGTTATCTGGCAGAGATTATTTAATAGAAAAATTTTATGGGTTAACCTTTCAATTGAAAACCACAACTTTTTTTCAAGTTAATCCTTATCTAGCAGAAAAGGCTGTAAATATTATCTATGAGTGGTTTAAAGACAAGAAGGAAGACTTACGTATTATTGATGCCTATTGTGGAGTAGGTACAATTTCTCTACCGTTATCATCATTAGGATTTAAAGTTATAGGATTAGAACTTAGTCACGAATCCATAAAGCAAGCTAAAATAAATTCAAATATTAATAATATAACTAATACGTTATTTGTAGAAGGTGATGTTGCTGAAAACCTTTCTAGATTCTTAAATTCCAATGATGCCCTTATCCTTGATCCTCCTCGAAAAGGATTAAATCCAACTATTATTGACACAATCATCAGAATTAAACCAAGAAAAATTGCTTACTTAAGTTGCTCACAATCAACGCTTACTAGAGATTTATCTATCTTATGCTCTGCAGGTACACATTATTCAATAGATAGAATTGTACCAATTGACTTCTTCCCACAGACTACTCATTTAGAGGTACTAGCGCTAGTTTCACTGCAATCAATTTAACTTCTTAGTTCAAGCTCAAATGATTTATTTAGATATTGTCTTACATTTTCATGAATTGGAGCAAGTATTTCTTCAGTAAGAGTCTCCTTTTCACTTCGGTATCTAATTCTAAATGTTTTACTATATTTATTTTTACCTATACCTTCTCCTTTAAATTGATCAATGAGCTCGACATTCTCTATTAGTTTCTTACCAGCTTTCTTTATAGCCTGAATCAATTGACTTGCAGTACATTTATCTGAAACAACTACAGTGATGTCTCTTTCCATATAGGGAACTGTTGGGTAGGGTTTAAATATTGGACTCCACTTTGCCCTTCTGGTAGAGGCATTAATAATTGACTCCATCTGTATTTCAAAAATATAGCAATCATCAGGGATACCAATCTCAGAGCATACACTCGGATGAAGTTGCCCAAACCTACCAACAGGTGAGTTCTCTATAAAAAGTTTTGATGCTCTTCCAGGGTGCAATGTTTGATCGTTAATTAATGGTTCATCTTTTACTTCAATTCTAAGGTATTGCATCACTTGTTCTAATTTACCTCGCGCTTCATAGTATGACAGGGCTCCTGAATTAGACTTATTTGTCCATCTTTCTAGTTGATTTTGACCACATAGTAGGCCACATAGAACTTTGCTTTGAACAAACTTATTGTTATTTTTTTTGTATATATAACCAATTTCATAAATCCAGCAATACTTTGCCGATGACGTTAGATTACGAAGACATATCTGCGTGTGTTCACTCCATAGATTTGTTCGCAAATTACTTGTATCAGCTAGTAATGGATTTTTTATTGAGATTCTATCCAGATCATTTAAATCAGGCCTTACTAACGAAGTCGTCAATACTTCCTGCATTCCGGTTGCACATAATTTCCACCTTATATTTCGTTCTACTTGTTGTTTAGCTGTGAGTCTACCTGGTTCAATGGCATGAGGTATTTTAGCTTCAAAATTATCATATCCTACTAATCTAGCTATTTCCTCTATTAAATCTATCTCTCTTAAAAGGTCTTTAGCCCTAAGAGAAGGTATTTGTACATCCCATCCATCCTCATTATTACTAACATTGCATCCTAACGATATAAGGATTCTCAGTATAATCTCATCTACGAGAAAGTTTTGTTCGTCAAGATAGTGATCTGTATTTAACTTTACTAACATTGTATTGATTTTTCCTTTGTCATTTATATTAGACAATGGACCTAATGTTGAATTGATTTTATCCCTTCTTAATTTAATTATTTTTGACTCTCTCTCTTTCGGCAGAAAATTCCATTTTCCAATTACATTGCAATTAGTATGTTCAAGTAATAGTTCTATTGCTCTATTACTTGATGATAATGTTGTATCTACAGGTACTCCCTTTTCAAATCTACTACTAGATTCTGTCCTGATTCCAATAGATCTTGAACTTTTGCGTATTGACGACTGGTTGAATACAGCTGCTTCAAGCCAGATTGAAGTTGTATTTGATGTTATTGCAGTGTTTAAGCTTCCTATAACTCCTGCTATTGCGATAGGGATATCGTTACATGTAACTAGTAGATTTTGAGTTGTTAATTTAATTTTGGATCCATCTAAAGCACTAAACATTTCATTTTCTTTGCCATATCTCAAACCAAAGTCAGTCGCTTCAACAGGCTTTCCAACAATATTATCCAACAGAGCAGCGTCAAAGGCATGCAAAGGTTGTCCATGTTCAAGCATTACATAGTTACAAATATCTACAACACAATTTACATTTTTTATGCCTGCTTTTTTGATGCAATTCTCAATCCATTCAGATGAACCATTAAGTACGTTAATGTCATTAATCTTTGATAAACTATATATACCACTATTTCCTAGATTTTTTATCGTATCAATACTGGGTAAGTATTCCTCAAATGAGTCCGTATCAGATACCGGATAAGGATTTAGATTTTGTCCGGTTAATGCGGCAACCTCTCGTGCAATGCCTAGCATCGAAAGTCCATCTGGTCTGTTAGCTGTAATAGCTAATTCAATAATTACATCATCTAAATCGAGTAGTTTTGACACTTCATTGCCTTTAGCTAGAACTTTATTTGTTAGCTCATCAAGGATTGCTATACCTTGATCTGAAGAAGGAATTCCTAATTCATTAAGGGAGCAGATCATGCCCTGACTTTTAATACCTCTTAATTTTGTTTCTTTTATTATTAAGTCCACAGCTTTCAATTCACTTCCTATCGTAGCTACAGCTACGTGTACGCCCTCTCTAATATTCTTAGCACCACATACGATCTGTAATTGGCTTGATCCCACGTTTACCTGGCATACACTTAATTTGTCAGAATTTGGATGTGGCAGACATTCGGTTACATATCCAACAACAACGCCATTACATTGTTGAGATAAATCCTCAATAGATTCGACCTCAAAGCCTGCCATAGAAAGCTTTTCGGCAAGGATATCAACAGGTTCCATTACCTTTACAAGTTTCTGTAGCCAGGAGAGTGAAACCCGCATTTGTGAGCTGTGATATCTGTAGATCCTACGAACTGATAGGAATGTTTCTAAAAGGAGGGTTAGGCCTGTAAGATAAAAGGCTGTTTATATGCTTCGCATTAGCGGCGCAACGTCCTTTATGGCCAAAAACAAGGGCGTCCGGATCGTAATCACTCTTGAGTGCAGCGAATGCCGGTCCAATCCCGCCAAACGCTCTCCGGGCGTTTCAAGATACACCTCAGAGAAGAACCGACGGAACACCACCTAAAGGCTGGAAATTAAGAAATTTTGCCCTCATTGCAATAAATCAACTCCTCATAAGGAGATCAAGTGACACTATCCAATTTTACTCATTTAATTTACTTTTTCTAAACCATGTCAAGTTCATTCTTTAAAAAGCGTTTGTCTCCAATAAAGCCAGGAGATCCAATCGATTATAAAGATGTTGATTTACTAAAGAAATTTATAACAGATAGAGGAAAAATCCTTCCACGAAGACTTACAGGATTAACAGCCAAACAGCAAAGGGACTTAACTACAGCAGTTAAAAGAGCCAGGATAATTGCACTTTTACCATTTGTTAACCCAGAAGGCTAAACATCCACGAAGGATTAAATACTCAAATACTAACAATAACACAATTAAGTCACGAGAAAATATAATATTTATATCTAGTAATTAATCATTACCAGTAACAATTGGATGAAAGAGAATCTATCTAATACACAAGAAAATGAACTTGTAGCTCAAGCCTATGATCAATATCAAAACGAAATCAACCATAGTTTTAAGAGAAAAGATCTTACTAGTTTAATTACTTATACGATTGATGATATTTATAGTGAAGAGATCGATGATGCTATATCTATCGAAATAAGAGGGAGGGAATGCTGGATTTGGGTACATGTTGCTGATGTAGCAACTGTAGTTAAACCTGGTGGCATTCTTGATAAACGTGCCAGGGAAAAAGCCACTTCAATATATTTATCAACTCGGACAATACCCTTATTCCAAAAAGCTATTTCAAATGATTTATTTAGCTTCAGACAAGGACATACTTCTTTAGCAATGAGTATTGGGATTTTGTTAGATCATGATGGTCTTGTAATAGATTATAAATTACATAAATCAATCATAAAACCTAGGTATAGTCTTACTTATGAGGAGGCAGATGAATTGATCGATCTCGCACCACCAGAAGAAGAATACTTATCAATGATACATGAAATCTTGAAGACAAGGCAAAACTGGCGAATTGATCAGGGAGCAATTATCTTAGAGCAGGATCAGGGGAAATTTATTATTAATAATCAAAATGTAGAAATTAGAATCTTAGAAACATCTTCAGCGAGATCCCTGATTTCAGAGGCAATGATTCTTGTCGGCACTATTATAGCTAATATAGGAGTTAATAAAAACCTTGCATTTCCATTCAGAGGTCAACATTCATACCCAATTCATGATAAGGACTTATCTAATAAATATCAACATGTTGCTGTAAGAAATACATTCATTAAAACTAACATAACTAAAAGTATTGTTAGTGCCAAACCTCTTAAACATTTTGGTCTTGGCTTAAATAGCTATGTACAAGCAACTTCGCCAATAAGAAGATATCTTGATCTTTTAGTTCAGCGGCAAACATACAACTTTATAGACAAATTACCTTTATTGTCTAAGGAAGAGATAGCTAGTGAAATTGATAATGCTAAGCCCTTATTAAATGAAGCAAGAGCTATCTGGTATGAAGACCAAAAGGTCCTACAGGATGACTGGTTTTCTAAAAGACAATATAGTCACCAAGGACTATTCTTAAAATGGCTCAATTCGACTAAGAAAATAGCATTGGTATACATTACACAAATTGCTATAGAAATAAGTGCAGAGGTAAAAAATAAAATTAATCTATTACCAGGACAGACTGTTTCCATTCGCACACAGAGAAATAACGATAATCCATCAAAACTTAAGTATTTTATAGACTAAAGAAATAGACTGATATATACCTATATTCTACAAAGGTAGTGGCAATATCATAAAACCCACATAGAATATATGTATATGTTCTCACAGCTAGAATAACGAACTGAATGAATTTTTTATGGACTTTACTATTACCACACCTCTATATTATGTAAATGATAAGCCACACCTTGGTAGTACTTACACAACCATTGCTTGTGATGCTATTGCAAGATTTCATAGATTAGAAGGTGATAATGTAATATTTATAACAGGGGTAGATGAGCATGGACAAAAGATCGAACGAAGTGCGAAAAAAAGCAATAAATCACCTCAAGAATATTGTGATTCCATAACTCAATCTTATCTTAACCTGTGGGATAGGTGGAGCATAACCTATGACTCATTTATTAGAACTACTAGTACACATCATTGTTCATTAGTTTATGAATTCTACCAAAGAGTATCCGAATCTGGAGATATTTATTTGGGTAAGCAACAAGGATGGTATTGCGTAGGTTGTGAAGAATATAAAGATGAAGGTCCAAATGAGATTAGCCCATCATGTCCAATACATAAGACAAACCTTGAGTGGCGGAATGAAGAAAATCTCTTTTTTAGATTATCTAAGTACCAAAAACAAATCGAAGAGATTGTATCTCGACCTGGCTTTATTAGACCGCAAAGTCGCAGGAAGGAAATTAACAATTTTGTTTCTCAGGGTCTTAAGGACTTTTCTATTTCTAGAGTTAATCTTGAATGGGGACTACCTGTACCAGGATATACAGGACATACTTTTTATGTTTGGTTTGATGCACTTCTTGGATATTTGAGTGCACTAAATAGAAATACATTACCTGTCGACCTTAATCAACTTAAGGACAAGGGCTGGCCGACAAATGTTCATGTTATAGGTAAGGATATTCTTAGATTTCATTCAGTTTACTGGCCAGCCATGTTACTTTCTGCCGGCTTAGATCTACCTAATTCCATATTTGGACATGGATTCTTAACAAGAGAAGGTCAAAAGATGGGTAAAACCATAGGTAATATATTAGATCCATTAGAACTATTAAATGATTACGGTGCTGATCCTATTCGTTGGTATCTATTAAAAGATATTGAATTTGGAGTAGATGGTGATTTTCAACAAAACCGATTTAAAGATTTGATAAATAATGACCTAGCAAATACAATCGGAAATTTGGTTAATAGAACAACCACAATGTCAAGAAAATGGTTCAATAACGCTGTTCCTACATTTACTATGAACTCAGAAGATACTAGTCAGCTTTGCACTGATTGTCTAGCTACTATTAAATGCGTACGAGAAGCAATGTATGATTATGATTTAAAAAAATCATCAACAGCTATTCTTGAGTTGGCAGTTAAATCTAATGCTTTCCTCAGTGCTAGCGAACCTTGGACAAGAATAAAGGATATAATGAATAAGGAATTAGTAGCTTATGAACTATATTCAGTACTCGAGTCAATAAGAATTATTGGTTTTTTATTACTACCACTTTTACCAGATCTTGGCATGAAAATACTCAATCAATTAGGCATCACATCTATTCCTATAACATGGAAGAATAACTTAAAATGGGGTTTACTAGCAAAGGGAAGCCTACTACCATCACCTAACCCAATATTCAATAAAATATTATAGGAGATGCAGATTATGGTATTTCTTTTTAGATATAAGCTTTTGTCTCTTTTAGCTATATTATTTCTAATTCAATCATGCAGTAAGTTCAATAGGAAACCTTTGCAATTAGAACCTCCCTTTTTACTAAATTCAATAGATTTAGAACATAAAAAGGAAGATGGTAGTAAAGATTGGGATTTAATAAGCCCTGACGCCACATATTCACTTAATAGTGGGTTTTTGAGAGCTAAAAATCCCGAAATCATAATATATGATAATAACATTCCATTTTATTCAATTAACGCTAAAACGTCTACCATCCTAGAAGATGGTAAATTTGTGATTTTAGAAGGTCAGATTAAATTAGTAAAGTTAGTTGGATCAGAATTAGAAATTATAGGAAATTCTCTAACCTGGGATACTAAATCTCAAATTATTAACCTTAAATATAATCCCATAATTTATGATAATACTACATTAGTAAAAACACATGGGATTAAATTAAATCAATCTACTCACAGACTTGACTTTACCGGTCCCACAAGAATTAAGAGTTGGAAAGATAAGAGAATTAATAGTTTAGATCCAAGCTTACAACTTACAGCTATGGATGGCAGCTGGAACCTCCATACTGGATTGTTCAATGCAGATGGACCTGTACATGCCAAATCTATCGTTAAATCATCTGGATTTGTCCAAAAATTAACTGCTACAGGCCTTACTGGTAATTCTAATAATAATATAGTATCATTTTTTACATGTAAAATTAATAATCCAAATGAGAAACTAACATCTGACAAATGTAAATGGGATATGGAGAATAATATTCTCGAGACTCTAGGTAACTCAGAATATATTGTTGACTTAAGTAAAAACAATAGAATCTTTCACGACAAACCAGTTAATAATAGATTAAATTCAAAAGATAAATCAGTCGTTGACTGATTTATTATTTTCTACGGTAACAGCAAGTCTTTCAATCCATCCATTTATCCATTGTTCATCAGATTTACTAAAACATCTTTCAGTCCATCCACCAACTATAACTACACCCTTACTTAGTAGGGGAAAAATAATAATAGAGGGTAGATTCTCTAGTACAGTATTAAACTCCGCTTTTCCTGGATATAAATCTGTTTTAACAAGAGAAACAAGCTTACCAGTTGTCATCACTCGTTTGCAAATGTCACCTGGTATAAAATCCTTTGTTGAAATTAAACCTCTTCTCAAAAGAACATGTTTATCCCAATAAACTAATATTGTTGATGCTGCAGTAGCAGTAAGTATTAATTTACTTCCCCAAGCCAGCTCTATTTTTAATAATTTGGATAAATTGTCTAATATTGTCAGTCCTTGATTCCCAATCAGATTAATCTTTTTCGGCTGTAATGATGATGATTGCACTAACAATATCGACGAAAGCATTAGAAATACAGACGCAAGTCCTGATATAACTTCTGCCCTTATGAGATCAGGATTTATAAAATCAGAATGAAAAAAATTTAATAAAGTAAGAATTAGAAATGTAATCCCAATAAATAAAATAAATTTTGATGAAAATGTCATTTTTATTTTTTTCAATTCTAATATACTTTTGAAATTACACAAGTCATAGACTATCTCTATGATACCTATGAAGATACACATGACTATTTCCTAACAAGGCATATTGACATTTATAATAGAAGCAGGTTTTATGACTAATTCTAAGAGTGGGCAAAATCATTCTTGTTACTGGTCCTACTGCTAGTGGTAAAAGCATATGGGCAGAATCATTGATCAAGCCTTATTCATTTGTGACATATGTTGCCTCTGCCCCAATAGTTGAAAATGATCATGATTGGCAAAATAGAGTAGAAAAACATCAAAAGAGAAGACCAGGAAGTTGGGAATTATGTGAACCTGGATTGGATCTACTAAAACACATGGAGGAAATACCAGATTCAAATTCAATATTAATTGACTCCTTAGGTGGTTTTATTTGCAATCATTTAGGGGTAACTAATCTACAATGGCTAAAAAAATCAGCAAAGTTTATTAATATCATAAAAACGAGAATGAATACTACCATTATCGTTATTGAACAAGTTGGTTGGGGAGTTGTACCATCAACAGATCATGGCAATTTATTTAGAGATAGACTTGGACAATTGGCCCTGGAATTGGAAAGATATTCATCTGACTCATGGTTGGTAATTCAAGGCAGAGCTATTAATCTTAAGTTAAACTCTATAGCAATACAGTGACTATCATAAATTCAAGTATAAGGATTGCATTATTTGAGCCTAGAATTCCTCCTAATACAGGAAATATAGCAAGGACTTGTGCAGCATTTAACCTAGAACTAAATCTAATTGAGCCTCTCGGATTTAGTCTCAATGACAAATATCTAAAACGAGCTGGTTTAGATTACTGGCCATACGTCGAGATAAACGTTTTTAGGAACTTCAATGAATTTTATGAGACTATAAGTACGAATAACCGATTAATTGGTATAAGTAGTTACGGTGGTGAAAGTGTTGGTACTTTTAAATTCCATTCAGGTGATATATTACTTTTTGGAAGAGAAGATTCAGGATTACCAGATACAATAAGAAATCAATGTAATTCTATAGCGACGATACCAATGCCCGCAAAAGCACGGCAAGATGGCAGTGGCGGTGTAAGGAGCTTGAACTTATCTGTTGCATGTGGGATCTTGATTTACGAAGTTAATCGTCAAATTTTATATCCTTAATCATATATATCATTTTTGTCTGATTGTGTATTCAGTATTTAAATTTTTTTTATTTCTCGAGAATAGCATTTATATGAGGTTTCCTTCAGTTTATAAAATATACACCAGAAATATTCCTATAAACACCCAATGGGAGAGATGCTTTGTTAGTATTAGAGCAATGTCAGTGTAGCTCAGCTGGTTAGAGCACAGCATTCATAACGCTGAGGTCGAGAGTTCAAGTCTCTCCACTGACATTTTTTTTTACTCTCTCATTAATTACCTTGCAATTAATTCTCAAGTGTATATAATTTTGCTCGTAACAACCTTGACTATTAAAAACCGAATATCAATTGCAAATGATTATATGAATTAGTAGCTCTACTTATGTATCTGGTATTTATATTGTGGTTAACGTAATAGATATACTAATTAATTTCTCAGTTAGATATTTTATTCAAATCTAGATTCATTTAGTATCAGATTTATCAAATCTGTCAATAACTCGCTTGTTATTGTTAATCATTGATGCTTCTGCTTTTATAGGATCCTTATCATTAATATCAAGCATATTTGATCATCTCGCTGATCTCAGGTTATTTACTCTAATTGGCTTGGCCTGCAAGGTTAACTCGCGAGTTTGAGGGTCTCGCAGCAGAGGTTGAGACTTGAGTTCCGCTTTTACCTCGTTTAATAGCCTGAAATGGCCTGTGTTTGAATATTTTCTAAGGAGACTAGGTAGCCAATCCATTTAAATAAACTCTTTATAGGATTCTATCAATCCTGTTAGGCTTTGCTTAATAAGACAACAGACAAATCTTAATTTCGGCTAACCTTAGAATCCACTACTAGCCAACCAGCAGCATTTAGCTCTTTTGACTAGTAATTCATACCACCACTAGCCAACTATTTAACGATGTCAGAAAACGGATGTCTACGTGTAGGCCAACCAGCTCCTAATTTCACTGCTACAGCTGTGGTCGATCAGGAATTTAAGGAAATCACCTTGTCCCAGTACAGAGGTAAGTATGTCGTTTTATTCTTTTATCCACTAGACTTTACCTTTGTATGTCCAACAGAAATCACCGCGTTTAGTGATAGATATTCTGATTTCTCCTCAAAAAATACTGAAATATTGGGTGTTTCAGTAGATAGTCAATTTAGCCATCTAGCATGGATTCAAACACCGAGAAATGAAGGCGGTCTTGGTGATATCAATTATCCAATAGTAGCTGATTTAAAAAAAGAGATTTCCCAGGCCTACAATGTACTAGATGATAATGAGGGAGTGGCACTTAGAGGTCTATTCATAATTGATCCAGAAGGAAATATTATGCATTCGACAATTAATAATCTACCAGTAGGAAGAAATGTAGATGAAACACTTAGAGTCTTACAAGCATTCCAATACGTACAGTCTCACCCAGATGAGGTATGCCCAGCCAACTGGACTCCCGGTGAAAAGACAATGAAACCAGATCCAGTTGGAAGTAAGGAATTCTTTTCTCAAATAAATTAGATTAAATCTAGTTATCTATTCACGTAAAAAGAAAGGTATTATCCTAGATATAATACCTTTCTTTTTTTTATTACATATAATTGCTATTCATTTCTAAGAAGTGAGTTAAGTCCTGTCATTAAATCCTTTTCCATTGCAATTCTTCTACCATCACTTACAACTACCCTGGTTAGAGTAGGAAGACCTCCTTGACTGGCTTTTAAATATACGGGTTCTACATAAAGTAATGATTGACCAAGAGGAAGTACTAGTAAATTACCTTGAATAACTTCAGATCCAGCTCTATCCCATAAGCTAAATTGCTGGCTAATAATAGGATCCTGGTTTATTAATGCTTGAATCTGTTCTGGACCATAGATAGTAGTTTCGCTAGGGAACCTTATAAGTACTAACTGGCCGTAGTTAGGTGCATCACTTCTTGCAGCTAGCCATGCAGAAAGATTTGGTCTTGCTAATGGAGTAAGAGGCTGCAAAAGCAGAAACTCAGATTCATCATTAGGTCTTAATTGAGCTGTTACATGATATGGTTCTACAGGTATTTGCTTATCTCCATACAACTCAACTGGCACTTGCCAAATATCATCTCCACTATAAAAGGTTCTAGGATCAGTTACATGATATCGAAGTAACTGTTCTACCTGAACCTCAAATAACTCTGTAGGAACTTTCAAATGTTCTTGGATGATAACAGGCATTTCGTCTAATGGTTTTATTAATTCAGGAAACAATTTTTTCCAAGCTAATATAATTGGATCATTCGATTCACTAATATATAAGTTAACTTTTCCACTATATGCATCTACAACTGCCTTCACTGAATTTCTTATATATCTAGTTTTATTCTTATTAGATATTTTAGCGGCATAGGGGTAGGTATCCGATGTCGTATAACCCTCTATAATCCAATATTGATGTTGATTGGACTTGTAATCAGGGGTGTTTTCATTTATCGCCACAGAGACCAAATAAGGGTCACCCTTGATTTGAATAAATGGTGCAACAACCTTAACTCTTTCTCTAACATCCCTGCGTATTAACAACCTAGATTTATTAGTTAGTAGACCAGTAATGATTAATCTTGGTTCGCTTAAATATACAGCTGCTGATATACGTTCTAAATAGTTGCTTAAGGGTATGCCTCCATTGCCATCATAATGATTAAAGATATTTTGATCACCTTCTGGATAATCTAATTCTTCTATCCTTGTAGGTGCAATTGCATATGGTGATGGATAAATTCCATAATAAATTGCAGCTCTTCCAATAGGAACTGATGTTTCAACATCTTGTTTTGATATATTTAACATTTTACTACCTTCAACCCTTGTGGAATTACCTAGATCACGTATGAAATATTCAGGTAGTCCATCTTCAGCCTTTGTATTGACAGGGCTAACAGTAAAACCATAACCATGGGTAAAAACAAAATGTCTATTCAACCAACTTCTAGAATTTTCTGGTAGTGCCTCTTGTTCGAGTTCCCTAGCGGTAATCATTATTTGTTGTCTTTCAGTGGAGTCTGGGTTTAGTTTATATCTATCTACTGAAGCATTAGAAAATCTATAGTAAACCCGAAGTTGTTGTAATTGCCGATTTGTGGCAAGTAAAGGTTGACTGTCCCACAACCTTATATTTCGAAGAGTACTTTTTCCTAATTCCAAGTCTTTTCTTCTTAACTTGGAGGCAGGGTTAAACAACCTTGTCTTTATAGAATCTAGTTGAAAGGCCCTCCTAGTAGATACTATTGCCCGACTTATATATGGTGACTCTAGGCTTAATTCTCTTGGCTTAACTATAAACCATTGAATTAGAGGACCTACTAGAAGTTCAATTATTACTCCACATATAATCGCCAAAAATGAAATGTATCTTACTGATTTGCGAATAGAAGCTCTAAATCCTGGAATAAATGAACAAACTGAGATGAGTAATAATATTGAAGTACATGTTCTCAATGGAATATTTAAATGAACATCAAGCCAATCTGCACCAGGGAAGAAGTTTCCATCATTCCAAAGAAAATGATGTCTAGATAACCATACAATAACTGATAGATTCAACAATATTGAAATAACAAATGGCCGTAAGTGTCTCTTTTGCTTATCACTAAAAGAATTAGACCTCCAATGCCCTATATTTGAATTCATAACAAGTTTTATCCATATAGCAAGGCCAAGTAATATGAATTGAAGATTCAGTAATAGAATTGATCCAAGTAAAAGTGCTGGATATTTACCTAATGCAAAACTTATATCTGCACCTAGAAGTTTATCATTAATTCCAGCATCTGGTATTGCTAGAGCTAATGCCCATGTTCCCCATGATTTAACAATGCAATAAGAGAATAAACCACAGGTCGCTAAGTAAATAAGTTTTTGTCCTGTTTTACTTATGAGTAAAGTAATACTAATAAAATATACTGCGATAGTTAATATAGGAATATTTTTTGCATAATCTAATAAATGAGTAATATTATCGAATGGTTCATTTCCTAATTTAAGACTGAAATAAGACAACCATATAAAAGAAACCAAAATGAGGTTAACGGAAAAAATAAGATATAAAAAATATCTCCATCCATGCAGATATTTTTTATATCTTATTTTTTGATCGGAATTAGAAATTAATAGCCATCTACGTATCCAGACTGAGCTAGCGGAAACGATAATCAAGGATATAATAAAACTTGAAACTTGCCATCCCCATTGCTTGATTAGTACTGTTACTAAATTAAATTGAGAAAACCACAGCCATTCAACATGTAATTGTAATGTAGTCCAAATAGAGAAAAGTAATATTACAATAATGATAGCTATACGTCTACTTACTCCTTTGGTTAAGGGTCTTGATAATGTTTTTTCATCTTGATAATTCACGTTACTAAAAAAGTTGTGTTGATTAATTGTTAGGCCTTTCCGCTAAACCTGCCAAGGCTAAGAAGCGATCCCCTGCAAGGGATTCCTCTATGATTAATGCTTCAACAAGATTATCCATTACGTCTCTTTTAGTTTCAAGTAAACTTTCTGCTTTTTTCATAGCTTTTTTTGCTAGTGTGCGAATCTGAAAATCAATCTCTTTTCCTGTAGATTCAGAATATCCACTACTTCTATTAACCCAATCTCTTCCTAAAAATACTTCAGAACTGGACGAATCAAGTGAAATAGGACCCAAATCAGAAAAACCAAATTTAGTTACCATCTCTCTTGCTAGATAAGCTACATTATCTAAATCTGCAGATGCACCCTGTGTAATCTCATCATATCCAAATACAATTTTTTCTGCGGCCCTTCCACCAAGGCTTACTACCATATTTGCAAATAAATTTGCTCTGGTATAGAGACCTGAGTCTATTGTTTCCTCATTCGGCCAGAATCTAGTAAAGCCAGCGGTAGTTCCCCCCCTTGGCAATATTGTTATTTTGTCTATTTCATCAGCATGAGGTAGCAAAGCTGCAACTAAGGCATGACCCACCTCGTGATACGCAATTAAACGCTTTTTGGAATTATCTTGTAATGGAGAATTACTTAACCCCATAGTTACACGTTCAAGGGCTGATTCAAGATCTGTGTTTGTAATTTTATTATTATTATTTCTTGCTGTAATTATTGCCGCTTCATTAATAAGGTTTGCAAGTTCTGCACCAGAAAATCCTGGAGTCCTAAGAGCCCAGTCTTTTAGTTTTACACTATCATTTAATGGCCTGCTTCTTGCATGAATTCCTAGGATATCAGTTCTTCCTTTTCTATCTGGAAGTGATATTTCAATTCTTCTATCAAATCTACCTGGTCTAGTTAGGGCAGAATCCAGAACATCAGCTCGATTGGTTGCAGCGAGAATTATCACGCCTGAATTATCTATAAAGCCATCCATCTCAGTAAGTAATTGATTAAGTGTTTGTTCTCTTTCGTCATTTCCTCCTCCTATTCCGGCACCTCTTTGTCTTCCAATTGAATCTATTTCATCAATAAATACAATACATGGTGATTTTTCTTTTGCCTTGCTAAATAATTCTCTAACTCTACTAGCTCCAACACCTACAAACAATTCTACAAATTCTGATGCTGCAATTGAAAAAAATGGTACTCCTGCTTCTCCTGCTATAGCCTTAGCTAACAGGGTTTTCCCAGTTCCCGGTGGACCAATTAAAAGAAATCCTTTTGGAATTCTGGCGCCTAATTTTGTGAAATGTTCAGGATTATGTAAGAAGGTAATTATTTCTCGCAACTCGTCAGACGCCTCTGAAACACCAGCAACATCCTCAAATCTGACTTTTAGATTCTCAATTGGACTCAGCTTAGATTGATTCCTAATAAACCCCATCGCTCTATTGGCAACCTGAGTTGACCTACGAATCAAAAAGGAAAGGCCAATTACTACAAGACCTATAAGAGCTATGTTTCCTATCATTCCAGCCAAGGCCTCTTCACTTCGAATATCTTTTACTCTTAAGGGAGTGCGCGATTCTTCTGCTGCACGGAGAATCTGCTCATGATTTGGCAAAACCGAAACAATTGAGGTGGTTCCATCATTAAAACGAACTAGAACTTCACGCCTAGGTGGGATTAACTCCAAGGAGGAAACACGACCCTCGTTTATCTCTTTTAAAAGTTTGCTATATGAAGGAGCTGGTATTTTTGTCATAAATATATCCTAGTGATATCGATAAATGCTGTGGCCAGCTGGAATGTTGAGGTGATGCACAAAACGATAGGAGGCAGGGAGATGTCATTGACATAGCCTTATGCTAATAAATCAAATCGTACCTATTTGACGCATGGCAACACAAAGGTGGAAGATAGAAAAAATAGTACATTAATCACTAATGGCTGTACCCAAGAAAAAAACATCAAAAAGTAAGCGCAATCAAAGGCATGCTACCTGGAAGGCTAAGGCTACTGTAGCTGCTGAAAAAGCACTTTCCATAGGTAAATCAATTCTCACAGGTAGAGCTCAGGGGTTTGTTTATCCAACAGATGAGGTAGATGAGGCAGATGATTAGATGATTAGATGATTAGATGATTAGAATAATAATTTATTATATTTTGTTAAAACAATTAATTTATCTAATAAATTAAATATAACCTTAAGATCCCAACTTAAATGCCTCAAGTATAACTGCATAAATAGCACCTATTCTTATATTGTCTAATGCAAGCATAAATAATTTAATTCTCTTCACATTAACCCTTCTTACTAAGTTAACTATAACCTCATTAAAAATAATCATAATAAGAACAACTGTAGACCTCTGACCAATTTTATATAAATAAAATGATGTGACATTACCTCCTATATAGAAACCAATTAATAAACTTAATAATGCAATGCTAATTGATTTCCATGAAATAAGCCAGGTGTTAGCAAAAGCAAATATTGTTTTGTCTAATAGCCTCTCTAGACTGGTTTTTTGATAAGTCATTAGATTAACTCCTATGCAATAACTGTAAAAAATCAAATGAAATTAGTCCCTTTCTGCAAGGTAATCCTTTAAAAACCTTGCAAGGTTTACTATATTCGCCAAGATGATCTAATACTTGAATAGCTTTAGGGTAAGAATCTATCCTAAAGCTTTGCCAAGGACTAATTGTAATTAAGCATGGTAAACATGCATTAATTGCTGATTGATAACCAACCTGTGAATCTTCTATAACCATAATTTCTGTTCTTTTACATCCGCTTAGTTCAATAGCTTGCAAGTAACACTCTGGGCTTGGTTTACTATTTTCTACATCCTCAGCTGTTACGAATCCCTCAAAGGGGCCTAGGTCACAGGAGAAGGTTGATTTAATCAATGCTTGAACTGCATCAAAACTACTTGTTGTAACAATCCACTGAGATATTTTATTTTCAGACAATTCATTAATAAGTCTTTTTACTCCAGTTCTCCACATAATTTTTCCACTATAAATAAAATTCTTATATATCTCCTGTTTCCTATTATGGACTAAAACTATATCTTCATTACTTAGACTCAGTCCTTTCTCTTTAGCATAATGTCTAATTCGTGCCTTGCCACCGGTTATAGATAATAACTGAGTATAAATATCCGTGTCCCAATACCAATTAAGACCTGTGGATTTAAATGCTTCATTAAATGCAACTCTATGTCCAGTCATCTCTGTATCTGCAAGAGTACCATCTAAATCCCAAAAAACTGCTTTAAGAAAATTCATACGAGAATCCTGAAACCAAATTTTGAACAAGCATCAATTAAACATCTCATTCCTTTCCAAAACCATTTTGACATCTTATAGCCCATTTACTGCTCCTTGGACTTTACCTACTCCCATAGGTTTAGATCCACTACCCGATGTACAGCTACCTTTGCCGTTAAGAGCGATTCTTGCCAGGAGGTTTATTGCATCAGAAGATAAGGAATATATCGATGAGATTATTAATCCACCTACCCTGCCCGATCCTAAGAAACACTTTCCTGATTTAGAAAAGTCTGTTTCTAGGTTATGTAAGGCTTGTGAGAAAAATGAATTAATTGCTATTTGCGGCGATTATGACGCAGATGGAATGACATCTACAGCATTAATGCTCAAAACATTAATTACGTTAGGAGCTAAGCCAATATCGTTAATCCCTAATCGTGTCGAAGAAGGATATGGACTTAATGTTAATATGATTAAAGAACTGTGCAACAAAGGGATAAAACTATTAATAACAGTAGACAACGGGGTTGCAGCTAATAAACCTTTAGAACTAGCTTATGAAAACTCTATCGAAGTAATAATTACAGACCATCATGAAATACCTAAAAATATGTCAAATTATTTTGCACTTATCCATCCTTCGACAACACCTATTAATTCTCCATATAGGTCTTTAGCTGGAGTAGGACTCGCGTATGTATTGGCTTCAAGCTTAGCTAAAGAATTAAATAGCATTCAAGCTATTTCTATTGCACGAGATCTTTTTTGTGTAGGTACAGTTGCCGACATGGCTCCACTGTTAGGAGCTAATAGATTATGGCTTAGGGAGGGTCTCAAAGTTCTACACAAAACTGAGTGTATCGGATTAAGAGCTCTACATACAATTTGTGGTATAAATCACAGACCTTTATCATCAGAGGATATTGGGTTTCTAGTAGCTCCTAGAATTAATGCTGTAGGGAGAATAGGCGAACCAAAATTAATTATAGAACTTTTAATGGAAGAAGATAAACACAAAGCTTTAGAAATTGCTAGAGAGTGTGATCAGCTAAATAAGCAGAGAAAGGACCTCTGTGATGCTATTGAAATAGAAGCAATTGCTCTTATCGAATCAAGCTATAATTATCCAGATCCTTTTATCTTTTTGGTACAAAACCATTGGCATCAAGGTGTTATTGGTATTGTGGCATCTAGACTTTCTGAAAGATACCATAGACCTACTGCTCTATTAACTGGAGATAATAATGGGACATTCAGATCATCAGTCAGAGCACCTAAAGGATTTTCTGTAGTACAAGCCCTGAGGGAATGTGAGGATCTTCTAGAGAAATACGGGGGTCATCCTGCTGCTGGTGGTTTTACAGTTAAAGCAGATAATATTGTAGCTCTTAATTCTAAACTAAACACCATATCTAATCAATGGAATCAAATGAATCCTTATACTAAGTGTATCAAACCAGAGAGTATTATAAAATTCGATGAGATTAATGATCAATTAATTGAGCAGCTTCAATCGTTAGAGCCATTTGGAATAGGTAATCCATATCCTGTATTCTGGTCTAGGAATTGTCAAGTAAAAGAAGTAAATAAACTATCAGATAGCCATCTAAAATTCATACTGAGTCAAAATAATATAACTCTTAAAGCTATAGGGTGGGGCTGGCGAAACTACACAGAAACAACTGATAAAGTTGATATTGTCTATACTGTTAAGAAAAACTATTGGAATAACACTCAGAATATTCAATTAGAATTAATTGCAATACGTCCATTTAATAAAGCATTGACAATAAATAGAAATGGAAGGAGATATGTTTGTAGAGAGATTGATAAAAAATCAATATCTATATGCAACGACGCTGGAAACGAAATTATAGCAAGGCTTACAAAATCTGGATCTATAAGTGGAGAGGATAAATTGCTTGAACACTCTTACGTAAAGAGACTAGCCTCTGAGGCTTCAGTAGGCCTTGGGCTAGTGCCTTGAACTAGCAATTTTCTAAAAAAAGGAATTCATTAAAAAAAAGGATTGCCAATGGGGTCTTCCTTAGCAATCCTCTTAGGAGAATTTGATATGGCTCAAATTCCACGTCTATAAAAAATGAGAGCAATAATTGCTGGACCAGCAAGAGCTACAGCAACAAAAGGCAGAAGGTTTCCCATGATTTGAGATGAAAGCGTAAGGTGTGGAAGAGCTTAGTCTTACCATTTACGCATATAGGCTACGAGATAATGGAGCAATTTCACCATATTGGTACTCATAGCTGTGATGCCTTGTCACAGCTATGAGCCCTAAAAAGAAGACAGGGAAATGGCAATGCATTGAGAAGTGTGGTGCCTGCTGCCGTTTGGCCCCAAATGAAAGACAAGAAGCCATTGCTGCCTTAAGTCAACCAGATCAGGCTGAATATATGGCAATGGTTGCTAATGATGGATGGTGCAAGCACTTCAACAAGGTTTCAAAGAAATGTATGATTTATGAACAAAGACCATCTTTTTGTAAAGTTTCGAATCTAACTTCTTTATTCAGGGTTGAGAAAAATCAATTTGATGCATTTGCCATCAACTGTTGTAAAGAGCAAATTATTTCAATATATGGGCCCAAAAGTCAACAACTTAAAGTCTTCAAAGAGACCTGTAGTACTAATTAATTACCTCTAAAACCTTACATTTATGGAAAAAACTAACGACTCAGCCGATAAGAAACAAAATATAAGTTTCATATCCGTCTTTTCTACTACATTTACGACAGTTTTTGTTGCTGAATTGGGTGATAAAACTCAATTAGCAACCTTGTTGCTATCTGCCCAGTCAAGAATGCCATGGGTAGTATTCCTTGGTGCAGCATTAGCATTAACATGCTCTAGTCTGGTAGGTGTCCTTATTGGACAATGGCTTTCCAAGCTATTACCAGCTGAAAAATTCGAACAAATGGCTGGGTTATTGATGATCTTCCTTGGTTTGTGGCTTGGAATAGAAGCCAGTAATACTTTATTTACCGCCTACATTCCTTGATAATGTTGATTCCTCTACTGGCTTCTACATTCATAGCTGTTTTCCTCGCTGAATTAGGCGACAAAACTCAACTGGCTACTATTGCGATCAGCGGAACTTCTAATAGACCACTAGCTGTTTTTCTTGGCTCATCTCTAGCTTTAATATTAGCCAGCTTTATAGGTGCAATGGCAGGTGGTTCCCTATCCACAATTATCCCGAAAGAAGTAATGCAAATCATTGCTGCCCTAGGATTCTTAATTATTGGGACTAGACTTTTATGGATTAATAACAATAAAAGTGCAGAATAATGCATCAAATTTTACATAGAACTAAGTAGTTCAGCATTGAATCCACAAATTTATCTTGAATTGCACAACCATCCAACTATGAAGTTCACCGTATCTACTCTCATTGATCAATTGAGTCATGTTAATTCAATTGAATCAAAAAAGTTAGAGAAAATATTAAAACTAAGTAAAAAAGCTGATAGACAGAAATTGCATATAGCATTATCTGCTCTAAACAAGCTTGGTATAGTTGACAGGGACGATTCGGATCAAATATCACTTACAAAAGAAAATTCATTTATTGAAGCAAGACTTAGATGTACAAGTAAAGGTTATTGCTTTGCTGTAAGAAATGATATAGAGGAGGATGTTTATATTAGAGATTCTCAATTAAATCATGCATGGAATGGCGATAGAGTCTTGATTAAAATCACAAGAGAAGGTTTCAGAAGACGGTCACCTGAAGGAGCTGTTCAATGTATACTTGAAAGAACTACTAGCAGTGT
The DNA here is from genome assembly GCA_003278465.1 of Prochlorococcus sp. AG-363-B04. Classification (GTDB taxonomy): domain Bacteria; phylum Cyanobacteriota; class Cyanobacteriia; order PCC-6307; family Cyanobiaceae; genus AG-363-B04. The sequence goes on from QCFC01000004.1 coordinate 89,399, forward strand.
ACTAGCACATATTGAAAAGGTCGATCATAATATTGTTGCTTTACCACTAGATGAAAGATTTCTTACATCTGTAGTCCTACCAGACTCAGATTCAAAATTTCTGGAAGACGAATCTAATTCGGATGTTTATGAAATTAAAATAGACAAATATCCAATAGCTCAATGCCCAACAGAAGGTCATGTGGTGAGATCGATTCCCCTAAATGGTGGATATCAATCTGATACAGATTTACTCATTACAAAAGCTAATTTACAGGATCTTCCAAAAGCACCTAAAAGTTCATTAAAGATACCTGACCAAAAAAATCGTCATGATTTAACCGAGCAACAATGTCTTTTGTTAAATAGTTGGCAAGAGGAAAATTCTCCACCAATTCCATGTGTATATGTTGAACCTAATTCTGGTGGAATTAAACTTTGGATTCATTCCCCATCAATTGCTGAAAGATTAACCTTAGGCAACAATTTAGATCTCTGGATCCGTGATAGATGTGAGGCATTATGTCTTGGTAAATCTTGGCTTCCATTTCTAAGTAATTCACTGAAGAAAAATTCAGAGTTTAAGGTCGATGAGGAAAATGATGCAATTAGTGTCTCAATAGATATTGATTCAAAAGGTAATATTACAGACTGGCAATTCTGTTTGTCAAAAATAAAACCATCGGCTCAGATTACACCGGAAATGCTGTCTGCAATTGTTGATCGAAAACCAAAGGCAAGAACAATTCCCTTAATTCTCAAGCCAATCAAGCAACATATAAATCATATAGAAACAATTATATTTTCATGCAAATTAATTCATAAAAATTTAGTAGATCAGGGTTTTATAGAATTAGATTTACCAGTACCTGATTTAGATCAAATAGGAGATTTAAAATGGGAAACACCCGGAGGTTCATTACATCAGTGGATCCCTCCCATTAATTTAAGAGATCCTCAATCATTATTATCAATGCTAGTTAAGATAGCAGACATAGCCTGGACACAGCATAGTAAAAAACTACAACTTCCCTCACTTTTAATTAAATCTGACCAGCCAGATTTAAATACAATTACAGAAATAGCAAAGATAGCATTAGCTATTGATATAAAATTAGAATTAAACGAAGAAGGTACTCCTACTGCACACGAACTAGCAAAAGAATTTGCACAAACTCAATTTAGAAGAATATTAGATCAACAATTAAGCAATGCTCTTCCAAATCCAGTTGTATCATCAAATAAAATAGAACATTCTATTGCGATGGAGCCTGACTCAAAAGCTTCGACAAACTTAATATTAGCTCCTTGCTCATGTCCAGGCCAAAGCTATGTTCAATTATTCAATCAATTTGTACTAGCTTTATTACTAAATTCAGGTAAAGATAGACCCTCTGCTAGGGCCAAGACAAAAGTAAATTTGGGTAAAAATAATTCCTGGAATGAAATAAATTGGCCAATATTTACACAAACTATAGTTGATAATTTAAATAAAGTAGTAAATTCAGCACTTGTCAACCAACTAAACAACTCTAAAATTAAGAGGAATATTTTACGACAAGAAATCATCTCATTGTGTCAGTCAAGAGTAGCAGAGTCACTTATAGGGACTGAATTAGAAGGAAATATTAGTGGAGTGCAAAGCTATGGTTTTTTCGCGGAAATACCAGCTTCAATGGTGGAAGGACTTGTTCATGTAAGTTCACTTAACGATGATTGGTATGAATATAGATCGAGGCAAAATAGATTAGTAGGAAGAAAAAATAGAAAAGTATATAAACTAGGAGATCCTGTTACTTTAAAGATCATGAAGGTAAATGTACTTAGAAATCAAATTGATTTAGAGGTAGTTGAAAACGTAAACGAGGTTTCAAGCAATAATGAAGAATCTGCTAATTATCAACGTGAAACTGAAGAAATCCAACCTGAAAATGTAAATGAAGAAGCATGAAAGATCATTCATATATCCTCGCAGTTACTGGGGCTTCAGCACAACCACTAGCGGAGAGATGTCTTAGAATTTTATTATTAAATAACATAGATGTTCATCTAATAATAAGCAAAGGTGCACATAAGGTTTGGCAAGCTGAAATGAATATATCCATTCCAGTTGATGTAAATTTACAGCACAACTTCTGGCGAAACAGGTTAAAATTGGATAATGCTAATTTGAATTGTTATAAATGGGATAACCATGCTGCATGTATAGCTAGTGGAAGTTACAAAACTAATGGCATGATTATTGTCCCATGTAGCATGGGTACTATTGGGAGGATTGCATCAGGTCAATCTAATAATCTGATTGAAAGATGTGCTGATGTGCAACTGAAGGAAAATAGGCCTCTTATAATTGTACCAAGGGAAACACCGTTAAATATTATTCACCTTAGAAATCTAACCACCTTATGTGAATCAGGAGCAAGGATAGTTCCAGCAATACCGGCATGGTACGGCAAACCAAAGACTATTGACGATCTGGTAAATTTCATGGCATCAAAGATTTTTGACTCTTTAGGAGAAAATTTAGAAATTTCTCCTAGATGGAATGGTATAAATAAATGAAAAATATTAAGAAGCTTATTTTAATAACATCACTTATACCCTTGTTAATTGTTTTAATAGCTTCATTACTTAATCTCTCTAGTCAAACAAAAATTAGGCTATTAACATGGAAAAGTCCAGATGTTCCCTTAGGCTATCTTCTAATCATTGGATTTGCTAGCTCTTTTTCTTTGGGATTTGCTTCACATGCCCCACTAAATAATAACTTCCTTAGACTAAATAGAAAAGTCAAGACTTCCTATGGAACAACTCCCAACGAAAAACAAAACCTATACCCAAATGAAGATATTAACAGTTGGACATTGTCAAATAATGAAGACCAGCATATGAATGAATCTGGCAAAAATAATTATTCAAGTATTTTTCCACCTGAAAGAAGTATTCGTGATCCAAGTCCTACAATGACTACAAGTTATAGAGTCATTAATAAACAGAAAAAGGGTAAAAACCATAACTATCAATCAAATGAAAATATTGTATCGAATCTGGATTACAACGATCCTAACGGCATCTCAAATGATGACACTTGGCAAAACGATGTCGATGATAATTGGTAAAGATGACATACAATACACTATTAACAGATTATAGGTTAGTATTACCAAAGTCAGATTTACGAAGGATAAACCAGTGAGTGATTCGTCAAATCAAGATCTCGATCAAATTAAAAATAACCAGGATTCAAACAAGACGGAGGACTCAAAACCAATAAAACTAGAGGACAAGCCATTTGAAACCTTTGTTACTGAAGATTTGATTCCTAAAATTGAGACTTCTCTAAGGAATTATAAACTTTACCCAATACATATCAATTTGACTAACGACGAAAGACCAGTTGTTGGAGGCAAATGCTGGATTATTCGAGGAGAATTACCAATGGGAAGACGGTTTTGGCTATGTTTTTCAAAAGATACAATTAAATCACAAAAAAATATTGCATTAGCAGAGTCTGGGTCTGAACCAATTCTCCTGGAATCATTTCTTATAGATGAAAAGAAAATAACATTGGCACTTATTCACTCCCGACTTCTACAGAGATTAAACGGACAGAAATGGTTAGGAACTAACTAATAAGCAAGCCAATTCCAAACAGAAACGTATATAAATCATAATTTAAACTTTAGAATTGAATACATTTATTGTTGTATCATTACAAGTAACCTTTAGACATAATTGGTGATGTGTAACTAATATAGCTCTAGAACAAACAACACTAAATCCCTTACTACCTCTTTTGGAAATCACTGAATTTAATAAAAATCTAAAAACTCTCCTGGAAGGGCTCATATACCGTGGTCGATCTGCGGGTGCTGATTTAATTGAGATTTTTCTAGAGAATACAGATCACCTTAGCGTTATTGCAGAGCAAGACAATATTACTAACGTCTCTCCCTCCTTTAGCAAGGGAGCTGGAATAAGAGTTTTTCTTGGACAAAGAGATGGCTTTGTTAGTACTAACGATATTAGCGAAGAAGGGTTAAGACATGCTTTAGATCAAGCATTAGCTATGCTTGGTTTAATTATTAATCCACTAGCTAAGACAAAATTTAATGGTCTAAATCCACTTAATGATTTTGCAACGTCTAAATTAGATTGGCTAGGTAATTCACCAAGATTAGATAAGGTCACCAGTCGCCTGATAGAAGGCACATCACAATTAAAAAAGACAGGCAACCATATTCAGGTAAGAAAGGCAAGTTATTCCAGATCCTGGCAGGAAGTACTTATAGCAGCAAGTGATGGAACATTTGGACATGACATTCGCTTGCATCAATCAATGGGACTTAGTATTTTGGCAGCTGATGGGTTACATCGTTCTAGTATAGGTAGAAGGTATGGCAGCTCAGGTAAAACAGATCATTTAAATAGTTGGGATATTGAAAAATGTTCTCATGATGTATGTGAAAGCTCCGGGAAAATGCTTTATGCTGACTATATAGAAGCTGGTCAAATGCCAACAGTTTTGGCTAATAGATTTGGAGGAGTAATTTTCCACGAAGCCTGTGGACATTTACTAGAAACAACACAAATTGAGAGGGGGACTTCACCATTTGCAGATAAACTAGATAAATATATTGCTCATCCAGCTGTCACTGCTATTGATGAAGGTAAAAGTGATGGAGCTTTTGGATCATTAACAATGGATGATGAAGGAATGGAACCTCACGAAACGATTTTGATCAAGGATGGAATATTAAAGAGTTTTCTTAGCGATCGTGCTGGGGAATTAAGGACAGGTCATCCTAGAACTGGAAGTGGGAGAAGACAAAGCCATACCTTTGCAGCAGCAAGTAGAATGAGAAATACTTATATTGCACCTGGAAAATTTACTCCTGAAGAACTTATAAATTCAACAGAATATGGGCTATATGCTAAATCAATGGGAGGTGGAAGCGTTGGACCCACAGGACAATTTAATTTCTCTGTAGAGGAGGGCTACCTTATTAAAGATGGTAAATTAACAAAGCCAGTTAAGGGAGCAACATTAATTGGCGAAGCAAGTGATGTCCTTCCAAGAATATCAATGTGTGCAAATGACCTTGATTTAGCTGCAGGTTATTGTGGTTCAATAAGTGGAAGCATCAATGTAACAGTAGGACAACCACACATTAAGGTTGATTCTATAACTATTGGAGGACGATAAGATGGAAAGCACTAGTCACAATAATCATCTAATAGCAGGTAATATTCGAGATAGAATACACAAAAATGCTAGGCAAATAGGAATAAAAAAATGGGACCTTGGAGCTTCATACAGTAATGATAGCTCTGTTCAAATTGATAAAGGAACAGCTAAACAATTAAGAAGTTCACAAAGAAGTTCAATAACAATAAGAGTATGGAATGAGCAGGGATTAGTTGGTATTACATCAACTTCAGACTTGTCTGATTCAGGATTAAACAAGGCCCTTAGAGGGGCCGAACAAGCTAGTGACTTTGGTAATGCTAGCGAATCTCCAGACTTCTCACCATTAGCAAAAGCCCAATTGCCTACTATAGATCGTCCCTTAATAAATTCCCAAGGAATAAATAAACTATTCTCAATTATTAAGGATGCCGAGCAAGAACTACTTGGAAAGCATAATGCCATTAATAATGTTCCCTACAATGGAATATCAGAATCAAATTCCGAGAGATTATATTTAAATAGTGATGGTGCAATTAGACATCAAAGACGAACTAATGCATGTTTATATCTTTATGCTAGAGCTGAAGAGGCAGGAAGGAAACCTAGAAGTAGTGGTTCAGTAAGGCTTGCATACGGAAGCCAAAGACTTGATATAACTGGTTGTATAGAAGAGGCTGCACGGAAGACAATAAGCCACCTCAATTATGCTCCTATAACTACAGGAAAGTACTTGGTTTGCTTTACACCAGAAGCTTTTCTAGATTTGTTGGGAGCATTTAGTAGTCTTTTTAATGCAAGAGCAATTCTTGATGGTGTCAGTCTCAGTAGCAAAGACTCAATAGGTAATCAAATTTCAGTGCCTTTTCTGAATTTGAATGATAATGGATTACACAAAGATAACCATGGCGCGACAAGCTTTGATGGAGAGGGTTCACCAACGTGCAACCTTAGTCTTATTAGGAATGGAAAAATTCAAAATTTCCTCCATTCAGAGGCAACTGCAAGAGCATTCGGAGTAAAACCAACTGGACATGCTGGACTAGGAGCGAAAGTATCAGTTGGACCCGACTGGTTTGAGATAAGTAAATCAGATGAAGTTGATAGCTATTCAAAGGCATTAAGTCACACAACATATAACGAAGAATTTGTACTCATACAAAATCTAAATGCATTACATGCAGGAGTTAAATCTAGTCAAGGATCATTTTCACTACCATTTGATGGATGGATCGTTAAAGGTCAAGAAAAAATATCAATTGAAGCCGCAACAGTAGCCGGAGATATTAAAAATGTACTTAATAATATATTAAATGTCGAAGCAGAGAAAATTTCAACAACACAAGGTGTTTCTCCACATATATGGGTGGAAAATCTGTCCATAACCGGAGAAGCATGAAGGTACTCTTTTGGGGTACACCACATTATTCTGTAGCAACTCTGGAAGCACTGATAAAAAATAATTTTAACGTGGTAGCTGTTGTAACTCAACCAGATAAGAAAAGAGGTAGAGGGAAAAATTTAATTGCTTCTCCTGTTAAAAAACTAGCTATGGATTATATGATTCCAGTTTTTACTCCTTATTCAATTAGAAAGCAAGTCGATATACAAAATCAACTTAAGGCTTTTAAATATGATGTTTCTGTAGTTGTTGCATATGGCCAAATCCTACCAAGAGAAATTCTTTCGACTCCCCCACTTGGCTGCTGGAATGGTCATGCATCTATCCTTCCTCGTTGGAGAGGAGCGGCACCCATTCAATGGAGCATATTAAGTGGAGATCTTCAAACAGGAGTAGCTATTATGTTAATGGAGGAAGGACTTGATACAGGGCCTGTATTAGTGCAAGAATCAATATCAATTGGTATTACTGAAAATTGCGATCAATTATCTATTAAATTGAGCAATCTGACTGCCAAACTAATTTTAGACTCATTAAATAAAATCAACGATATTAGTAATAGACATATGGTTTATGACATTAATAAACTTAACCTTACCAGGCAAGAAGATATGTATGAAAAACCATCATACGCAAGGATGATAAAAAAGGAGGATAATCTTATCCAATGGGATTTAACGGCAATTTCCATACACCGAACTATTATGGCTTTATATCCAAATGCCTACACATTATTTAGGCAAAAAAGGGTAAAAATTCTAGATTCTATTCCGTTAACTAAAGAATACATTAGTTTATTATCTACAGATTTAATACCTAATCTATTAAAAAAGACTGAAAAAGTTCATAAACCAGGAGAGGTAATCTCAATTATCAATAATCTTGGTATAATTGTTTATACTCACAACCAAGGAATTCTTATCAAGAATGTCCAAATAGAAGGCAAGAAAAGTGCTTCTGGAAATAGACTAATTCAACAGTTGAATATTAAGCTCGGTGATATACTTGGAGAATAGATTAATATATTGTGAACTATTCCTTACTAACCTTTGTGGAAAAACCCCATGTGAATATTCCGACAAATATGGACAATGTTAACCATTCAGAAGCTATCAAACCCTTTAAAGCTAATTGAAGCAAAAGCTTAACTCCTACAAAGGCAACAGCAATATAACCTGCCATCTCAAGTCTTGGAAAAATCTCCAGCCATGAGATAAATAAGCCAGAAGTAAACCTAAGTGCTATAACTCCAATAACAGCTCCAGTCACGACAAGTAGAAATTGATCACTTATAGCCACTGCAGCTGCAACACTATCAATCGAGAATGCTAAATCGGTGAAGGCTATTAACAAAATAGTTCTAAATAACAAAAAATTATTATTATCTAAACTTTCAGTAAGCGAGTGACTAGTATTAGAATCTATAATTTTGGTTGAAAATAAATAAAGCAAATATATACCAGCCAAAAGCTGAAGTGGCCAAAACTGTAAAACAAACTGAGCCATTAAAATCAAGCAAATCCTAAAAATTAGCGCAAGAAATATACCGATATTTAGGGCAATTTTCTGCTGATTGACAGATTGCTGATTGCGAGCTATTGCTGCTAAGGCAACAGCATTATCAGCTGACAAAACTAATTCCAAGGCAACAAGAGCAGGAAGTAGTGGAGCTAGCTCAACCCATTTATCAACGCCATCAAGCCAATTGGTTAAAGTAGTAACTGATGCTGTGTCCATAATATTAGGATTAGCCTATAGCCTATACCTATAAAGCAAAAAGAAAGGCTGATTCACCTCAACAAAATCCTACGAGTTACCTTGGACCATTGTGGAATGTTAATCCAGTCAAGGCTTTGCCACATAGAAACAAACCGAGCAGTTGTTCTTGTAACTGGCTGGAAAGATAAAGTTGAGTTAGGAACAGCCTTAGGTGAAGGGACAACAGTTGAGATTGCAGAGGATAGAGCAATCACTAGGTTACTGGAACGAGTAAATGGTTTGCCATTAATTTCTGATAATAACCCCAATAAGATTACCGATAAAAAACCCAATAAGATTTCCAATGCTAAAACAATTAAGAATAGGAAAGAAATAAATACAAATGATACACAAAATACAACAAATACTTATGATCAAAGGAACTCAACAAATCATGACTCGTCAATTCCTGATTATACAGACATGATTAATGATTGGAGTGAGGATTTGGCTGCTATAGATTTAGAAATCATGAGATTAGGTTGGACAAGAGACAACGAGCAATCATTTATTCAGAATTTATTGGGACATGAAAATAGGCAGAAAATTATTAACTATAATGAAATGAGATTTTTCT
>QCFC01000005.1 GCA_003278465.1 Prochlorococcus sp. AG-363-B04
TCGCTAGGGATGTTAGTTATTGGTTGTGATCTTTTGCGTCTTAACCAATTAGATGCATTTGCTGGTTCCATTCCTTGTCTATGGACTTCTTTTTGGATCAGCTGGGCACATTGAAAAAGATCACTTAGTATTCTTCCCTTCTTCGACAGGTCACTTAATGTTTTACCTTCTAGTAGTTCTGATAGGCAGCAAATAAGACCAATCCTTGAAAAGTTTTTTGCCCAGTTTGTAAATTTAAGTGCTAGATCATCTAATTTCCCATTTTTTTCATTATCCAAAAGCTCTTGAGAAGTCCATTTTAAAAGCGGTGAGCAGGCTACAAGCCTTAGTTTTTTGGAGTCGCTAGGTGAGGCAAGACAATCTATAAATAACTGCAATACTTGAGCAGCTTCCCCTGTAAGAATATCTCCTTTTGATACTAGTTTTGTTGGAATACCAATCCTAGATAATGCTGATCGAATATTTTCTGCCTGTTCGTGCTTGCCAACTAAAACACATATATCATTAGGGTCGATCTTGTTTTTATTCTGTTTTAACAATTTTAGAATTGAAGTAGCAACTATATTAGGAATTTGTTTCTCTACTTTTGTTTTTGATAAGAGGTTTTTTTGTGAATCTTTGAGTTTGAGAAAAGTATCATCAAGTGTAATTAATTGTAGATGGTGTTGATTAACTGGTGGTAATATATGTGAGTGGTCAATTTTAGCTGATATTGCTGGTACATTTAATCCTGAATAACTAAGACCAGAAGACATTAAATTATTTAGAGAATGCATAAGTGGCGCCGCAGATCTGTAATTATCAAGTAGGTAGTCAATTCTATCTACGTCAGATCTTGCCTTGAGATATGTATTTATGTCTCCACCTCTAAATTGATATATCGCTTGTTTTGGGTCTCCTACCATTAATAAAAGATGCTGCGTTTTATTTGCAAATGCTTGTTTTAGAATTCTCCATTGAGTTGGATCTGTATCTTGAAATTCATCTATTAGTGCTACTTTGTATCGTGATTGAAGTGATTTAAATAAAGCTGATTTGCTATGAATAAGATTGGTTTGAGTTTCGTATTCTTTTCCTGGATCTAGCGAAGAAAGTAGATCACTATAGTTTAGGATACCTTTTATTTTTCTATGTTCTTTAAGCGTTTTGATACCCCACCTCAAAGCATGACTCCAAACTTGTTCAGCTGGAGAATCCATGAGCAAAGCTATTGAATTGAATAGATTGAAATGTGAAATATTATCTTTAATACTACCTAGTCGCACGGATAATTTACTAATTATCGCTGGATGAAAATAATTTTTGAGTGTAGATTGATTTCTGATATCTTCATATGAAGGACATGTAATCTGATCTGGATTCATATTCACTTGATAAGATGTGATCCATCGATCTACGATTTCATTCCTATTGATTTTTGGTTTAAGACTATATGGTTTGGTATCTTTAATTCCTACTGATCTCCAATATTCAACTTGAGACCTGAGAAACATTTCAGCTTCTAGATTCTCGTGCTCCCAATTCCATAGAAAATTGTGCCAGTATCTATTCATTAGATCATCAATTTGATTGCGAAGTGGTTTTTGAATGTCAAAACTGTATTCATCTGTTTTAATATATGCATTAGGTTGATTGTCTATTGTTGATAGCATTTCCTCAAATGTTTTAATATTTAACCCCGCATCTATAAGACCAGAAAGATGCCCGGAATCTATATTTAAAAGTTCATTCTGCCAATATTCATAAGCAACATCAGAAATAATTTGTTTGCTTTCTCCTTCTAGAATAGGTTCAATTGCTATCCCATTAGTTAAAGCTTCACGCTTTAATGTTCTATTACAAAAGCCATGTATTGTTGTTATATCTGCTCGGTCAATTTCTTCTAATGCAAGCATAATTCGTTGATTTATATATCTTAAATCAACCTCTTTTTTGTATATTTTTTGTGCCCAATCTTCTAAAACCTTATCAGGAATAGAAATATCATTACCTGTTTTAAGGGAATTCAAGGCCTGAAGACCATTTTCTAGACGTGAACTTATCCTTCCCTTTAATTCTGCAGCCGCAGCTTCCGTAAAGGTTACAACTAGGATTTCCTTGATTGATAATTTCTTTTCAGTTATTAACCTTAGTACTAAATGGGCTAAAGCGAATGTTTTTCCTGTGCCAGCACTAGCTTCTATTAGTCGGACACCAGGATCGAGAGGATAGGTGTTTGCATTGAATCTATATTTTAAATTATTAGTGAAATCATCCATTTAAGATAATAGACAAAATGGTGGAAATTTATTCTTGTATAAGAATGAATAAATGAGTTAATATTTTGATCATAAACTTTTTCTGCTTATAATCGAATGCTCTCTTTATAGATTTATACAATCCTGTAGTTTCAATTTTACTCACTTAGAGTAGAAAAAGGTATATTTTGTTTTGTTTTCGATGTTTAGAAACATTCACTAGATAATGATTATATAAAAGGTTTGAAGAGTTTGTTTTGAAATATTATTTTCTCCAGTCTAGAATTGGAATTCCTTTTATTATTGCAGGAGTGGAGTGCATATATTCTTTATAATCAGGATGGAGGGATTTTAAGGTTGTTTCTTCTCTAATAGCCTTTCCTTTTAATACTAAACATAGAATAATAAATAATATGCAATTAATTAGACTTCCTGATAAGAATATTGTTGAGAGAGAGCAGATCAAGAGGGATCTATAGATAGGATGGCGACACCTTTTGTATTCACCTTTGGTAATTAATAGCGATCCTTGTATTGGTTCTGGTAATGGTGAAAGATTTTTGCCAAGATTAAGTCCAGCTTTTAATAGCAGTATTACACCAATAAGGAAAAGGATTAAGCTACATAGCTTGATTTGTATCGGCCATGAATAATTAACCACCAACTTTTTAAATGACAGTGGTAGTAGGTGAGCAAATATGACTATTAATTGTGCAGCCAACCACCATTCACCTTGTCGATTATTAATTAGTCCCCCCCAAGACAAGCCCCACCTGGAAAATGCTTTTAAATTAAATTTTATGCTTGCTTTGAGAATTGACATTGTTAACTATTTTCTTTAAATGGACAATATTATATATTCTATTTACTATCTTAGTCTGTTTAGCAGTGTTTATTAATCAACATCTATTTTTTCTTCCATTTTTGGTCGTTTTTTTATAGGTCCATTTTCTGTCACGATGAAGCTTGTGAATACTGTTATTGAAATTCGTCTTCCTTCATCAATATATGTATTTCTGCACCATTTAAGACCAGTTTTTGATTTGACTTCTTTATTCATAACTTTGAAACTATCTTATATAAAAATACCAGCTAACTTATTTTTTAGTGTGTAAAATATAACATTGCATTTGTAGATTTATCACATGATTAGGTAGTTGTCTAAGAGGAAAATTTGTCAACAGCTTGAATTTATTTGTTTCGTATAGCCTTAGTATATTATTTTTATTTGACTAACTCATCAAATATTGGACCGTAGAATATTTCCATACATTTGTTAAAATCTGACCTATCGAGAATATTTAACGAGCTGCATTTATCACCAAAACATATTTTCATTTCTCGCTGGTCTTTTTCTCCTTTAGACCAATTAGATCCTTCCCACCTATTAGAGAATGATTGATTACTTTTGATCACTCCTTTATTTAAATTAAGCATATATTCCCACCCACTTTTGGGTGGGATAGGCCAGCATTTTTCTTGTCCGATTGCTGTTAAGGTTTTTAATTCCTGGAGTCTTAGTTTTGCTTTTTCATTAGAAATTGGATTCCATCCGAATTCAATCTCAAATTTGCCTTTTCTGGATCCTGATGATCCAAGCCCTAGTATCAATGTTTGTTTATCAAACCTAATATCTAGACATGATTGTAAATGAATTAACCATGCCTGGAGTGCAATTCTATGTGTTATGGAATATGGTTCTATTATGATTTGTTTGTTCACATTTGATAGTATGCTCTTATTACAGTTTTCGAAATCTAATTCATGTTTGTGATAGTTTTCTAGTTCTTCAAGTTTTTCTGTAAGTGATTTCCATATTTCTACCAATAATCTGCTTTCTATTTCACTAGCAGCTCCTTTAGGAAGTATTCCTTGTCCGGCATATCTTGCTTCCCAGCTCTTTGGTAACAAATATTTTTTCAGTATATGTTGTGAGTCCGAAAAATTATACATTAATTCCTGAATACAATCCTGTACTAGAATACTCCTTTGCCAGTTTGAAAGATTAACTTCTTCTTGGTCTTCCAAAGTTTCTAGCCACTCTCTTGGATGTATTTTTAATTGTTCTAACCAAAACAATTGAGGGTTGATCATCCATGAACTAACTTTTTCCATTGTGATATTATCATTATTTAATTCTGAGATGTATTCCCATTCAGTATAATCAAAAAGATGAATATTATCTACAGATAATGATTCATCTATGTATTTTCTCGCTAATAAATTTCGTTTATCACAACTACTTGGAGGGTTAATATCTAGGGAAATAAAATTAGTACGGTCAAGAGGATTTGCCGATGGTTTTCGTACTAGACCTTCAAATTCTCTGCTTTCTAATTTGTTCTTTAATTGCCCAATTATTTGTTGTATTGGGTTTGAGGGCGGTATTTCTTCTCCTGTTTTCTCATCTCGACAATTCCATGTTATTAGAAGATGTTGCCTTGTAGACATTATTGCTTCAAGTATTACATACCTATCCTGATAAGTGCTACTTGGGTCTCCTATCCTGTAGTCCTCTTCAAGTAGATTGAACTTTGGCCGTTGTTTATATCTAGGGAAGCAATCACCATCTAACCCCATAAGAATAATAACCTTATAGGGTAAAGCTTTCATCGCTTCTAGAGCGCATATATTAATAATTCCATTGCGGTATCCTGACCTACTTTGACGCTTTCCCAATTTTTCTTTCAGAATAGATAGAACTACTGCTGCATTTAGTTGGAGATCACAGTCAAATGATTGTTTCTCCCATTCTTCTAGTATCTCAATAAGGTTATGATATTCCCATGAATTCTTATTGGAATCTACGAAAACATCATTTATAATAACTCTTAGTTCTTCTATCCATTCTTTAGAGGTTTTTGTTTCCCTCATCCTCTTTATCAAATTAGATAAATTTTCCAGTAATATTATCCATTTAATTATAAATGAAGGGTTTATCCCTTTATTTAATGGTGAAACACCTTCAGGACTGAAGTATGAGCTCTCTGGCAGAATGAGTCCTAGTAGTAATCTGTCCAGGCACCATCTAAGACTGTGACAGTCGTCACCGCCTCTTTCTCTTTTGTCTATGCCCCATCGGAAACCAGCATCCTTAAGTATCTGATTAATATTGTTTACATCAGATGGATTAAAACCTTGTATATTTTGATATTCGGAATTAGATAGCAATGTTTCAAGTGAATTTGCCGTCAGTTTTTCAGTAGCAACAGACAAAAGGTTGAACAACCATTGCGTCAATCCAGGAGTATCTTCTAATGAATTATCGCTAACACACCATGGAAGTTCTATACCAGTTGCCGATGAATCATTGAATACAGCTGATATTAGTGAAGAGTATTTACTAATTTGTGGGGTCATTATCAATATATCTCTAGGTTGCAGGCTCCGATCACTAGACAGCCATTGAATAATCTGGTCTCTAACTAATTGAATTTGTCGTAATTCGCCTGGGCAGGCAATGAATACCAATGAAGAGTCTTTAGTGTCTCTATGCAATCGGAATGTTGTTTCAGATTCTATTAACATTTGTTGTATTTGCTCTATTAAGTAAGGTTCTCTATTTAACTTATTAGCAATTGATAATTGATTAGCAAAAAGGTCTTCTTCGATTATTTTACCTAATTGAAATTCACCTGTACCCTCAAGTAACTGTTGAAAATCAGATCCCATCTTGCCAAGAGTTGCTTCGAGGAATGGTTCGTCTATTGATGTATATAAATGAGATTGCGTCTTAGAAAAAAAGTTATCCTCTTCATGTCTACTCTTGAATCTTTTCCATGGTTCTGGGCTTGGTGTTGTTATAAATATTTTGATATCAATATAACCAGATAGAGCCTTGATTAAATTTACCTGACTAGGCGCCAGGCTGCTAACACCAAAGATATTTAGTTCCTTAGGTAATTTTTCCTTTATATCTATTTCCTCTTTGAGCATAGAAATGGATTTTTGAACTAGCAATCCAAATGGTTCAACTCCTATATGTTTGTCTAATAGTTTCGCTAATTCGACTTGCCATCTTATTGAATCATTAATTCCTTTATAGTTCGAACCACCATTTATCCATGCATTTAAAATTTCTGGACGGTATAGAGCATAGTCATCAAAGGCATCAGCAATTAAACGTGCCAGATGCCATTCATCAATATTTAGATTTCCCTTTGTTGAACCTCTACTTTCTAGCCACTGCTTCAATAGTAGCCCTTCATCTTTTTGCAGTAATTGTGGTAGTAGTTTAAGTATAGGCCATACAATTCGATTAGATCTCCAGGGGTCTTCATCCTCGGGATTTAATCCAATTATTTTCCTTATAACTTCTCTTAGGCAGGAACCTGGAAATGGATATCTTATATTTGCATTGATACCATTAACTTTAGCGATTTGTTCTCCAATCCATCTACTGGTCGCCCAACTGTTAACTACAATATCTATTGAATTAAATGGACCAGGAGGGTTAACTTTTAACTGTTCAGCAAGAACTCTTGCTAACCACTCTGCTTTATTACTACGGTAAATCTTTAACAAAATAGTTCGATATTAGTAATTATTTGTTATACTAAAAACTTTGTTATTACTTGGGTTCTTTATTAGGTCTTTCATTTCTTTTACAGCTTCTTTGAGGCCTACAGCAATTGAGCGTGAGATTATTGTATGTCCAATATTTAATTCTTCCATGCCTACTATTGAGGCAACTGGCTCAACATTTTGATATGTGAGGCCGTGTCCTGCATTTACCCGGAGACCTAGGCTGAGTGCTCTCGCGGTAGCCTCACTAATTTTTGCCAATTCTTGATGCTTTTCAGTCCACGATGCTTCCGCATATTTTCCAGTATGGAGTTCGACCCAAGCAGCCCCAATTCTTTTAGAAGCTTTTAATTGTTCTGGGATAGGGTCGATAAATAAACTCACGGGAATCCCTAACTTTTGAATTTCTTTAACAACCTTTTGAAGTTCATTTTCATTTGTAGAAATTGCTAGGCCTCCTTCAGTAGTTATTTCCTCTCTCTTCTCTGGAACTAATGTGACCATATCTGGAAGAATTTTGCTGGCTATATAAACCATCTCCTTTGTAGGTGCCATCTCCAGGTTTAGGCGACTTCTTACGGTTTGTTTTAGGAGCGTCAGGTCTCTCTCTTGAATATGCCTTCGGTCTTCACGTAAATGAACCGTAATGCAGTCAGCTCCGCCAAGTTCTGCCAGCAACGCCATTGTTACAGGGTCTGGCTCAGTTGTTTTCCGAGCTTCCCGTACATTTGCGATATGGTCGATATTTACACCCAAACTTGCCATGGTTTTACCTATTTGTTCTTGAGTTTATTTGGGAGAAAGGCCTTCGTTGAAAATTACTTTTCTTTGGCCGCCGAGTTAACTGCCCAATGAGAATAGCTGGATGAGCTTTTTGACTATTAAGTTCAGGTTGTTAGACCAGACTGTGATTGTGCAATCGGCTTTAGAGAAACGTGAAAATAACCTTTGCCTTGGAGTAGATCCTTTCTGGGGCTCCCTAGCAATGGTTGTTACTCAAGATTTGGTTTTAAGCAATTATTTTCGTCATAGAATTGTTTTAGGTAGTGAATTTTTGCCTAAAACAGGAGCAGTTGTGTTGGCTCCAACTCACCGCGCGCGTTGGGATGCACTTATGTTACCAATGGCTGCTGGTCGACGAGTTACAGGTCGTGACTGCAGATTCATGGTCACCATTACAGAAATGACTGGAGTGCAAGGTTGGTTTTTAAATCGTTTGGGATGTTTTCCTGTAAATCAATCTCGTCCTTCATTATCAAGTCTTCGTTATGCAATAGATTTATTACTAGATGGTCAACAATTAGTTGTTTTTCCAGAAGGCAAAATTAATCGCACTTCCAAAGCAGTAAAGTTACATCAAGGACTAGCACGTTTGTCTCTGCTGGCACAGGGGAAAGGGGTTCAAGTGCCTGTAGTACCAGTTGGTTTAGGTTATAGTGAAATCAGGCCAAGGCTTTTCAGCTCTGCTGCAATTTGTTTTGGTGAGCCAATTAAGGTCCAAGGTTCAGATAAAGAAGATATAAAGAATTTCAATGAGGACCTTGCAAATAGGATGCAATCGGCTGAACAAGCGGCCCTTTTGGCTGTAGGTAGGTCTAGGTATAGAGCTTAAAGTTGCTTATAAGTATGTGTATGAATCACCATGGGTTGTAGGTCCCCGTTGTTGATGAGTGTCCTTTTAGGACTGTTTTTTGTTCCGGGCTCAATAAATGCTAAGGAAATAGATTCCTCAGTAGAGAGAGTTCTTGCAAATTCAAAAGCTGGTTTTAATATAGATTTTGTTCAAAATCTTTTAAACCGTGGAAATGCTGCTGTAGCAAAGGGCGATCTTGTTGAGGCTCGTATGAATTACGACAAGGCAAGGCAGGCTTCTAAGAAACTTTTAAATTTTTATAGGGACATAAGTGGATCTTTTAGGGGGCTCGACGCACGAATTCCAAGAGAGATGGATTCAAAAGGTAGAGAGGTTTTAGGACTTCTTGCGAAAGTTAACCTTCGTCTAGCGGCCCTTTTTAGGAAACAAAATGAACCAGAAGTCGCTGTCCCTTTGTTAATTGAGGTGGTTCAGTTGATGACACCTGCCAAACCTGAAGGGAAAAAGGCCTATCAGGGTCTGGTTGAGCTAGGTTTTGTTGATACTCCTTATAAAGGAGGTAATTAAATTAACTTTGTTATCTTATTATTTAAATCATTACCCTTTATACATTTTCTAAATGGTTTGCCTTGAAACAGTTGAGGCCGCAATCTGTAGAGCAATCCCTGATGCACAGGTCATTGTAGAAGATCTCAATGGAGGAGGAGATCATCTTCAGGTAAATGTGGTTTCTAAATCTTTCGCTGGTTTACCTTTAGTTAGACAACATCAGCTTGTTTATGGGGCTCTTAAGAATGAATTAGCTAGCGAGGCAATTCATGCATTGGCCCTGAATACATCAACACCAAACTAAGACTTTTACTTTCCCAACCATGGATTCAAACACAAAGGCTCGAATAGAAGAATTAATTAATTCTAATCAGATCATTGTTTTTATGAAAGGCACAAAGCTAATGCCCCAATGTGGATTTTCTAATAATGTTGTTCAGATTTTAAATTCGTTAGGAATGAGTTACGAAACATTTGATGTGCTCTCTGACATGGAAATTCGTCAAGGTATCAAAGATTACTCAAATTGGCCTACAATTCCACAAGTCTATGTAAAAGGAGAGTTCTTAGGAGGTTCAGATATTTTGATTGAAATGTACAATTCTGGTGAACTACGGGAGAAATTAGAAATTGCGCTAGCTTCTTAATTTTTGTATATAAATTGATAATTTATCTAGCTTTTTTTTGAAAGAGTGAACTTATCTCACCATCAGGGCCAATAAAACTTGATGGGTCTTTAATCCACCTCTCTACAAGTTCTTCAAGTTTTATTTGTTCTCTTTGATCGAGTTGTCCATTGCGCCTAAGGGCGTGAAGGTATCCATCTGCGTACAATTTGAGTTCATAAGGGCTGTGATGCCTTGTGGTGAGTTCCTGACAGGCATCGCACAAGGACTGGAAATGTCTGATTGAGTCTGGATGCTTTAGGTATGTCATGGTCTTAGGGAATGACAGTCTTTGTTCTCAGGTTGCTCTTGCTTTTAGTTATGGTAGGCGAGTCTGAGATTGCAAGTGACACCTCTCACACCAGATTTACTTCCATCTGAGCTTAGTCATGATCCTTTGACTTCGGCTCATACGATGCAGGCTCCTTCTCAAGGCCCGGCGAGGGTTCTTGTTGTAGAACCGCATCCAACCTTAAGAACTGTCTTGGTACAGCGTCTTCGTCAGGATCGTCATTTGACTGCTGCAGTAGCTTCTGCTGATGAAGCAATAAATTTATGCAGAGATCAGTCTCCTGATCTTCTTGTAAGTGCCGAGCTCCTAGAACAAAGTTCAGCTCTACGTCTTTCCCAACAACTTGGATGTCCTGTAATAGTTTTAACAGCTAGGGCTGGTATTGAGTCTTTGGTAGGTTTGCTAGACGATGGTGCTGATGATGTTCTAAGAAAACCATTTGGTCTTGAAGAACTTGCAGCCAGATGTCGGACTTTGCTTAAAAGAGGTCGTAGTGGATTACAAGAGCGTGTGTCGGTTGGCCCTTTAGAAGTTCATTTGTTACTCAGGCAAGTAACTTTAAGAGAGCAACCAGTTGAACTTAGCCCAAGAGAGTTTGCACTTCTTTGCGCTTTGTTAATGCCTCCGGGTATGGTCAGAAGTAGACAAGAATTACTTAGAATGGCATGGCCTCCTTTTAGTGGGGGACCTCGCTCTGTAGATACTCAAGTTCTTACTTTGCGCAGAAAATTAGAACAGGCAGGATTGGGTGAAGGTGGTGGAATTACAACGGTTAGACAACAGGGTTATAGATTCAGCCTTGATAATTTGTCATGATAGCTTTTTATAATTCATTAATTAAATATTAGTTTAACAGATAAAGATTAAATATTATTGAAGAATTTTATTAATCAGGTAAGGCCCATTGATTGATCCCCAAACTTGAACCAATACGATGTGCACATGCATAACCGCTAAAGGCAACTGCATTTAGGCCCTGTCCAGGAAAACAAGAATCTCCAACACAAAATAAACCTTTTATACCTGTAGTGTTAAATGGCATTGGAAGTAGACCTGGTAGACGCTTTGAGGGAATAGGTCCATAGCTTCCTTGAAAGCGTCCTAGAAAGCGACGATGACTTCTTGGGGTGCCAACTTCACGATGACTGATTGCATTTTTTAGTCCAGGGAAAATAGTCTCTAATTTCCTTATTAGCATATCTGAATCTTTATCTTTTTTTTGGGAATATTCCGACGGGCAAAGTCCTTTCCATTCTTTCATTGATGATGGTGCAAATGCATGAACAATATGATGCCCATCAGGTGCTAAAGAACCATCAAGTATTGTAGGTATTGAGACAAAAGTAACACCTTGTTCTTCTTCCATTTTGTCCCAACTATTAAGTATTAGATGATGACAATGAGTATTTTCTGGGATACATTCTTTCCTTACTCCAAGATGTAGTGAGATAAATGATGGAGAAGGAATGTATCTTTTTCTCCATATTTTTTCTGCCTTAGGAGTATTTTTTATGTCAACTAGAGGTCTCTTTGAACCTTCCCCCCCAAAGGTATCCCAGCGTGTTGCATTAGAGATAACGATTGGACTATGAATTTGCTCGCCGTTAGCCAGTTCTATCCCAATAACCCGGTTACCATTAAGTAGAATTTCTTTGACTCTTGATTGATATCTAATTTCACCTCCATGGGTATGTAACCCTTTAACTAATTTCTTAGCAATTGTCCCTACCCCACCCTTTGGATAGTTAATTCCACCTGCATGTCTATCAGAGAAGACCATGCCTGCATTAATCATAGGAGTTTTATCAGCCGGCATTACTGACCAACAGAAACATTCAATATCAATAAAACGTAAGAGTAATTGATCTGTAATATATTTACGAGCAACTGCTCCAGCATTAATAGGAAGCCATCTAGCAAGACCTAAACATGAGAGTGGTGACTTGAAAAAAACCTTAGCTAAATAATTTGGATCCTCAATTGAAAGTAAAGGCATTGAATCCAGACATTTGAAAACTTGCCAACAAACACCATAAAATTTTCTTATTCCTTCTTCCTCATGAGGGAAATATTTGATTAAACTATTTATAAAAGAATTATAATCTCTATCGACTGAAATTTTTAAATCATCAGGAAGATGATATGTCAATTGGACTGGATCAGGTAGTGTTTCGCATTTCTCTCCAACATCATTTAGTGCTCTTGTGAGTAGATTTGTATATCCTTTCTGACCAAAACCAAATATCATTGAAGCTCCCACATCAAAGGTGTAGCCTTTTCTTTTAAAGGAACCTGCACTCCCACCTGGAATTGTGTACCTCTCAAGAACAAGGACCTTTGCTCCTTTGCTGGCAAGTTGTGTTGCTGTGACTAGACCTCCAATACCAGAACCAATCACAATTGCATCCCATTGTTTGTGTTCGCTTGATTTGGTGACTCTCTGATTCATTGTTAAAGGATCTAGTTGGAGTTAAACTTTTATTAAAGTTAAGAGTAGACGTTTTTGATGGATAGCATTTGATTTTGAACTTTAGAAACTGGATTACTAATCAAACTATTATATCTGATTTATAGGTTTAGCTTTTTGATTAATACTTTTAGATCTTCAAGGGCTCTATCTTTATATGCAGAATATCTTTTACGTTTGTCTCTTATATGTTCAGAGAGTTCAGGTAAAAGCCCAAAGTTTGCTGGCATTGGTTGGAAACTTTTTCGCTTGTTTCTGTTGTTTTCAGAGTTGCTAACAAAGTTACAGAGTGCTCCTATCATTGTTGTATCAGGGAGTGTGACTAGTTCTTTGTTTAAGGCAATTCTTGCAGCATTTTTTCCAGCCAACCAGCCACCTGCAACAGCAGCTGCATACCCTTCAGTTCCAATAATTTGACCAGCAGCAATAAGATTACTTTGATTGCGAAATTGTAAGGTTGGTTTAAGTAACTTTGGAGACTCAAGGAAAGTGTTTCGGTGCATTACGCCGAAACGCACAAACTCTGCTTTTTTTAGGCCAGGAATCATTTGTAGAACCCGTTTCTGTTCTCCCCATTTCAAGTTCGTTTGAAAGCCAACTAGATTCCACAACCTTCCATTGAGATCTTCTTGGCGGAGTTGGACTATTGCATAAGCTCTTTTAGCTTTGCGCAAATCTTTATTGTGTAAGTCACCCCATCTAGGGTCCCAGAGACCAATGGGTTTTAAAGGTCCATATCTCATTGTTTCTTCTCCTCTTCTTGCAAGTTCCTCTATCGGTAAACAACCTTCATAGAATGTGGCAGATTCTTTATCAAAATCTTTTAATTCTGCTTGCTCTGCCTTAAGAAGAGCTTCCCTAAATTCTAGATATTGTGTTTTATTCATTGGACAATTGATATAGTCTGCGTCTCCTTTGTCATATCTGCTGCCTCTAAAGGCAATTGAAAGATCGATACTTTGAGCTTCAATAATTGGACTTGCTGCATCAAAAAAGTGGCAATATGAGACTCCCGTAAGAGATCTAATGTCATTTGCCAGGTCTTCGCTTGTAAGTGGGCCTGTGGCAATAATTGTTATTTGGTTGTCTTGAGGTAGTTTTTTTTCTTCCCTTCTTTCAACTTTTATCAGAGGGTTTGAAGAAATTTCAGCTGTGAGTGCCTTGCTGAATTGGCCTCTATCAACTGCTAATGCTCCTCCAGCTGGTACTGAATGTTTATCAGCAGTTCGAATTACAAGTGAATTTAGGCTTCGTAATTCCTCTTGAAGTAGGCCAGCTGCTCTATCACTACTCATTGAGCCAAAGCTGTTGCTACATACAAGCTCTGCAAAATCTTGGGTGTGATGTGCAGGTGAGGCTTTGGCAGGTCTCATCTCGACAAGAGTTACTGGCACCCCTGCTTGAGCGACCTGCCAAGCTGCCTCAGTGCCCGCCAAACCAGCGCCAATAACTTTTATGCAAGTAAGTTCTTGACTCAAAGTTCTCAGCTTGATTTGTCTAGATTTGTAGATCTGAGATCAGTGTCGTTAGCCTTAGAAGGCTTTGTTGTTATCACCGAATTGCCTTGACCACTGATCTCTAGCTGGTTTTTGGATGTTAAAGACAACCCAGGTGACTGCTGCAAGGATTGGAGCAACCACTATAAAAAGACTAAGCATGGCGTTTTTTGATGAAGTGAATTTGACTGAGATCTTACTGACTAACCCCTTTGCTTTGTTAGGGATGCCTCATCAGATCAAATTTCAAGCAAAATAACATGTTTGGCGGGGTAGATGGCAATTGTTTTTCATGGAAAAGTAAGGAATTTCAAATGATTGGATAGTCCGCGTGATAATTTTCATTCGTGTTTCATCGCACGCTTCTAGAAGGGTCGCTAGCTCAGCGGTAGAGCATCCGGCTTTTAACCGGCTGGTCCTGAGTTCGAATCTCAGGCGACCCATTTGCAGAGCCCATTTTGGCTAGCTTGTTTTCGAAATTAGGTCTTTTGGTCTATAACAGGCTTTAAAGATCAACTGCTAATCGGAATCTGAGAGACCAAAACCATGCTTGCCGCCTAATTAACGTCCGATAAAGAACTTTTTTAGAGCATATTGAAATGTCATGGCTAATTTTTAGTCTATCCCCTAGTTTTTCTAGGCTTATGTCAAACCAATCTGTTGAATTGTGTATATGATTGAATTAGACCCTAATCAGATTATTTTTTTAACATGCTCTTTGGTCTTAATAAAAAGCAATTGTTAGGCTGGGCAGTTTTACTAACAGCTATTAAGTTTGGATTTGGTATTTGGCTTTTAGGGCGCTTAGGTTTTCATCTACCTTTGTTAAATTAATAATTCATTACCAATGATTTCTTTATAAGATTATTGTTTACTTTAGTAGATAAAAAATCTTATATGTTTCTTTTGGTTTTTACTCTGAACCGTGCCCCATTTGTTTTCTCATAGACCTCCTCTACTATTTGACCTTTGTGAACAACTAGTGTCACAAGTTGAGCATCTCCTTCTTTAGGAATTCGTACTTCATCTTTCTGATGATATGTTTTTTGGTGAATAGTAGGATCTGAGCAATTTGAATGATTATCTAAAGAAACTGATGAGAGTCGTTTGCTATGTTTTCGGTTTAATCTAAAAAACCAGAGACCTAGGAACAAAACCATTATTATCAAGTAAATTATTCTCATCTCACATTTGAATTAAATAGTTGTCTTTATATTAAGACACATTTCTGCACATAGAAGTGTCTTCGTAAAAATATAATGATTTACAGACAAAGACTCCTTGAGATATTAAACAATTGTAAAAATAATAACTTCAAAAGTGGAAGCATTTATGATTTTAGATTTGTTGCATCGATTTATTGCTTTTAATTTTGAATCTAACGTGTAAAAATATCTTAATAGAGGTAACTAGTAATCCTCAAAGAGATTATCAGATCCTTGATTTATTTGATTATTATAATTTGTATTTTTAGCCTGTTTTTGACTCCTTTAGATTTTTAATTGTAAAAATAATGAAAAGATCAAATCAATACTTACTTTAAGACTATTAGGAAGAATTATTTATAGTAAAGAGTGTTGACTTAAGCTGCAAGAATTAAGCGTCAAATGTTACTATGATGTCAATAGGTGCAGTTTCAAAGCAAACTAATATATACCTTCATAGCAAGTTTATAAAGTTGTATATTAATTTTATACAGAAGGATGCCTTGCTGAATATTTCACTCTTTTAAATGACTTTTCTTTTCTTTAATGATTTGCCATAATCATGAAGATATATATTGGTTTGGAAATCGTTAAATGAAATTAATTTATGCATTATGATTCTTTCATCTTTATTACTAGTTCTTTTGTTCCTTGGGGAATCTAATGCTATGGCAGATGATACTAAGGAAATTGCTGAATTTTGCATGGAGGCTAGTGATTTTGTTGGTTGTGTAAGATCTACTCAAGAATTACCAATCTTGCCTGCGTTACCTTTTCCTGCAGCTTCTTCAACGGCTGGTGCACCAATAGCGATAGAGGTTATTCCATTCTTTGACCCGTCGACTAAGCCTCAAAAATTAATCCCACCTAAAAAAGTAAGAAGTTATCAGAGAAGTAGGAGGTTTAAAGGGAAACCTTGGGAAAGACAGAGGTTTATTTATAATATTCCAAATGAATAGTTCGTGTCAATTGGAATTAATTGTTTAAATAAATCTAATACCTTTATTCTTATTCTAATCTTTTAACCTTTCACTCTCTAAATTAAATTACAACAATTTTATATGGAGTTTATTATTTTCCTAAGTGGCATAGATAAATTGATTTTGTCTTTTATTTATGATGCAAACTTTTCTGTGGTAGAGAATCATTCTCAATGCTTTCTTAATTATAGATTTGTCGGTTTTTATCAATCCTCTAAACGAAAACTAATAATATGTACAGATAACATAAAGAGACAGACAGGTTATAAAAGAAATGGCAAATTTAGAAGAAAATCTGATTCATCAAATAAAACAGCCTTTTATATAAGACGTGCTTTTAGGCACGAAGTTACACATGCAATACAAGCATGTAATAAAGGCGAGGTTCTCGATAAGAGTATTTTTGAGAATAGAAAACTTCATTCTAATAAACTTCAATCATTATATTCTTCTGCACGGTTTTCTGGAAAAAAACAAACAGAATATGAAGCCTATTGGATGGAAGATAGACCAAGGATAGTATTATCCATGATTAAGAAATATTGCTTATAGGCTTCTTTTAATAGAGTTATAATCCCAATTCATTCTTTTTAAAAGTCTTGCGAATCAAACCCTTTAGAGTTATATCGCTTTAGTTTATAGGTGCTTTTGTTCAAGTGACTCTGAAATTAGATTTATACAAAGGTTGAATGCAGTAAAATATAATATGTATGCAATTTCCATCCCGTCACAATAGTCTTATTAGTGGCAGAGAATTACCTAGCATCAAATCATGGCATGGAATCTCTATTTCCTTTAGGGTCTTAAATAATGAAAATGAACAAGAAATCTACAGGGCTCACTAAAATCAGGCCTAAATGGCTTTGGTCTCCCCCAAAGTCAGAAAATATTCCTAGTGTTCTCCCGAAGTCAAAAACAGCAAGACTGGCATTACAGGCAAAACTTGCAAACATAGCTGCTGAAAAATCAATAAGTAGAGCTTATTATTTAGAGCTAGAAAGAATTAAGGCTCTAGGAGATGCGATGTTCAAGTCAGGCAAGGCTCTTCGTTATTCAATTATTAGCTCGGGACGACAAATACTTCTTAGAACAGAAGCGGCTAGGAGAAGTTTTGAACCTGGATATCGCAATCGTTTTTTACCTTAATTAAAAATTTAGAAGCAATTCCTTTTTTAATATAATATATTTACATGTAATTTTTAATCTAGAGGGATTTTACATAGATCATTGATCATTTTTATTTCAAAGGTATCTGTGGGACTATTCCATCCCTTCCAGTTTCCATTAGCTCCAGTTACATTGATTTTTTGTGCTAAACAATTTATAGCAAGATAAATACCTTTATCTTGTCCATTAAGTGCCTGTGCTACTTGACTACCTTGCATATTTCTCCACACAGACCAGTCTATTTTTAGCGGACCGTAACTCTTCCATTTCGGTGGCTTACCCTTTATAGATCTTACGCATCCCCAATAATCTTTGGCATTTGTACAAATGTTATTTACATAGTCATCAGTTGGCTCTTGAGCTAGGATTTTATTAGAAAATGATAGTGTAAATAAAATTATTAGCCTGGTCAGATAATAAGTTAATTTTCTCATTTTATTAAAATTGTTTTTGGGAAATTTACTCTTTTAATTAGACATTAAAAATAATCATCTATTTCTTTTATTGTGCCAGATTTAACTTGGAGCATTAATTCTTTAATTAAGTTCCACATCCAAATACATACTGGCATTGTAAGTATTAGTGAAATTAACAGTGATTTTGAAAATACAAAACCTAAGAAAAGCAAAACACCAGTAAATAGTATAGTTAATCCGAAGAAAATTGCAATCCAGCTTGTTTTTTCAAATAAGCTTATCTTTATATCTGATGATGTATTTTGTTCCTTAAGTTTACTAAATCTATCTTGTAGATTTTTTGCGTAAGCATATCCGAAAACTAGACTAATTAATATTCCAGCAGTAATTAGATAGTTGGGTTGACTAAGACGATCGTATGGAATGTAGTTACCGCTAGTTAAATTTGTATCCATGCTTAGCTGCGCCGCGAAATCTAAATTTTTCATTAATTTTACAAGTAAGGATAGTGCTTGAATCATGTTTTAATCGTACGATGACATCTTAATTAAGAGTTCGTACTTTGCATGAAAATAATTATTAGTGTTTTGATTCATTAGCTTTTCAGGTTTTTCATGTGACTATATTCAACTATCTGATGATATGCATGCATTGACTTTTAAAAGGCAAATCTAGATTCTCTTAAATTTAACAGTGCAATACCCTTATCGTGTGAGCTTAAAGGATGTAGAAAATTAAATTTTCATACATGTCGCTATGGAATTTTTAGATTTCATGCGTACAATTACTTAACTGCCTCATTTTGTCGATTTTTTCTTCCTTGGGCTTTATTCTATTTATTCAATGAATTTGAGAGGAATAACAAGTCATTTATTTGACCCAGCAATTGAAATTTCATTGCTTTCAATACCCACTGGGATTCGATAATTGCTTTTGCCTTCTATTCATCCAAGTGAATTAAATTCATTTCAATTCTATTTATCTACACGCATTAAGTCCATGCATGATAAAACAAATCTATTAAGGGTTGGAACCAAGGTAGAAGTAGGACTTGATTTGATTAGAGATCAAGTACCCTTTAAAGTGACAAATCTAATAGCTAATAATCCAAGCTGTATTGTCGTTGATTACAAGATGACAGATGGTATGGGGATAGGTTATATAGTTCAATTTTCAGATGGTTCAAGATATTGGTTTTTTGCAAATGAAATTATCTATTTTGATTCTGAATACCAATCGATTGAACAACTTAACAGTAAAAATAGTTTAATTTCTTATTCGGATAATAGTGACCTTGCAGAGAATGATAATAGAGACTCATATTTTAATGCTTTTAATAATAGGGGTAATGAAATACTATATTGCTTGAACCCTCTAAACTTTATAAGGTGGTATATATACGCAACCAAAGACATTCTTTAATTACTTCAGCCATTATTAGCAATTTTAGGTATTAATTTAGAGAATCAGTAATCAGCCACCATGGTTAACTTTCATAACGTAAGCATGCAATAGCTGTCGGGTTTTCTTCGCATTCTCTTTCCCAGAAATCATTTCTAATACTGTCCTTCTTGAATTTTGGAGCACCTAGAGTAATTGGCGCTAGCCCTATGCTATCTCCATAATATGCTGTAGAGGCCTCTAGCATTCCAGCAAAAAGGATCTTAAGCATAATTGAATTTGGATAGTTTTTACTTCTTAATGAAAGCGTCTTGGTTTCAAATATCCATCCGAAGGAATGCTTATCTTTAAATTTACGTTCTTCTGATACTAGCAACCCTACTAGCTAATCATTTATTGATTCGAGCAGGATAGCTTTTTAAACGTGGACTAAGCTTAATTGGACAGCTTATAAGCAAATCCTATCCATCCATCGAATTATATATGTATATAAATCTGAGGAAACCCTTGCTAGTTTATTTTTCTTAGACACTAAGAAATTCATCTATAACAGACTTGCTCAGCTCACTTGTCTGACCACTGGCAACAATTCCTCCGCGTTGCATTGCATAATATCTATTTGCTTGCCGGACAAAATGTAGATGCTGTTCTACAAGTAATACTCCAATACCAGTCTCCTTGATTATATGTTTAACAGCGGACTCTATGTCTTGGACTATATTGGGTTGTATGCCTTCAGTTGGTTCATCTAATAATAGAAGTTTAGGTCTCCCAAGTAGTGCTCTGGCGATAGCAAGTTGTTGTTGTTGACCTCCACTTAAGTCTCCCCCATTCCTGTTTAGAAATGTTTTTAGGATAGGAAAAAGCTCGAAAATTCCTGGATCAATTCTTTTTTTTCTGGTTAGTCCTCCTGGTAATGCTTCCATACCAAGTAATAGATTCTCCTCAACACTTAGATAGGGGATAATTTCTCTACCTTGTGGGACATATGCTATGCCTTCTTGGGCTCTTTGATGAGGTGGTTTTCTTATTAATGTTTCTCCATTGAAATTAAGTTCTCCACTTCTCGGATTTAATAATCCTATAATCGATTTTAATAATGTAGTTTTACCGACTCCATTCCTACCAATGATACATACCATTTCTCCAGAGTTGATGCTTATATCAATTTCTCTGAGAATGTGACTCTCACCGTAGTAGGTATTTAAACCTCTAACTTCTAGAAGACTCATTCATTTACCTCCTCTGGTTTACCTAGATAAACTTCTATCACTTGTGGATTGTTTTGAATGCTATCCATTGATCCTTCGCAAAGAACTTTACCTTGGTGTAGAACAGAAACAGGGCTTTCTAATTTGCGTATGAATTCCATGTCATGGTCTATTACTAAAATTGTGTGATCACCTGATAATGATTTAAGTAAATCAGCTGTTAAATCTGTCTCTTCGTCAGTAAGTCCTGCTACAGGCTCATCAACAAGAAGTAGATCAGGATTTTGACCAACTAGCATGGATATTTCTAACCATTGTTTTTGGCCATGAGAGAGTGAACCAGCTTTTAGGTTGGCCATTGACTGCAAATTAATTATATTCATAAGGTGAATTATTTGATCTCTTTGAACGTTACTTTGTTTACCTATTAATATAGGCCAGGGTGATTTTGGATTGCTAATTGCCAGAGCTAAATTTTCATAGACAGTTAAATTATTAAATACTCTAGGACTTTGAAACTTTCTTCCAATACCTAGCCTAGCTATTTTATGTTCTTTCTTACCTGTAATTGAACGTCCTTTAAATATTACCTTCCCAGATGTTGGCTTGATTTTTCCTGTAATAACATCAAGAAAAGTTGTTTTTCCTGCTCCATTGGGTCCTATAACGGCTCTAAGTTCTCCTGTGTTTAGTTTTAGGTCTAAATTGTTCAAGGCATAGAGCCCATCAAAACTTACTGTAATTTGACTTAATTCTAGAAGTGGAATATTCATGGCTTCACCTCTTCTTTCCCATCTGCTTCTAGGCTCGGATATGTACTTAGTGGTCTTCTTAGACCTAACCTTACCATAATATTTCTAGGCCCATCACTTTGTATCCAGCCTAGGAATCCTTCAGGCAAAGTTGTAACTACAAAGATAAATAATCCCCCCTGTATAAACATCCAACTTGCTGGCAAGGCTTCACTTACAAGACTTTTTGCATAATTGATTATGACTGCCCCTAAAATCGCACCAAGTAATGTCCCTCTTCCGCCTACAGCAACCCATATCACCATTTCTATTGAAAACGGGACTGTCATGAATTGGGGAGAAACTATTCCTGATTGAACAGTGTATAAAGCACCAGATATTCCAGCAAGGGCACCAGCTATACCAAATACTATTGTTTTAAAGTAAGTAGGGTTGTAACCCATAAAACGTACTCTAGGCTCATCATCTCTTATCCCAATTAATACGTTCCCAAATCGTTCTCTAACTATCCACCTTGAGAAGAACCATGCCATAATAACTATTATGGCTGTTAGCCAGAAAAATAATCTTTGCATTGAATCTGAACCCACCATTTGTCCAAATAATTGGGTTACATCTGTCTTTAAACCGTTGGTTCCATTTATAAGTTTCTGCTGCCCGTTGAAGAAATTAAAGAAAACCAGCAGAGCTGCTTGAGTGAGAATTGAGAAATAGACCCCTTTTATTCGATTTCGAAAAACTAAGAATCCAAGAAATGCTGAAATTAAAGCAGGTATCAGCCATATTGCTATAAGAGTGAAAATAGGTGATTTAAAAGGTTCCCAGAAAAAGGGTAATTTTGTTACACCATATAGACCAAAAAATTCAGGTATATTATTAGGGAAGTCTTGAGAACTATTTAGTTGCAAATACATTGCAGAGCAATAGCCACCTAAAGCAAAAAATATTCCTTGACCTAGGCTTAGTAGACCTGTATATCCCCATATGAGATCAACTCCTAATGCAACAATTGCCAGAGATAAATAACGACCTAGCAAATTGAGTCTGAAGACAGGCAATATCGAAGGTGCTGAGATAATAAATGCAATAATTAATACCCATATTAGAAAGGATAACCAACGTTTGTTTTTAGTGATTTTGTTCATGAATTAACCCTCCACCATTCTGCCTTTTTGTGGAAATAATCCAGTTGGTCGGAATTGCAAAAAGATTACTATTAAGGCAAAGATCAATACTCTTGCCATGCTTGTAGTAGCAAAGAAATCGATAATTGTTGATAATGAATCAGGCATGTCTGGCCAGACAGTAAGTAACCTTCCTGCTCCAATAAGATCAGTCATTATCCCTATAGCAAATGAAGCGATTATTGTTCCAAGTAAATTTCCTACCCCCCCTAGTACTACAACCATAAAACACCCAACGATATAATTACTTCCAACATTTGGACCTACAGAACCAAGAAGTGAAACTGCGACTCCTGCGATCCCTGCAAGTCCAGATCCAATACCAAAAGTAAGAACATCAACTTTCTCGGTCGAAATCCCTAGACAATCACTCATCGATCTGTTTTGAGTAACTGCTCGGATTCTCATACCCCATACACTTTTATTTAAAAAATAAGTAACACCTATAATAGAAATAATTGTTATTACGATAATAACAATGCGTGTGATTGGAAAGGTAATCCCTATGAATTCGACACCACCCCTCATCCATGAAGGAGCTGTTACATCTACATTCCTAGCACTTGCTCTTCCTAACTTGCTAATTGTGGATGATAGGCAATTAGCAATTAGCAAGCCAGAAAATATAGAAATAATCCATGTGATCAGTTTTACAAATTTTTTATGTTTATATTTTAGGATGTTCTCTGGAAGAAAAAATGAGCTGAGTAATCCAATTAAAAGTGTGACGATAAGGCCAGAAGCATAAGCAAGAGGAACACTTCTGACGAACTGTTGAAGGATTAGGCTGACTCCCCAAGTGGCCAGTAATGTTTCTAGAGGGCTTCCATATAAACGTCTTATTATAGTTTTTTCAAGAAGAATACCTACAACTGCACTAACTACAAATGCTATTGCTAGGGCTACTATTACATAAGTGCTGTAGAAGAATTTAAGTGCAGGTAATCTGAATACCAGTTGAGTTACATATGTTGAATATGCACCAATCATCATTAGCTCACCATGAGCAAGATTGATTACTCCCATTAGACCAAATACTATTGCCAACCCCAGTGCAGCAATTAGTAAAACAGATCCAATAGCTGCTCCATTAAAGAGACTTTCGAGAATTAGTTGCACTGATGTTTAGAAGAGAAATCTAAATAAGAGTGGAGGAGATTTTTTTGACTCCTCCACTTTTACAAAAGAAATGGATTTAGATATCAAAGACGATATCTTTCTCCTTTACGCGAGTCAGTCCAATCACAAGCATATCCTTTAGAGCTTGGCTCAAATTGATTCCAAGCTTGAGGTGAAACTGGTCCGTTAGTTGATTCTAGGATTTTGAATTGACCATTTGAGGTGATCTGACCAATCCGCACTGTTTGTGATAAGTGATGATTTGCCATTACTTCTACAGGGCCCTGTGGAGCATCGAATTTGACACCCACTAGAGCTTTACGTACTTCATTGTCATCAAAGGTCCCTGCTTTTTCAACAGCTGCTTTCCAAAGGTAAACCATGTTGTAGGCAGACTCTTGAGGATCTGCTACAACTCTGTCGCTACCCCATCTCTTTTTGAAATTATTGGCAAATCTCTTAGAGGCAGGTGTATTAATCGACATCATGTAATTCCATGCACCGTAATGACCAGTTAAAAATTCAGGTCCAATAGTACTTATTTCTTCCTCAGCTATTGAATAACTCATTACATAGTAACCATTTTTTGGTGTTATTCCAACGTCTTGAATTTGCTTAAAGAAAGCAACATTTTGGTCTCCATTGAGAGTATTTATGATTACACCACCATCAGGAAGTGCTTTCTTTATTTTGGAGATAATTGGAGCAACTTCTGTATTCCCTAGGGGAAGATAATCTTCTCCTACCACTGAACCACCAAGTGCTTTAACTTGTTCTTTCGTTATGGTATTTGATGTACGGGGGAAAACATAATCAGAACCAACTAGGAAGAATGGTTTTCCAGCTGCTGGAGAACGTTTGAACATGAATTCGGTAGCTGGCTCCGATTGTTGGTTAGGAGTAGCACCTGTATAAAAGATATTGTTAGAGCATTCTTGAGCCTCATATTGGATTGGGTAATATAGAAATGCGTCTTTGGATTCATATACGGGAAGCATGGCTTTTCTGCTAGCAGATGTCCAGCCACCAAAAACTACAGGTACTTTGTCCTGGTCAATTAGTTTCTTGGATTTCTCTGCAAAGGTTGGCCAGTCAGAAGCACCATCTTCAACGATGTATTGGATTTCATAGTTTTTACCTCCTACTGATATTCCGCCAGCTGCATTGATTTCTTCAATTGCCATCTTTTCAGTATCCACCAAGGTTGATTCTGAAATGGCCATTGTTCCTGAGAGCGAATGCAGAATACCTACAGTTACTGACTCAGTGCAGTCTTCGCAGCCTGAAGAAGTATTCCCTCCATCGCATGCGGTAAGAGAGGCGCCAATTGCTATTGACCCTAGGCCGGCGAACAAACGCTTGGTGATAGACATTTTCATTTAAATTTGAGAGTGAACGATATTTGTCGTTCAATGATTTAGACCGTAATTTTTTGAGCTATGTAATGTTTGTATCAAATCAAACTTTTTCAATATTTTTTTTTATCCAATGCTTAATTAGGTATCTGCTGTAACAGAAATTGGATCACTTCATCCAATCCATCTAAGGAATGAAGGTTAGTGAAACACCAAGGTCGGCCTCCTCTCATGCGAGATGTATCTTGTTCCATTAGATCTAAATTGGCTCCAACCATTTCAGCCAGATCAATTTTATTTATTACAAGTAAGTCAGAGCGAGTTATTCCTGGCCCCCCTTTCCGTGGAATTTTGTCACCTGCAGCGACATCAATTACATATATGCAAAGATCTACAAGCTCAGGGCTAAAACTCGCAGCAAGATTGTCGCCGCCGCTTTCTACAAAAACGCAATCGAGATTTGGAAATAGTTCCTCTAGCTCTTCAACTGCTGCTCGGTTGATTGAGCAATCTTCTCTAATAGCAGTATGAGGGCATCCCCCTGTCTCTACTCCTCTGATCCTTTCTGGATCGAGTGCACCAGAATTAGTTAAAAACTTTGCATCCTCTTGTGTATAGATGTCATTAGTAACAACAGCTAATTGGAATTGTCCTCTAAGTTTTTTACAGAGTGCTTCAACTAGCGCTGTCTTTCCAGACCCTACAGGTCCAGCAACACCTATTCGTAGTTTGCTACTCATTAGCTTCTGAATAATTTTGAATAGAGTTCAGCATGAGATTGTTGAGCCATAGTGGCACCAATATCACCAGTCCAAAGTTGGTGAGGATCTTTATTTAATAAATGTTTTGCTTGTGTAGTTATCATAGGGTTTAGGTTGAATTGAATTGTTTGGACTTTGTTGGGGCCAATAGGAATAACTCTAAGTGCTACGTTTAATTGATTGGAAACCCAGCTATATAAATAACCTTGTACCATTTCGATTTTAGGTAGTGACCAATTAACTCCAGCCCATGCCCAAGCTATTGTCCAGGTTAAATTCTTTGTATTATTTGGTAAAGGGAAATTAAGTTCTGAAAGTATTTGCAAGAGTGATTGGCCCATTTGACGTTGTTGGAAACGAACTTCTTCAGAATCTCTTAAAGCTTGTAGCCAACTATTCCATTCATATACCCTTTCCCTTGATGCATTTGTTTTATTATCTTTCCAATCCTTTAAACAATCCATAATTGGAGATATTGCAGAAGCTTCAAGCCTTAATTGTCCTCTTTCAAGTTCACTTTGAATCCAAATAATTAGTTCATCTTCATTTGTAATTTTTTCAGATTGCGCTAAATATTCAATGCCTTCTGAATAGCTGAATGCACCTACTGGAAGGGAAGGGCTGACAAGTTGCAGGATGGCCGGTAATGACATTTATTTAGTGAGGGTTATTATGAAAGTGTGAGTAGGCACCATGTTCTGGGAAAAATGGTTTTTTTATTTGTTTCAAATTAAGTCCCCTTTCTATTAGCATTTGTTCTAGTACCGGATCTTTTAATAGATAAATTAAGTTGTCATGTAACTCAAGATTTACATGTCTATTCCCTAAGTGATAAGCGGCTTTGATCAGTTGTAAATACGAACTAGATTCAACTTGTATTAAATTTTCAATTGATGCAACGACAATGATTTTGAAAACAGGATTCTCTCCAATTAAGACCTCTCCAGGTTGCAATGAACCCTCTCTTGGTAATTGAAGAAGTACTTTTTTCCCACACTCTGTGACTCTAGAACCTCTTAATTTGGTTCTTTCTTCTGCAGATAGAGGCAGTTTTATATAATTTTCTCCGATAACCTTTGAGGTTCTTCGGGTTAGAACAATTTGTTGATCAGACAATTTTTAAATATTATTCCATTTACCAAAATACAATATCTTTGGTGTTTTTCTGCTAGATATAGCAATTGGACTGGTTTAAGTTTCTGTTATGCGCCAAGAAGTAAAGGCCTGGCATGGAATATGTGATCTTCGTTTTATTAATAGGCATCCTTCCCATAGTTTGCGTCCTTACACAATTCATCAAGCCACTTGTAAAGCTCCATTTAAGTTATTGCGATCTTCCCGGGATTTAGATGGGCGTTGTGAGATCCCAATACTTCACACAGCAGGAGGGATAGTCGGTGGTGATTTACTAACACTAAATGTAACTGTTGAGAAAGGAGCTAGTTGCCATATAACAAGTGTTGCTGCACAAAAAGTTTATGGGTCAGTTGGACGAACTAAGGCTTTCCCTAAAGGGCAGTGGGCTAAGCAAAGTTCCTATTTCAGAATCTCTGAAGGTTCGGATATGGAATGGATGCCCCAGGAGGTAGTTGTCTTTGCAGATGGTCTTTTTGAACAGAAATTTCAAGTAGATCTCTCACCTTTAGCTACTTTCCTTAGTGCAGATGTTGTTCGTTTAGGACGAACAGCAACTGGTGAAACTTTAAATTCAGGATGCTGGCGCTCCAGCATAGAGATTTCTAGAGAGCTTTCTAATGGGAAGTTATGGGAATTTGTTGATCGTTTAGAGCTGACTGGGGAAGCTTTGTCTTCAAAGCATGGAATGGCTAATAATCCTGTTTTGGGATCATTAGTGTGGGTTGCTCCAAATTCCTTATCAAGGAATGAATTAGGGAATTTGTTAACTGCTTGTAGAGAAGATAGGCTTGGTTTAGAAGGTTTTATGAGTTGTAGTGCAATAGGTCATGGAATATCTGCAAGGTATGTGGGATCATCAACTCAAGCAGCAAGATTTTGGTTCTTTAGAATTTGGAGACATATAAGAGAGTTGCGTGGATTAACAAAACCAGCACCTTTAAGGATTTGGCCAATTCAAGAAAATCCTTTTATAGAAAGTTTTCTAAACCAAACTGATAAGAGGTGAAATACTTGTAATAATACAAATCTTGTTACTAAGTTATGCATCTCAGCCCGCAGGAAAAAGACAAGCTCCTTGTTGTGACAGCAGCACTTTTAGCAGAGCGTAGATTAAATCGTGGGTTGCAGCTTAATCATCCAGAAGCTGTTGCTTGGCTTAGCTTTCAGGTCCTTGAAGGAGCTAGAGATGGTAAGAGTGTTTCTGATTTAATGGCTGAGGGAACTACTTGGTTAAAACGTGAACAGGTTATGGAAGGAGTTCCAGAACTAATTGAAGAGGTTCAGATAGAGGCTGTATTTCCTGATGGCAGCAAACTTGTCACGCTTCATGACCCCATTCGCTGATTCAACAAATGTCTAATTTGATACCAGGAGAACTAATTCCAGAGGATGGTGAGATCGAATTAAACTTTGGCCGCTCTGTGACTACACTTTCTGTTTCCAATACTGGAGATAGACCTATTCAAGTGGGTTCCCATTTTCATTTTTATGAATCAAATAAAGCTCTTAGATTTCCTCGAGAGAAATCACTTGGTAAAAGATTAGATATACCTGCAGGAACAGCAATTAGATTCGAACCTGGAGACGAACGAGAAGTAAATCTTGTTCCTTTTGCTGGAGCCCGACGAGCTATTGGGTTCAATGCATTAATTAATGGACCTCTTGATTGATTTATTATGCCCTACAAAATCACTCGTCGAGCTTACGCAGAAACTTATGGACCCACAAAAGGCGATAGATTGAGATTAGCTGACACAGACTTAATACTTGAGGTAGAGAAGGATTACACAATTTATGGAGATGAGGTGAAGTTTGGGGGAGGAAAAGTTATAAGGGATGGAATGGGACAGTCCCAACAAACTAGAGAAGAAGAAGCTGTCGATACAGTTATTACTAATGCAGTAGTTTTAGACTGGTGGGGAATAATTAAGGCTGATATTGGGATTAAAGATGGAAGAATTGTCGGTATAGGTAAAGCAGGTAATCCAGATACTCAGGAAGGCGTATCTATTGTAATAGGTCCAGGCACTGAGGCTATTGCTGGAGAAGGTCACATCCTTACTGCAGGAGGGATTGATTCACACATTCATTTCATATGTCCCCAGCAAATAGAGACTTCTTTAGCAAGTGGGATTACAACAATGCTAGGAGGAGGTACTGGTCCCGCAACTGGTACTAATGCAACGACTTGTACACCTGGTGCATTTCATATTGCACGAATGCTAGAAGCAGCAGAATCTTTTCCAATGAACTTAGGTTTTTTTGGTAAAGGAAATGCTAGTAATCCTAGAGCCTTAGAAGAACAAGTTAATGCGGGTGCTTGTGGTTTGAAATTACATGAGGATTGGGGAACCACTCCATCTTCTATTAATTGTTGTTTGGAAGTGGCTGATGATATGGATGTACAGGTTTGTATTCATACTGATACTCTTAATGAAGCTGGCTTTGTAGAAGATACTATTAATGCAATTAATGGAAGAACTATACATACATTTCATACTGAAGGTGCTGGTGGTGGACATGCTCCAGATATCATCAAAATATGTGGTGAATCAAATGTGATTCCAAGTAGTACAAATCCTACGAGACCATATACCAAAAATACACTTGAAGAGCATTTAGATATGTTGATGGTTTGTCATCATCTAGACCCTAAAATCCCAGAAGATATTGCTTTTGCAGAATCAAGAATTAGACGAGAAACTATAGCGGCTGAAGACATACTGCATGATATAGGTGCATTTTCAATTATTGCTAGCGACTCACAAGCAATGGGTAGGGTGGGAGAAGTAATTACGCGTACTTTCCAAACAGCTCATAAAATGAAAGTTCAGAGAGGCCCTTTGGGTAGTGACACTGATAGAAATGATAATTTTCGTTTGAAAAGATATATCGCAAAAGTAACAATTAATCCTGCTATTGCTCATGGAATAAGTGAGCACGTTGGATCTATTGAGTGCGGGAAGATTGCTGATATGGTTTTGTGGAAACCAGGCTTTTTTGGTGTTAAGCCTGAATTGATTATTAAGTCTGGTTCTATTGCTTGGGCACAGATGGGTGACGCTAATGCATCAATCCCAACCCCTGAACCTGTTCATGGAAGACCAATGTTTGGGGCATATGGAAAATCACTTTCTTCGAGTTCTATTACCTTTCTAAGTCATGCTGGAATGGCATCGGGTATACCTCAAGCCCTAGGACTTCAAAGAATCTGCCTACCTGTCCATAACACCAGATCTATTTCTAAGGAAAGCATGAAAGTAAATGATGCCCTTCCTTCTATTCGAGTTAACCCTGAAACATACGAGGTGTTTGCTGATGGAGAACTATTAACTTGCGAAGCAGCGGACTCACTTCCTTTAGCCCAGAGATATCTCTTGCTTTAGGTTTTATTACCTATTATTTGAAGAAAAATTTTTATTATTTTAATTGGCACCGCGAAAAAGGCAATCAGTCTTATTACTGATTGCCTTTTCTCTCGAAACAGATCAATATGTTGTTATCGAACTCGGAGGCGTCAATGGACGATACACCACCTGAGTATCTAAAAGAAGTTATTGATTAAACGCCCTGCTCCAACAGTCTCAATAAATCGTGGGCTAGTCGTCTGAATTGACAAAATTGGTACGTCAGCTCAGTCGACACTTCTCTGCATCGTTTAGGTGCCCTTATAGATTAAAAAGCCCTACACCTGGACACTAGGCCCCAGGAACGTTTATCAAAACTTCCAAAAAACTAATCTCGAAATAAAACCAACTGCTTATCTCTATAAGTAGTTGGTTTTATTATTTTTCTATGCTCTGAATTAAGACCTTTTATCTTCTATAAATAGATTTTAAGATTTGTTGTACAGTCTATTTTGTTTCGACGTATGATTTTCATGACAAATGATACTTATTGAAGTGACTATGTAAATCGGGAATAATCATCTCTTCAAATATAAGCCTCTTCTTTTTCATTGTGATATCAAGAATGTATTCCACTACTTTAATACTTATTGAATCAAAAGACCAATGATATAGGAATATTGGTATGAACTAACCTCAAGTCTAATTGTGACTTACTGTGACCCCTTAACAAATAATACAAACTCAGATATCAATTAACTTTTCATTAGGGTGTATATTAGATCTATATTGATTAGAACTAATATACACCTTGATAAATGATTACAAAATTTCAAGAAATGTTTAAATGGATTAATGCTTTACATAGGAATAGAACGTAGTAGCTAGATAAATTCAGGGAATGGTAATTAAACAACTTGCCAATAACTACTATCAAAATCTAATTATATATCATAATTTATTTGAAAAACTGAACAGAATACTTTAGTAGTTTCATTTTATATAGTTTTTCATTTAAATTACATAAATTGTATGATTTTGTTAGTATAAGATATTGATATAATTTTCTATAGGTGATAGATTATTGAAAAAAGAATCTCGCCCCACAAGATTCATTATAAGATTAGCTATCTTTCTATTGTCATTTTATCCAAGACCTCTTTTATCTGGATTAGATAGGTTTACACCTTTAGACAAGGTGGATAATTGGATAATAGAACAAAGAATTGACTCAAGAAACTATTTTGTGAGATGTAGAGCTTCAGTTGCAAGCTTTTATAATTGGTTTGGGCAAAGTATATATTTAGACAGTAAAGATCAATTAGTAGTACCGGATGAATTTGCCGACAAGAAAAACAAGCATGATGTATCAATAAACAAGGTCAAGACAGCTCTTGAACGATGTCGCTCTGGAGTACTTTATTTGCCAGAGTGAAAAATGTCCAACAATAACAAAATTATTGGTAGCTCTTTAGAGATAGTTAATCAATAGGTGTTAGAAGGTATGCCCCCCAGGCAAACAATGAAAGGTTCATTGCTATGGCCATGACGACAGATAAATTTTTAGACATTGAATAGTATTTTTTTTATGTATAGCATAAGTTCTAGGCTTGAAAAGCTATTGTTTTAGATCGCTAGCAGTATTGCAAAATTTATTTTCCTCAGTAATTAAAATTTATACTTAATTTAATGTTTGAAATAATGTATATTTCTAGGATGAATTTTTTCGTTAAACGATTTGTCTATTATTTATCATGGGACAGATAATACCCATGGATAAACAAAATTAATAACTTTACAATTAAAGGATTGCTACCTTTGAGAAGATTGTGAGCAAGCTAATAGAAAAGGCGCCTGGGATGACGCCTTGTAACTGTTTTGTTTAGTTGTTTAATTATGGTCCCTCCTCCATCTGCTAACTCTTGCTGGGGAGAATTTATGTCCATATCTTTTCCCCACTGCAACGACGCAACTATTGTTAGATCCACATTCATCTATTTGACTTCTCAATCGCTTATCTGTCTCGGCTTTTACAAAAAATGATTCCAGTTGCTTTTGTGACATGATTACCTCATGGGTATCTAATGCATAACTAGCAAAGGTTCATTTGATTAGCATCACATTTGTAATATAATTAATAGTTTAAATTACTTCTTTTTTATCATTAATTTTATAGATTTGTAGATATCTTTGTAAATTCTACTTTTTAATTATTATCTGCAGTCTAAATTTACTAGTGTTTCATGCGTATCAGTAAAAATTCCATAAAAAAACAATTAGACTCAAATCACTCATTTGATTGTATTGTTGGTATCAGCTGCGATAAAATTTTGGTTTTTCCTCCAATGACTGCAATTATTGGTACCCTTTTGATTTCGATAGGAATCGTGGTGAGATTTGATGTCCGCATTAAATCTGATGAGTAGATTTACATCAGATTTTGATTTAGTCATCATGTTCATCAAAAGGATCATCTAATAATTTAGAGGGAGGGCCAAATGATGTATAGATTCCATAGCCTGTAAAGCCAAATACAAGAACTATTAAACCTAATATCAGTGGGAATGCTGGGGACGAAGAGTCCATTATTTGTTCCTATTGCGGGGTAGATCATTTTATATTAACAAATTAAATTGAATCAGAGGACTTTGTGTTATGAAAACCTTTTTTTCATTTTGAAGGTGGACAATTACCTTTTATGAATTATCTATCAGGTATTATTTCTTGACTGGCTTGCTATTTTCTATGATAGCAAATTTATTGATAGTCCACCTATGGTCAATTTTAATGCCATTGTTCAGGATTTAATATCAAATTACTTACCATTTTTGCTGTCATTGTATATTCTCTTTGGTTCATTATTATTGATTGGATTAATATTTCTTTTGCGTAGAATGTTAGATCAACAGATCGAAATTCAAATAGATAAGAAATTTCCTAAGTTTGTCAAAAGGTTCATCAATATAAAAATCAGCTGGAGATAGGCTAATTTTATTTTATCTACATTAATATCTTGCTAGTATAGATCTCAATGGATTATGAGGCATTATAAGTATATTGTAGGGAATTGCTTTGCATAGAATCTACAAAAAGTTAGCTAATAGTAAGGTAATAATGAATCGATTATTTTGATCACTATACTTGAATTAGGAATCATTACCTTTACTTACTAAGATGTTGTCTGGCCAAAGAAATGTGATAAGTCGACCAAAGAAATAGCTCCCTAGCAATATCTCTATAAAGCAATTAAAAATAGGGCTCTTTCTTTGCTTATTGTGGCAAGAATTGTATGCATATAATAAGTATACAGCATAAGCAATGAACTAAAAAGTATCTTTTTTTTAACTGCACTCAGCTCCGCATTCCTATCCTCCTATAAAAATCCTTTTCTACTTCACAGTACTTAAAGAAGGACGTTCTAGAATTTAAAAGTAATGATGAGTAAAATCGAGAAGCTCATTCTGCATTTTGTGATTAAATTGTAAACGCATATTAAATGGTTCAAATGCCTGTAAAGCCAGCAACCGAAAAAAAACCTGTAGCTACAAAATCAACCGCCAGATTGGTTTTTGGAGCGAAATCACTAATAGCATCAAGGCAATCTCGTTTTACGACCTCTAAGCTTATACAGAATTTAGGTTCGGGAAATGATGGAGTGCAATTTGATTTCCTAGGAGACCTAAGATCGATTCATGGTAGAGATTGAGTTAATTGGTGCCAGGACGGATAACGACTACTCTGGTTTTTTTAGATATGCAAGCCATTTCTGAATTTGGTGGTATATTAGTTCTTATCTTTTTTTTCTATTCCTATAGCTTTAGGGTAAAAACTTACTTTTATAATCAATATGAGATGGCTTCCCAACAAAGCATGGACTTAAAGGTAAAGAAATGAAAGGTTATAGACATTTTGAAGTTAATCAATATTGTGGAAGGAATGAAGAACGATGTGTTAAATTATTCCCAGTCAATAACAAGGATATTCGAGTTCGTATTTCTTGGACTGGATTAAGGACTCTTAGCGTGTGGACAAGTGGTTGGTTACAACTCCCCAACGATGAGAGTTGTACCATTGAAATTTAAGTATTTAATTAATTTCTGTTGAACAAACCAACATTCTCGAGATTGTTTTTCTGTACTCTTAGAAATCAGTGCGGTTGTGTTGAACTTTTTCACTTCTTACAAGTCTCCTTCTTGGTAATCATTCCTCAATGGATATTAAGAATCTAATAACCTCTGATACCTTTGGCTTTATAGCTGCTGCACTAACAACCATTGCTTTCCTACCTCAAGTCATAAAGACATGGAGAACTAAAAAGGCTGAGGATGTATCAATCGTGATGCTCTTGATGTTCATCACTGGGCTGTTGTTTTGGATCGTCTATGCAATACAAGCTCATGCTCTTCCTGTTCTTATCGCAAATGTAATTACCTTCATCCTTAACGTGATTATCCTTACTCTTAAGTTGATCTACGGTAAACAACCTAGTAGTAGTACACGAATAACTCAGTAATAACTCTTACCCCGCATAGACAACACAAGATTTACCTTTCGGCAACGATGGGATACGGGCTGGGTTCGGATGATGCTCAAGAGATCGCTTATTAAAATAAGGTCAAGGAGGAGATTAGTAAAGACAAAAAGAACAAAAATATGGGTATAGCCAGAGAGGACTAATGCGCTACGTCTGGTCTATTGCCTGTAACGTCTTTTGCTTATTCACAATTTTCTGTCTCGACCTTTCCAGTACCATCTCACCTTACACAGCATTTCTCAAAATATTGGATAGAGGTCAATTGAGCATTGACTTTTCAGCGCCAAATTCACCAAAGGCTTTATAAGGAAAATACGTTTCACTTTGAATTATCGGACAAGAGAGTTGACAACCACTCCTCAGTCGTGCTAGTACAGGTGTACTGCTACACAAGGATGAGTAAGGCCATGATTCCATCTGCATCTCCCTATGCGGTCTTTCGTGCGGAGGACTGGAGAGTTGTAGCACCATCATTCCCGCAACACACAAAAGTATGCAGAGGCAAGGTTGGTTACAAGACCCGAAAACTAAGAACACCAAGCGTTTCCATCGAGATGAAAAAAGCTGGATCCGCTATCCAAAAGTGTTTATTGACTCAGGACGACCACTTCCAAATGACCATGCCCTTTTAAAGAGTCGTTGCTATGTCGCCTTGCGTGAAGCGGAAGAAGAATGGATCAAACTGCGAATGAAGGGTTGGATGGAAGTCAGGCCTCAATGGGGCCCTGATGTTGATGTTTAGTTCGGAGGAGTCATGACTAGAGAAAAACTAGCGCTACAAGTAGCCAGGGCCATGTATACAGACTGTGGACAATTAGAAAGTTTTAAGGCATATCAATGCGTTAAAGCCTATTTCTTGGACCATGAGATGGCCGACTTAATCGGTATTGCAGAGCGATACGGGATTGTTGTTACCGGGCCAGATGGTACATAAGTTCTCGCTATTTGTATCTTTACTTCTCCTCTGAATAGGTAATCATTTAACACATTGCATAAAATGTGCTAGGTGTACTAGGTGAGGAATTACTAACTGAATGTCTAATTTAACCATCAAAGTGAGCGCTAAGGCAGACGCCATGATCGCTGCACTACAAAAAGAAATCTTCAATCGTCGCCGTAAGAAGATTACGGCTCAAGGCGTAGTTGAATCCCTTGTTGAAAGTGGAGCCAAGTCGCAGTCTGACAAGCGCTATGCAGCTTCTTGGAAAAACCTAATCAAGGACATAGAGAAGGCAGCAAAGCTTTCTGAAGTTCATGGCGCTAAGCCTGCGAATATCTCTGCAGAAGAGTGGGCACTAATTCTTTCCCACCGCACTCGAAAAGGCACGACACCTAAGGCAGCTCCTAAGAAGAGTGCTAAGTCAACCAAGGTGA
This sequence comes from Prochlorococcus sp. AG-363-B04, assembly GCA_003278465.1. GTDB lineage: Bacteria > Cyanobacteriota > Cyanobacteriia > PCC-6307 > Cyanobiaceae > AG-363-B04. Next base: position 35,768 of record QCFC01000005.1, read on the forward strand.
CTACAAAGAAGACAGCAGCTAAAAAGCCTACAGTTAAAAAGGCTGTAGTAAAGAAAACTGCTTCTAAGAAGCCAGTAGCTAAGAAAGCTGTCGCTAAATCAACTACTGTAGCTAAGTCAGCAGGAAGACCTGCCAGACGAGCCAGAAGAGCTACTAAGGCTGTTGCAGTAGCGGCTAAGTAAACTTTTTCGGTAGATAGTCAAAAGGGGCTAGTCACTATGTGGCTGGCCCCTTTTGAGTTGGCTGGATCTGATTGTCGTAGAACGATTCAATACCCTTTGAGGAGATATAGATATATTGCAAAACTACAGCTCACTTTTTGCTTTGCTACTCATATTGCTTCGTGTCAGCTTTTAATTCTTTCTAACACTACCTCTTTTCTTGAAAGAATTAATCAATAGCCTTCAGTCATAGCTGTTGTAGGCAATGAAAATGAAGCGACTAGCGGAAGTGGTAAGAGGGCATATGGTTTGGTTGTTTAATTCCTCTTGGGTTATCCGTCAAGACGTTCCTATAAACCCAATATCCAGCGTATAAAGTAATAGCTATAGGAAGCAAGAACCCTACGAGTTGGAAGATGGCATATAAGGCAATGGAAGCAACACCTATCTTCTTGATAAGAAGCCTGTTTTCGGATGTTAGTTTTTGCCTGATGCCAGTGATCTTTTCAACCATATGAAATTGCCAAATCAACATGTACTGCTCTTGTTGTAGCGCCTTTTGTAGTAACGGACATGCTTGGTAATGTGTTTTGGCAAGCATGTCGCATGCTTGGGACTTTAGGGATTCGTAGCCTCAGTAATGATTCGAGTGCTAATCACCTGTAGGAATGTTGCCATCGCTTAGTTAATGGTAGTAATAAAATCTGGGTTCATCCTCGACCATGGAAAAAGAAAACTATGTCTATTCATTTATAATTCTGGTGTATATACTTTATTGGCTACGAGAAATTATAAAATAAAAGAACCATGAAGTACCCAAATTGCAACCACATCTTATTTAATCTCACTAAATATAATAATGAATAAGAAAACATACAAGAAAAATAATCTGTCAAAACGGATTAATAGAATAAATACAGAAGCGAAGGAAGGTATATATAGATTAAGAGAATATGTTGCTCAAGAATTTCCTCGGAATCAATTAGAAGATGCATGTGATGATCTTAAAGTTGGTACATTCGCATTTGAAAGTTTGCTACGGTCGGGCGAGCCTAACGAATATCTACATGAAATTGGTAAATTTTTTTTAAAAGGAAATTTACACCTGTCGACAATATCATTTGATATTGTCGATGGCTGCCAGCTGCGTTGCATTGGATGCCCTAACTCAACTTACAAACCAAAGGTTAATCCTGTAAACATAGAAGACATACATAGAAGAGTTGCCAACATCAACATTAAAGAAGTAGATAGAATACGTTTATATAGATATGGTGAGCCATTATTCCACAATAATTTAAAGGAAGTCTTGGAGATATTCAAAGTTGAATCTGAATTTAAAATTGGCTCAATTGTATTATCGACAAATGCTCAATATCATAATTTCGATTCATTGATGCCAGCATTAGATTCTGGATTGCTTGATGAACTTTCTATAAGCGCTGACGGAGATGGTACTCCTGAAAGTTATGAATATTACCGCCCTCCTGGTAAGTGGGATAGATTGATAGAGTTTATTTCTAAAGTATCAAGCTATATAACTATGAATAATATCAATACTAAGTTAACTTTAGGAACAATCTTGCCAACAGTTACTACTCAAAGTAAACTTATAGCAGATACAAGAATGATTGATAAATGGAAGAAAATCATGCAACCTTATAATATTAGTTCTTATGATTTTAGGCCGATGTTATTAATGCCTGGGTCAAGTTTAAGTGATAATCAAACATTTGATACGCAATCAGACTTTTATAAACCAGGTAATGGTCTCTGTAAATCTGTGATGTCAAAAAATTTATATGTCGATGGTAAGGGATTTGTACAGCCTTGTTGCCATGCCCTTCATGTCCGAAGGATAGGAGATTTAAACACTACAAAATATACCGATATATTGTTTACATCATTTTTTGATTTTTATGATGAGCTAAGGGATAAAAGGTCTCAGATTCCAGGTTGTAGTGTATGTCCTCAATAAATTTTAACCTTTAAGATTGTAGCCATATTACTAATCCTGATCCTCAACTGAATTTTTCAGCAGCTTACTAAAGACGACAGAAAGTTCTATTGCTTTCCAACATACTCTAACTGGTTTCAATTCATTCGAACTGTTCATTCAAAAATTATAGAGATAGTAAGAGGAAAATTGGATCATTTTTTTGAGGCAGTTCACTAGGAATGAGACCATGTGATACTGTCCTTAGAAATAAACCTCAATACTAGATGATGTATGTGAAACTTCCTTTTCAAAATTATAAATTATAATGCATGCTGGAGGAACTTTAAAGATGATTTTAGATGAATATTTTAAGAAGCATTAACAACTTTTAGAAGATCCAGACAAAATTCGTAGACAGAAAATACTTGTTAATCGGTGGCCTTTTCTAGTTGGTTCAACAAATAGTTAATTCTTCCTCGATTAACCCCTAGATCACTCGCACCAATTCTTGAGGCAGATTTGATTTGAATAACTCTTTTATTTACTTTTAATATTTCAAGGTCATCTGGAAATCTGAAAATTAAACTTCGGCAAACGCCTTTCCAATAATTATTGCTTTCTTCTAAAATTGTTGTTCTGGGAATCTTACTAGCAATTTTTTTTAGGTAATTAAAGGCCTTATCGGCATCCGTAAATTGTTTCTGAACAAAAATGCAATTCAGAGGGCTAATGCAAGCAGTTAGAGCAGATCTAGCAGGTGCCATATCAAAGTAATGCAATTAGTAAGTGTTGCATGATTAGAAAGCCTGAGTTGGCCTCCGTAGAGGTTGACTATTAATCAAAAGTAGACTAGCTATTTGGTTATTGATGGCACCTACAATATAGAGTAAGGCGTATCTATTTGCTCTGTTAGTTAATGGTTGCTTGAGGCTCGTAGGCTTTCCAGTACTGTCGATTTTAAAATTAAGAAAGGAACACAAGTAATGACTTAACACGAAAACAGGTTTAATTGAGACTCCTAGGAAGGAGTAGAAGAAAGAGTTAGGGCTGAAGATCTAGAGGTCTCCTCTTCAAAATTTTTGAAACTAAGAATTACTATAGCAGTAAATAAAATGTTAAATCTGCTACCTAAATCTTTTTCTTTGCTTCTTCGAAGGCTCAAAATCTTCCTAGGATCGATCTTTAATTATTATGGACAGTTTGTTAATCAATGGAGTTAATGTCCATATATTGCATTTTATGAGCATAGCAAGGTATAAGAGATCAGGTACTCTTTTAATCATTATATTTATGCAACTTCTGTCTAATAGATTGGTGTAACTAGAATCTTTGTCCACCTTGGTTAATCTTTGTATAAAGATTTGATATGTCTACACTAAGTAAAATTAGACAGAACTATGTAGCACCATCATCAATACTAAGGAGGTTGCAAAGGTGTAACCACTGAGCTTCGTTAATATTTTTCTATATGGGTTAGTGATATTGTTGGCATCAATGTGGATTGCAATTTCATAATGAAAGCAAGGCTTGCAGCTAATCACTCGTTGCTATTTTTAGGCAAGAATGAAGGAATGACAGGTGAAATGATTGGAACTTAGCAAAGAAGATAATACATCAGGTTAATACTGGGATCTTAGGCATCTAATGAGAAAGAAGAACTTACCTTTTACAGCTTCAGATCTCGTTATGCCTATTCTTTGCAAAATCGTAGCCAAGACGTCAAAGGAACGCAGAACACACTCTTTCTACACCTCATCATCATCACTATTCATCACGTCACCTCTTTCAAATCGATTAACTATTTCTGTGGGTTTCCTCGACCTTTTAGTTGTACTAACCGAAGTCAGTGATCTTTACCGTACAAATTACTTCGGTTTACAACATTAGCTCTTGCTGAAACTTAAGGCAAAGTAATTGTGTTCACGCACAGAACATTATGTACACATCTTTATTCGACACAATCTTTGCTGACTCATTCTTTTCTTCAATGAGGACTGTTTATGTTGTCTCTGATAGCCAACTTGAGGAGATCAAGCGTAAGCAACGTCAAGAAGAACTCGACAATCTTGAGGCTTCTCGAAAAAGACTAGAACAGAGTTATCACTCACGCATCAAAATCATTGATGAACGAGAGCATGAGCTGCAAGAAGAGCTAAAAGCGCTAGGACCAGTAGAAAACAAAATCGAACATCTTTCTGAAAAAACAGAAAAGTGCCCTGTTAAGAGTTAATCCTTTCAGTTGCCTGAGTGCTAGGGATCACTAAGGAGGTATTCAGGGGGTCTGATTGGCCCCCTTTTTCTTGCTGAGAAAATTAAAAATAATTGAGACCACCAAGCTCAAAATAATGCAACTTACTATTGAGAAGGAAAAGGTTTAGTTTTCACCTCTCAAGACCATGTCGCCTGTGAGTTGCCCTAAAAGCTCCTTTAGACAGGGATAGAGGATTCCTCTGGCAGCAATACCACCAATACCAAGCCCAAGAGAAATTAGTAGTTTCTGCATTTTCTTTATGCCGCTATTAGCTACGTCTTCTTGTTTTTAGAATGCTTCTCGGCTTTATATAGATGATTTGCTCTTGGTTATGTTCTGATGGCTCAGTGATGTTGCGCTAAATATGCATTTGTCTACTTCTTAACAGGCTATTGCCTCAACAAACTTGAGGTCTTGAATTGGCTACATCTCTGTGGTACTCATTGTTCTTAAGAAATATGCTAGAGAGGAGTTAAGAAGTATTTAGAACCTGTCGCTACGTCAATCTTTTTTCATTGAATAATCTCGGTCCTGCTTGGGTTCACAAGAGGCAGGATATGAACACCCGAAGCTTGAAAATCGCGATGTTTTATGGATGAACTAATCCACATACTAGAAGAGGGGATAATGCCGATCATTGAAAAAATGTTGCTATTAAACCTAGCTGTGACCAGCAATGAGGAGCAATCCAAGATCTCCCATTCTTATAAGAAAGATAGGGCAGGAAACAACTCTCCAAGAGATTTTTTAGTTGGTTAGCCGTAGATCTTTGCGCAAATAGGACCAGCCTCTTCATCAGTGAAAACTGGAGTCGTTTCCCAGTCAAGGAACTCAGCCCATTCAGCAGCGTGTTCATATAAAGCTTTTGGATTATCTGTTTCAACAACAATCCAACCCTCTAAGGAGCCTGGTGCGTGATAACGCGAAAATGATTTAACTTCTGGATAGGGAGCACCAGTAGCCAAAAATTTCTCTGCACTTTTTTGGTGATAACCTGATTTGATCTTCCAGTGCTGAATGTAGAGCATGATTTTTTTTTAATGCAGTTATTAATAGCAGAGAGAGAAGCTATTAGTATAGATTAATGAAATACTGATTTAATTTTCACGATATAAGATGGCTTAATATTATTTTAAAAACTAGGTGGTAAAAAATGTCTTTTTCCGCTAGTTTGAAAGACATATGTTTTTTGATGAGCTTGGCATTATAAAATTTCGCAAGATCAATACCTATAGATTAGAAGTCTCCGTGATAACCTTCAGATATTTGTTGGTAATGTAGATGATATTGGGATAGAGATTTGATTACAGTATACCAACTAGTAATTAATTAGTACAATAACTGTTGGTTAATTTCAAAGAGAATCATTTAATAGTCAATTTTTTACTTAAACAAAACCAAAACAATACTCCAATCAAACCCTATTTATTAATTTATTATTAAATGTAATTAAGTCGCTCAATTGTGTTCTGATAGCAACCATTGCGACTTTCTTTACTCCTATAAGACTGGTCGTTGTCTAATAAACCTCATTAGAAAATTCCTAGTTCAATTCTGCTAGTAATACTTGCCAACCAAGTTCAGCGGCTTTGGTATTAAACCTTGGACGATGTTCGCACATAAAGCCATGATCAGCTCCATCAATTTCGATATATCTGAGCCGTTTGTTATCAGGATTTTCTTTCGTCAATGCCTCTTGTATTTTTTCTCGATCCGATGCAGGAATTAATGGATCAGCAGTACCACAAAGACAAGTTTATTTTCCGGGAACTCTTGATATTAAATCCAAACTGGGTGGTACACCACCAGGTCGAGTAGCGCTGACAGCAGCTCCATAAAAACAAAGGTTGCGCTGATTTCAGGGAGTGTTGAAGTGATGAATGCTGCATGACCACCAAAACAAAAACCAGCCCCTATGATTTTTGATTGCTGATTCTGCTGTTTCAACCATTGAATTACGATGGACCTATCAGTAAGGAGCTGCTCAGTTGTAGTGAGTTCTTTGTGTCTTCGCCCCTCAATGAAATCGTTTTCGCTATCTAACTCTGGAACCGTACGAGCAAAAAGTGGCATAGTCAAAGAAGCGATGCTCTTCTCTTGTAATCGGTCAACAACAGAGCGGACCCAATTATCAATTCCGTAAACCTCAGGCAAGACCAAAGCAACGTTGTTGTTGTTTTTGTTTGGGTTGGCCCACCAGCAGCGCAATGGTATTTGGTCACCTTTGATCACTTCTCATTTTCGTGTCATGAGTAAGAACTAAAAAGGAATCAACTCACTCCACAGCCTATGTAAGCAACGTTTTAGTTTGTTAGTTATTTAACTTTCGAATAAGCTACTGATTTAAGAGTTGACCCAAAATGGTCTGGTCAATTGATTCAGTTCCAGATCAATCCGGGCGGATAGCTCTGATTACTGGCGCAAATAGTGGTCTAGGTTTTGATACTGCGAGAGCCTTACTTCAAAAGAATGCAACAGTGATCCTCGGTTGTAGGTCTATTAAAAAAGCCATAGAAGCCAGTGAGAGACTACTTTCTAGAACTGATTGTGGAATTATTGAATTATTAGAAATAGACTTGTCTGATTTAATTCAAGTAAATAAGGCAGCAGATCAAGTTGAGAGTAGATTTAAAAAATTAGATTTGCTAATTAATAACGCTGGTGTCATGGCTCCACCTCGCACATTTAGCAAGCAAGGACTGGAGCTTCAGTTCGCGGTTAATCATCTAAGCCATATGGCTCTTACTCTTAAATTATTGCCATTAATGAATTATCAGTCTGACGCTAGAGTTGTAACAGTCACCTCTGGCGCTCAGTACATGGGAAAAATAAACTGGAGTGATTTACAGGGAGAAGATAATTATGATCCTTGGGCTTCTTACTCTCAAAGTAAACTTGCCAATGTAATGTTTGCTATGGAGCTGGATCAGAGATTAAAGGAATCAGATATAGATATTGCTTCACTCTCTGCTCATCCTGGTCTGGCTAAAACAAACTTGCAGCCGACAACTATTGCCGCAAATGGATCTTGGCAGGCCTCTATTGTTTACAAAATAATGAGTCCAATTTTTCAAAGTTCAAGTATGGGGGCCTTGCCCCAACTGCTTGCTGCAACTGATCCAAATGCAAAAAGTGGTGAGCAATATGGACCTCGTTTTAATTTAAGAGGTTACCCTAGGCTTTGCGAAATAGCTTCATTGGCTTTGGATAAGAAGGCAAGGGAACGATTATGGAAAGCAAGTGAAAAAATCATTGAAGATAAAGTCAACTTTAAACGAACGAAAGAAATTCTTAGCAGAAAAAAATAATTTGTACTATTTAATTAATAATGATTCTTATTTGTGATATTAAATTGAAATGGTGTATATAGTTATTTATCCAAATAACTGCAAATTATTTGTTTGAAAATCATTGACTACTCCCATGAGTCGCACATGGCATCCATAGATTACCCATCTTGTGAACACCTAAACAACCGAGGTTTTTGGCTGCTGATTCTGCTTCGGTTCTGGTGGGATATGCGTAGATATTCTTTGAGGATGAAGTATTTGAGTTCTCATAAATTTTTTCTATAGTAGAGCCTTCTGGGCTCCAGACTTTGAGGCCCATTGTTGTTATGCCAGCCGAAAAGATTCCCATGCCAACAATAGAAGCATTAACGACTCCCATTGCTACAATTCCAAGCGAGACAACTCCCATTGGGACTATTCCTATAGTCACAATTCCCATTGGGACTACTCCAATGGAAATAACACCAAGCGGCGCTATTCCTATGGCAATTTTCTTAGGTTTACTTCCGCAATGTGAAGAGCCCTCTGATTGAGGCTGAGTAGAATTGGACATAATTCCAAATGAGTTGTTGATGTTATTTAGGGGTGGTGATGTCCTTGCCCACTTTGCCCTTTGTTTTCTTGTTGGTGTTTATGACTTTTACAGGGCATCCATTTGTCACCCATTTGGTGTGCGCCTCTGCAATTAAAGTTCTTAGCTGCTTTTTCAGCTTCTGCTTTGGTATTGAAAAGTACAGGAGTACCGTTTTGAGTACTTCCTGTAGAGCATCCCATTAATGCAAATGCAGTAGAAGCAGCGATTAGGCTCAGAAATTTTTTGATGGCTTTAAGTCTCTTGTTTTTATCTTTTTAATCCTAGCCATAACAACTCGGATGTCATCATTACTCTTGAAAAATTAGTATTTTTGAGAAAATCCTTGACTTTGCTGATGATTATTTAATCAACTCAAGCTAATACTAGGTTTTATTGATTTACATCGTTTCCTTAGTTGTATAAGATTATTTGAGGAATAGCTCGATAACAAAAGCGAATATTTAGTATGGGAATTTTTTCTTATTTACTAGGATAGTCGATTTCCTTCTGAGGAGATCAATGAAGCTCTTTTCGTTTATTGCTAGTACTTATTTGGGTGATTACATTTTCAATTTCTTGACTTATGCAGGAGTGAACCCTGCAGGTAGTAAAGCAATCGGGCAGCATGAGGTGTCCCCTACTCAAAAGATTAATTGAGTACATCAATTCTCTTCCTTTCAGCTAAGCAGATCATTTATCTTAAGGGAGCTCACTGAAGAAGCTTCTGATGAAATAATTGTGCAATTTGCTTGGAATGGAGACCAGTTCACAATTGCTTCCTTTTATACCAACTTTGATGAAGGAAATAGAATAAATCATGCAAAAATAAAATATCTATGATGCTTCAAGCGTTGTTGAATACACTTTGTTCATTTGTATGGTTTGGGGCGATGCGTTGACAGAAGACAACTCAATAGATATCACTTATAATATAGCTTAAGGTAATTTAGACGATTTTAGTTATAAAGAACCTATTGCTATTTATGAAAAGTTTTCAAGGTTAGGTCGCTACCAAAATATTGATAAAAGTATTGCTTCTCTTAAAATAGACCCTATAAAGAAACATGAACATGAGACTGCGAGTAACTCCTAAACAAAGGGCTACAAAAGCCAAAGCGATACAAATAGTGCAGTGTGGAAATCCCATTTGTATTAGTCACGCACATTCATTCTAATTTTACCATCTAGTAAGAAGCTAAAGATAAGCTGGATACTGATCCTTTTGTTTATAATTTGTAAATAAGTATTTTTTTTCTATTTGCCGAGAAAATAGTCGGTAAGACAGGAGTAAAATCTTTAATCTAGTGCTCACAATGCAAATTAATCAAGCCTCTTCCTTTGAGATTACTTCTGTATCAACTACATCTTGCATATCAATAAAGTCATTGGTTTTCCGATCTATCCAATTATTAATTTTATTTACTAGAGGCTGAGAACCTCGGTAAATAAAAACTGTAGTTGGTAGAACACTAATAATTCCAACCACTGGATTCTTAAAAATTAATCGGCCAGCTTTCACATTGAAAAGGATTATTAATATTGATGGGATCAATACAGCCAGAATTGTTTTAAGGGCTCCCAGCCAACCGATTCGATAGATCCACCAAATTGAAGCAATACCAGCAACGTATAAGACTAGATAGGTCATAAAACAATTATAGTTAAATAATCTACGGAGACCAATGAGAACATAACTAAATCATCACAAGTTTTATACCTAAAGGCAGAGAGAACGTTAGATAAAAATCTGAAACCTTCCTTTTCTCATTCCGTTCGGAGAATGTCAGGCGATTGACTGAGAATTTCAGACTTGTTACGCCAAAAAAAAGATTTGTCACGTCATCAACAGAACAATATTTAAAGGCATACCAGTTGAAAACAACAGAACAACGCAAGATAGCTGTTAAATATTTAATTACCAAGATTCAGACTCTATTCATCAGGCTTCTCTTCCTCGTCTTTTTTTGGCATTGCAAAAATGAAAAAGAAGGCCACAAAACCAACAGCTAAAAGTGCATCCCCAAGCCAGTGGCTCACGTTTTCTCTTCAATTACTTGGTTAATTTAACTGACTACCTGGAGAGCAAGAGATTCATAAAGTAGAAAACTTGCAAAAAATGAGATGGGTACAACAAGGATGCAGATGAATGCACAAAATTGGCCAGGGATAGCCCGCTTAGGATAAAGCAAATAAGAAACCAGTTGAACTTCTTTCCTTGGCCGGGACTTTCTAAAAGTGTTTTATGTAGTCAGAGGGACCGTCGAAAATCTCTAAACTTGTTTTTGAATTGACTATGGCTGCTAATCGAAAGGGCCCATCGGTGGTAAGGCATTTCTAAAAATGGTGTTTTTTCGATTAGAGCAATTACTCGTTCTCGCTTTAAAAAGCGAGCTGAGATTTTGGCCAAGTTGCCAAATGTCGAAATTGTTATAGGTAACCTACTGGAACGTAAAAGTTTAGAGTGATGTTTTTCAGGGGTTTATTTGGATATTTGGGAATACCCCTCCCAGAAAAGGGTGGATATTGGGCCGTGGAAGCATGGTTTGTGATTCTGAGATTGAGCAAGATACAATTTAGTAGACGTTGTAAAAATAAACTTGCCGACTTTGGAACCTTAAAGCACTTTGTTTTTAGTTCGGTTTGTAAGCTCAAAGACCCGATAAAAAGTATGTCGGCTCAAACTTATGAAATTCATTGATTATAACTATGACTCCTCTTTGATGTTGGCTTGGGGAAAAGACCTTATCAATAAATACTCAGAAAAGGTTTCCAGATATTGATTTCAAAAGAAGATAATTAGCTTTAACATAGTCCTTATAACGTAAATCGCAGAAAGACCTAGCTGTAAATCTTCTTGATTGAAATTTTCAAGGAAGGATTGATATAGATAAACTTCTCTCCCCTACATAGGTTTTGATGGTGAGCTGGCAGAAAACGATACGAGCTATAGGCAAGAAGTAGGGCATTAGCTATCCAGCCTATCTGCGTAATCTCTGAGAACCTCAGCAATTTTGTTCGGAGGTATTTCTTGCTGGTATTCCCTACATAGGTCAAAAAGCTTGTCAGTGAAATTCTTCATTGGACTTGGTTTCTTGTCTTGTGCCATAGATCACTCTTGTAAATAAGTAATACTGGCATGGATAGCAATGTCTAGAATGGAAGCTTGAGCCCTCTCACGGCTACCTACATCGATTTAATCCCAACCATTGGCGTCTTGGTGATCTTTGGTGTTGTTGCCTATTAGGTTAAACAGATGCTGGCTAAAGTTGACCAGTGGATAGAACCAGTTGATGTGAGGGTTGAGGAGTGAGCATGCTCAACATCTATTTATTTATTGATTGATTGATAGCAGTCTGATGCTCGTAGGGTTGCCATTGTTACTTATTTGGAAAAGCAGAAAGGGTCATAAATAATGATCACTCGCGAATGGAACTTTGGTGACGACTCATATGACGAGCTAGAAGAACGCCTCAGAGCTCAAGATCCGGACGAAGAAGATCGTGCTTACTACCCTGTAGAAGACTCAAAACCTCCGCATTATTGAATCATGGTAGAAAGCAAAAATGATTCGGAGAATCTACCTTCGTGCCCGGATACATTAGTTCTTGCTATTAGGGGCACGAATAGGGAACAAGGTTAAACAATGATTGAAATTCTTGATCAGCATTTGGCTCTTAAAACAGAGCGAGTTGATATATCTTGCTTGAGGCGGTTATCAAAGCACTCACGGGTAAGTTTGAAAAACTTACTTTTATCTATCTAGCTAAGCCAAGAGTTCTTGAAAGATAAGTTGCAAGGTTTCCTTCACTGAATCCTGTGCCAATGAGATCTTTGAAGTAATTGTGAACGCAACTATTGGAAGGCCTAAAGCAAGTCCCAGACCAATAAGAATAATTACCACGGAGGCTACTCTGATCAACCACTTGGTTATTGGATCTAATTCCATTAGTGCTTTACATCAGAAAACAATGGCAGAATCATAAATGCTATTAAGAAAAGGTCATCAAACAACAGCAGATTCAACAGTTGGCTTCAGGGGGTATCTAAAAGCGCCCTTACCTTTAGAGCAATAAGATAACAGGAGGTCTTAGAAGGCATAAAGTTCACCAACGCTGAGATCTTCAAGTTCAGGAGGGCCCAATGAAGGCCCATTACAAATTTATGGTCGTCTAAAAGGAAGTCGTCTTGACAGGGTTCGAACCTGTGACCAAGTCCTCTTAAAGAATATTGGCTCAAAGAAACAGACTTGATCAGAACATTGCCATCAGAGATGAGCTGTACAGGTTATGAATATCCATCATGACTCAATATTGCAAGAAATTAGAACGTATTTAGAGGGTTCGAATCACCCAGCTACCTCTATAGCTACCTAGTACTTCGGGAAACTAGGGAACTTCAAATTTGAGCTATCAGGCGACCTACAATGAAGACTTTAGTAAGGATTTTTAATTTTTATAGCCTGCTATATCCACACTTGCTCTCGAAGATTTTCAGAGGAAGACCTGTTGCCTCCATAGCAGCTTTGCATCTATCTCCAACTGTTCCATAAACCTCAACGGTGAATCCATCTCCTAACTGCGCATGACTTTGCAAATATTCTCCAACTTGTGGATTAGCTAAGTGTGCAAGAAAAGCATCATCGTTTTTATAGACCTCTGACCATGTAAAGCAAAGAGGATTCTCTGGGTCTTGATCAAAAGTGTGATGTAACATCCCTTGTTCAGAAGCTCTGACAGCAGCATCAGTTTTAGTGGCAAGGTCTAAATATTCCTGAATTTTTCCTGGTTTAACTCGAATACGAGCGATAAGGATGAAAGGAGTTGAACTATCAAATTTAGCCATCAAATGAAATTACAACTCGAAGGAGCCTTACATATCTCTCTTGAATTTGGTGATTTAAAAGGCATTTCTTCAGGCTCCACTGACAAACCATTTTCAAAATCTAATGCTTATTACTGAAATGTCGGTAAGGAAGAGGGAAATATAGGGAGAAGTCCTATAGCATAAAGAAGATGAAGTACGGTCTAAAAATTTATCTTTATGGTCCCTAGTATGAAGACAATATTGGCTTATTAATTGTGGAGGAAGATGAGAAATGGAAGTTTGCTATTCAGTTGTTTGTGGTCTAAGGTTGTGTCCGTGGGTTACCAGAGAAAAAACTCTAGGAAGGACATAGTTTGTTCAGAATTGGATTTATTAAGTATGTTTGCAGAGTTACATCTGCATTAGTAGAAGTCATCACGACAAATAATCGAGTATGATTTTCGTCAGTATCTAGATGCATCGTTTGTTGTAATTTCTTCTACTTGAATGGTAGCCGAGTGGACCTTTATTAACCCGTGCCTTTCTAAATATTCCATGGAGAAAGCTTTATAAATCATTCTGGACTGTTAAATTAAAACAATTCTGAAAATGCTTCATGCAATGCATTACAATATGAACTTGTTGGCAAATGCCACGCCTAGGGATATTAATAAATTTCCCTTCCCGCATTTAGTCATAGAGAATGCATTACCATTAGATTTGTATCAAGAACTTGAAAGTACACATCCTTTATCTTCCAATAGCTTGAATCAGAAAAACATATTAAAAGGTGATGACATCATAAATAAGTATATTGTTGATGATAGATTACATACAACTCGCTTTTATCCTAGGATTGGTGTAAAAGAGAATTTACTCAGTCAGGTCTGGATTGATTTCATAAATTTTCATACCAGTGATTTTTTCTTTCGCTATGTAGTTAACCATTTATTTGGTAGAGATATTCATACTACTTATCCTGGCCTTCTTGAATATGTTGATAATAACAAAGTAACTTTACGAAAAGTCATTCCTTCGGAACAAATAGAAAGGGTCAGCAGAAATAAGAATCTTGTTACTCATTCAGTATTTGTTAATAATAGGCCTCGGAATTATCAAGGATTTACAAGCAGAACTCCACATATAGATGATCCTCGCCAAATCTATTCAATTTTGTTCTACATGCGAAGTAAAATGGACCAATCTTCTGGAGGAGGTTTGGAAATCTATAGTAAGAATAATATGTCTGAGTGTCTTAAATATGATTTGAGTAAAGGGTCAGGTAGATCTATAGTTAATGGCTTAGGAGAAAGATATTCGTTAATACCATATAAGGCTAATACAGTTGTTGCATTTATAAATACCCCAGAAAGTATTCATGGTGTAGAGCCTATATTTAATCAGGCTCTTGATCGGAGGAGCTTTGTTTTGACTGGTGAGATTCTCCACAAACAACTATTTTCTCTTAGTGATTAAGAGGATCATATAGAGACTTTTGTCTATTGATATATTTTCAAAGTATGAATACCTTATTAGATATGCCTTTTATGTGATATGTTAAGCAAACAAATTTTAAGATTATGATATGGGCTTTAATCAAACTGCCGGATTGGCAGTGGCAGAATGCATGCTCCATTTAAAAAAACATAAAAACCTAAGTGTAATAGAGTTTGGCAATCAAAGATTCAAGTTAAATAAAAAAACATTAGAGAGGATAAGCTCTAAGACGGGTGTATCATTTAACTTCTCAAAAGATAAGCAGGAATATTTGAGATCAACTAATCTATTCTATGAGCAGTTAGGTTTTAAGGAATATTTGGCTATTGATCTAAATACTAATATGAATGCAATTGTTCTTGACTTGAATTATAATTGTAAATCAAAGTATGGCTTTAACAAACAATTTGATCTTGTCACTAACTCTGGAACTGGTGAGCATATTTTTAATCAATATGAGGTTTTTCGTAATATGCATGAAATGACTAAGGTTGGAGGGATAATGCTAAATATATTACCAATGGGGCCTTGGATTAATCACGGATTTTATAACTACCATCCAGTATTATTTAGAGATCTTGCATACGCCAATAATTATAAGTGGTGCTTTTTCTGGGTTGGAGATATGCTTGGTCATCTTAAGGCTGGCAACCCAAATATGGATATCAGCAAGGAGGTGCCTCGCACATATCCGTATTTATTTTATTCAGGAAATAATCCTTCGCCGAGGGAAGAGTCATCTATAGAAAACTTTGTTAATGTTGAGATGAGAAAACATGGTCATGTTGTAATAGTTTCAGCATTTCGCAAACTAAATAATGATGATTTTAAAATCCCTCTCCAAGGTAAATGGATTCATAATATAGAAGATGAACAACTAACTGATATAAAAGGTAGATATGCTCATCAGCCTGACACGTTTGATGAATTTCATAGTTAGTTCTACTTTGTAAAACACGAAGTCCACTACCTCCATGGCTTATTTAGATTTTGTCGCTACTGAGAGACCAGAATCTTTGGAGAATTTAGAACAAGACAACTCTCTTCTAAGACTTCAAGCATATATAGATCTTTCCCACACTTGAGAACACCAGGTTTTAACCAAGCGCTAGGGTTTATTGGACGTAGCTTTCATGCTTATTTTTCTTGGTAAAAAGGATGGATAACTGGCCAACTGTTGAAGCCGCTAATCGAGCAGTAGGGACTGTCGGTTTACTTTTGTTCGCTGGAACTTTTGCCTATCTGGTTTGGCAGTTCAAAAGGTTTTTTAGTAAGCAATAAAGATCGGTGGCTCTTACCTCTCATAGACAACACAAGATTTACCTCGCAGCAACGATGGGATACGGACTTGGTTCAGATGATCCTGAAGAGATCGCTTACTACAAAAAGGTCAAGGAGGAGGTCAGTAAGGACAAGAAGAGCAGAAATATGGGAATGCCCAGGGAGGACTAATGCGCTACTTCTGGCCTATCGCTCGAATCGTTTTCTGTCCGCTCACAATCCTGTTTCTTTACCTCAGCTTCACTGAGCCACCAGCAGATAAGCAAGAACAAAGCATCCGCATGCATCACGAAGTCATTCTGAAAATAGAAAGGTTGGTTTAAAAGCGGCATAATTAGCTAATGCAAAAACTGTTAATTATTTTTGGGCTTGGTATTGCTGCTATCGGAGTTTTTTATCCCTATCTGAAGAATTTGGGGTTAGGGCAATTCCCAGGCGACATTGTTTTGAGGGGTGAGAACTCAACCTTTTATTTTCCAATCGTGAGTTGTATTGTTTTGAGTTTGGTTATTTCAGTCATTTTTAATTTGCTCAGCCAATAGGGTGACTACATCTTCAATTATTGGAATTGGGTTGTGTGTTCTATGGCTCTTAGGCCATGCAGGTTTTACCTTTTGGGCTGGAGGATTTGAACCAGGGAGCCCAACTGCAAACGTTTTCGTAGCTTTAGATTCCCTGGTGTCACTAGCCTTAGCCTTTTTCATCTACAGGAGAACTATTAATACCTAGTTACTCAGTTTTCAAGGTTCTACCGTCTACCTCCTATCAGTGGTGACTTAAACGTTGTCCTTATCTGCGAGATATTTGGCAAGCTCTGCAGCCAATAAAAAAGGCCCTAGCGAAACGCTACGGACCTGGGTGATGGGGACTTTATTTCTAAGGCTGATTCGCCTCAAAATCAACCCCCATTTGTAGCGTTTTTTCTTATCACATACATTAAGAAACGCCATAAATAGCGTGTATCTACCGATGACAAATCACTTGACAGTGTGTAAGCTCCCGTTAACGGCCGGGTGATGGGGATCAGACGGTCTTAATAAAAGAGCCTCTTTTCTGCATGGGGGGCTTTTTTTGTGGAATTCCGGGGTATGGATAGTGTTATTCAGTTTTCAAAGTGCGATGAGATAAATAGTAGTGATACTGCTGCACAATAGAAGGAGTGTCGACTCCAGATAGAAGATGAGCCGGACGAACCAAAATTAGATTTACTGATAATAGATGTGAAGAGCATCCAACTAATTTTCATTGCAATGTTTCTGACGGATAACTTAAGTCGTAATTGGTCTTCATCGAAAAGTTGGTCTTGGAACTCAGAGCCGTCTTGCTTTTAGTTTTTTAGGTGCTTTGCCTTAATTGGAAATTGCTCATGCAATGGAATATTACTGGCTTGGATATTCATGGATATTTTGCTTCTCAATTTTAATTGTTGGAAATCAAGCGTTGGCTTCTAAGACATCAAGGTTTGATTTCAATTTAGCTATTTGTTTATGTATTTCTTCGTTGACTTCTATTTGCTTCTGTCTATCTGAAACCTATAGAAGTGGCCAGTCAAGGCACCTAAGCACGTCTTTAGTGATCCCCATCACTCAGCTAGCCGAAAGGCTTAAGCCTTAACAGCACACTTTTCAGTTTCTTCTGTAGAGAGTTCAGTTTTTTTTTCTGCTGGGGCTAACGCTTTGAGTTTTTTTTGAAGCTCATGCTTGCGTTCATCAATAATTTTGAGACGAGATTGATAGCTCTCTTCGAGCCTCTTACGGGAAGCTTCAAGATTGTCGAGTTCCTCTTGCCGTTGCTTACGCTTGATCTCCTCTAGTTGGCTATCAGAGACCACATAAACAGTCCTATTAGGTAAGAAGAAAGAGTCGGCAAAGAAAGTGTCGAATAAAGAGGTGTACATGATTACCCTTGCGAGACCCCCTTACTTTGCTCTAGATCTGTAGTATTACTAATACTGGGAACCGAATAAATTGATTCGGTAAGTATCACCCAATTCGGTTAACAACACTTTAGTTAGAAAGAACCGTAAAGCCTAAATACTTGAGTAAAAGCCCTATATGTAATTCTTACAGATGTGTTAGAAAGGAAGTAACCAAATAGGAGAGTTATGAAACTAAGAACTCCTTTTACTGTTGTTGCTAACCCACTTAGAGATATTGGTCATATTCATGATTTCTTTTACAAGTTGCCGAATGAAAAACGTGGTGACTTTTGGGAAAGCGAATGCAAACTTCATCCCACAAAATCCTCTTGTAAGCTCTACGAAGTGTAGACAGGATTATTTGTCGATATCTAGGAGATTTGCATACAGAAGCTAAGCATGTGAAGTCTGGAGAAACTCTTAGGACAGATGCACCTATTGACCATGCAGGTAAAGGAGAGAATTTTGCTCCTACTGATTTATTGGCTACGGCTGTAGGGACTTGTTTCCTTACAGTGATGGGAATCACTGCTAAAGAAAAAGGGTGGAAATTAGATGAAATAACAGTTGCAATTGACAAGAAGATGACAACTCAGGGGCCTCGCAAGATTAGATCTTTATTACTTCAAATTGAGATGCCAACTAATTTAGGAGCTGATCAATTAAAGGTCCTTCAAAAGGCAACGAAAGACTGTCCTGTTTTGAGAAACTTAAATCATTCAATAAAAATCAAAGTTGAGTGGAATCAATTAAAAAAAGAAAAAAAGACTTCTCTGAATTTTGTCGCTACTAATGTCTTTCGTGAAACTCCTGATGTCACGTTCTTTGATGCAGGAGTCGATGGCTCTAATGGATCTGATGTGGTGATTCATCACGGAGCTGCAATTTCTCCTCCTAACGACAATGAATTTGAGCAGTATTACGTTCATTACCATCAAATTGATCACAACTTAGTTTTAGAAGGAAGCCGCACTTTTACTCTCCTCAATCCTGCATGGGATGAGCCTCATCACGTGATTTACCTCAATCCAAAAATGGGTGCTCTTCAAATACCTATTGGGACTTATCACCAATCTGTTTCAGGGACAGAGGGCAGCATGGTATTGAACCAAGCAGTAAGAGATAGGGATTTTGATCCAAGTAAGGAATTTATTCCTGTCAGTTTGCGAGATAGGGCTGATTTGCGAAATGCAAAAGCAGCTGAGCCTGTTTATTGGATTTGGGATGATGGAAGAATCAGAAGATTGAAAGTACGTCGGGCTAGCAAAGCTAATGTTTTTTGAAAAAGAAACGCTGCCCCAAATTGGCATGATGGATTGATGAATAGAGATAAAAAGCTTTTATTTACTTTCCTTAGTGCCCTGGAGGTCTCTGATTATTGCGTCTTGCTGATCGACCAACTCGCAGCAGAAGTAATCACCTCGTCCTTAAGGCACGTTTCAGTGATGTTCATTGGTTTGAAAAATGCTTTTTGTTAGTGGAACCTGAAGAGTTGCCCTCAGATATTTCAAATTTATGTCAAATATGAGATGCTCCTCATGTTTATACAAAATTTTCATGTCTAAGGGGTATTGGATCGTTACAACAACAGTCACGAATCCCGAAGGGTTTGGAGAATATGTACAAGCCTTTGCCTCCTGGATTGAATCAATTGGTGGCAAGGTTGCTGCTAAAGATCTAGATGCAAAAACTGTTGAAGGTAAAGGCGGCCACCTCGCTGTGATTATTGAATTTCCATCTAAGGAAGTAGCTTCAGAGGCTTATAACAGAGCCGACTATCAAGAGTTAAGTAAATTACGCTGGGCTAACTCTAGTGATACCAACATTACGATTATGGATGGCTTAGTAACTCACTAAAAGTAAAGGAGAAAATCATGGCAGAGATGCTAACAATAAAAGTAGCAAATAGAGCAGTTGGAACTATTGGACTGTTTTTGTTCATTGGAACCTCTGCCTATTTGGTTAGGCAGTTCAAAGGATTTTTTTGAAATAAATAATGTAAAAACTGCTAATCACTTTCGGGTTTGGAATTGCCGCTATAGGTGTTTTCTACCCTTATTTAAGGCAATTAGGTTTAGGGCAACTGCTAGGCGACATAATTCTGTAGGGAGAAAACTCAACTTTTTATTTTCCAATAGTTAGTTCATTGCTATTAGTTTGATTGTTTAGGTTCTCTTTAACTTGTTCCGGTCCTCCTAATGCCTCTTAAAAAGCCTATTCCTGATTCAGTTATCCGCCTGTGGCGGCGTATTCGCAGGTTTGAATTAACACGCACTCTTCGTGCAACTGAGAAGAGGATGGAATACGTAAAAAAATCATTGGCTTATATAGATCGAGTAGAAGGCAGAATACCGAAATAGAGGGCCCTTCCTAGTGCTTTCTCTGTGAGTCATCCGAAGCTGAGGCTTCACCTAGATCTAAACCGCTCAATTTAGAGACACCACTGTCTTTAATTCTTTGATGGGATTACTGGGTCGCCATTGGATAATTCCCATGATGTGATTGTTGAGGGACTCCTGCCCTATGGGCTGTAGATCGAAGTAGTTTTTACCAGCAATCTCAACGAGTAGTCGTTCAACTAACCACACGCTTGAGTTTGTAGAGCTATGACCTGCTTTTATATCCCATTAGTTTT
Organism: Prochlorococcus sp. AG-363-B04; assembly: GCA_003278465.1. Lineage (GTDB taxonomy): Bacteria > Cyanobacteriota > Cyanobacteriia > PCC-6307 > Cyanobiaceae > AG-363-B04. The sequence continues at coordinate 56,117 of QCFC01000005.1, forward strand.
GCAGCTTCTGAGAAGGTCGCTAAAGGCATCTTCTAACGTTTTTATGGAGTGAGTTAACTTCGCCAGGAGTGTTCTAAAGACTTGGTTATTGGGAATATAGTAGTCAGCTTTCTTGTTAACTATCTCCAACTTTGAAAACCTGCGCTAACGAATAAGAGACTTTGAATACCCCTCTTGCACAAAAAACTAGAAAGGCCCCAAGGAAGACCTCCATAGATAATCATTGTTCCAGCATTAAATATCTTCTTTTAAATGTTCTTAGCTTCCTATGATCTCGACAATGGAATTTGCATTAGTGCCATTGGCAACAAGGTTCGTTTGGGATGAATTTTGTTTTGATCCTGGACAAAAATAAATATCATCACGATCAACGGAGTTATAAATGCGCTAGCTGTAACGAGTGCAAAAATTTGAGTTGGCTTAATAAATGGAACTTTGATTAATCGGTCACCACATTGACCACAGACCATCACACCATCGGCTCGTTCTATATGGATCTGATAACGCGGTGAGCAATATGGACAATGGTACTTAGTCATTCCAGTTCACCTTTCTTGATTTTCTCTCTAATTAGTCTGATAACTGCTTTTGTTCGTGGCTCTTGATGTGAGTCATTATATGCCGATCGTACATGTCGTTGAATGAGAAAAAGTACGCAACGCATTTGAGTCAAAGTAGCTTTTTCTTTTTCGCTAAGCACCTGACTGTCGCATTTCGAGCAAGCTTCCCAACCACCTGTAACGTTATATCCATCAATTATTAGAGCAAATCTTTGCAAACCCAGTTCAGATTTGGAAGGTTCACTTTCAAAGTCAAATGACTCATTATCTGGATTAGGGATCTTGTCTAATTCGAGATCCTTATTAGGAATATATTTAATCTTCACCACTTAAGGAATCCTGGTCGACTTTGGCGATTTGAATTGTCTTCTTAACTTGTACCCCTACATAATATTCGATCATTACCTTTACTAAGCCAACCCTTTAAGGCATTGTTTGAACCTGTTAGCACCGTAACCCACTTAAACAATTGCCTTTGAGCTTGGGATTCATTCTCAGGAGTTTCTGGGATTACTGTTTTAATTGCACTTTTTGCACTCATCTTGTTGAGATCTTTATCGACACCACTGATTGCCTGCGCAAACATGACATAGGTAACACCAAATACTTTCGGCTAACTTCCCACCAAGGGAATCAACATGACTAGGGCAATTATTTGTAGAAGAGTTCCTACCCAGAGAGTGAGGCGCAGCCCATACTGCGCTCCAATCCATCCACCATCAAGAATGGTTAATGTAGAATGAAAGAAAAAAGATGGGGTTCTCGCAATCTCTTTGCAAACTATTAGCCCAAGAACATGCATATAAACCTTTTGAAGGAAATTTTGTTTTATTAGGTCGCCAAACTACTGGCATAACTTTCGAGGAAGCAATTGATATAATAAAAAAAGCAGGTCTGGAACCCAGATCATCAGTTGATATAGTTTATGATAGTCAAACCAAGGGCCAAAAAAAATCAAATGAGGCTTATATAACTGAAAAAACATTTCTTACTCTTCTATCAGATGTTCAAGTTTTGACAATTGACGTTACTAGTTACGAAAGCTGCGATATTATTCATGATTTTACAAAACCAATACCTGATGAATTGAAAAATATTGCTGATGTTTTTTGGCTAGGTTCATGCTTGGACAATATGTCAAATCCATCAGCAGCATTAAACAATGCTTTCCAAATTGTAAAGCCAAATGGCAGGATAATTGATTTTGAATGTTCTCAGATGAAATTGAGTGCTTATGTAGCGTTTTCTCCATGTTTTTTCATAGATTGGCTTGCCATTAATGAATTTAAGGATGTAAGGTTATATCTACTAGGACTAAAAAGATCTGAAGTTTTCCGTGGACAATGGGATATTTATACGGTTTATGACTCGGGAGCTGCAGCCTATAAATACAATTTTCAGAATTTGCCTTCAGATTACATAATTCTTACTTACTGGATTGGAGAAAAAGGAAGTTTAAGGCCATTTGCTAAGGATCCAATTCAAGCTAAATACAGACCCAAAAAAGATAATAAACCTTACATTAAGCATTTACGGTTATGGCGACAATCAAATAATAGGCCACTTATAAAGCCTACTTCTCCAGATAATATCGATCATCATGAAATCAAATACTATAAATACTTGGGGAAAATATAGATGCAATTAAGGACGAAGAACCCTGCCTAAATGCCTAAACCCATAGACGAAGTATTCATGAATAAGTAGTTTCAAGAAGATAGGAATTAATGAGCTAGATCATCTAGGTTCATTATTAGAAGAGATTTGCGTTAAATATGGCTTGGCTGCAGGTCGGCTCTGATATTGATAGAGAAGATAATTGGGACTCTTCAGGTGACTCAGTCAGTCTTTCCAGTGATAGCTACGTTGTTGCTATTGGAGCCCATTATAACTATGGCAATGGATGGGGGAGTGGTCATGTAGGACTGGTCGCTACTGGATATTGATCAAATGATTCAGCCTTATCTCGCGTATTAAGCATGAAGGGTTAATTACAGATTTATCTAATTATTTAAAACTGCAAGATAATAGGTTTCTTCATATATTTTTGAATCCTTCCTGATGCTGGTTTTTAAGTGTTCCTGTATAATTTTATCACCTAGTAGTTCTCTTATTTCTTCAAGATTAAATTCTTTAATATGATATTTAGAGACTAATTCCTTAGAAATAAAAAGAGGTGTGCCAACAAGTGCAGTTCCTCCAGGCTTTAGGAGAAATTTTATTAGCTCAATCAGTTGCTTAGGGTTGGGGAGGTGTTCTATGACATCTACTGAGAATATAAAATCAAATGAATGAGGAGGTAGACCTGTAAAAGCATTTTTTAGAAGAAAGCAGGACAGAATTACGTTATTTATTTGGTAGAGTCTTAATGCCTCTCTACCATATTTAATTGCATCTGGTTCTGCATCAAAACCATATATTTGTGAATTAGGAAGCTTTTCAGCGAGTAACCCACATGTCGCACCATCACCACACCCAATATCTAAAATTCTTTTAGGGTTGATCTTTAGGGCTGTTTCAAGGACAGTATTTGCTATGTCTACATATTCCTGTCGAGGCTGCTTCTTGTCGGTACCTCTTAAAAGTTTCCAGTGATAATAACCTTTTATAGTATATTTATCAAAACCTATGAAATTTTCATCATCTCGATAACTATTAATTTCAGATTCGGAATTCATACCTGTAAACTATATCAATACATCTATAGAATATATCACGAAAATTACAAAAGGTCTGATCGAAGCTTTTGTAATAATGCTGAGTATCAAAATCTTTTAGAGAAAATCAGATATTTCTCCTAGATTGATGAGAAATTCATTTTGCTTTATATTATTGATTAGATTATGCATTACCTTCCTTTCTCTTAGAAGATAGTCTACTAATATTAAAGGTCTTGCAATATCTGTAATAGGAGGAAACAATGCATGCCCGGAATTATTTTTATAAATAGAAAGAGAATTAGAGTCAAGATTAAATAGATCACATTCAGGATTTACTAGAAGGATTGCTTGTCCTTCGTCTAATTGCACCTTCTTATTCCTAAATAATTTTAAGTTATTGGACTCATTTCCATGATCTTCGATGTAGATTTCTTTTTTGTAATTAATCGCATGATAATTTGCATAATGTGAAGGATATTTAGTGAACCCTTGAGGATTAATCCTAGAAAAGCTGGCGCTTTCTGTCTCGGAAATTATAGAAGTAGAAGTTGAAAATGGTAAGACTGGTATGATAAGTGCACATAGAGTGATAGTACTATCGTTATGACGTGTTAGATATTGACCTGGAAAATCAACAAAATGTCTGATACGGCAAGTCAGTAAATAATTAGGCTTAGTAAATTCTTTGTTATATGCAGATCTCTTTTTTGGGTTATTCACCAAACTAAAGTTTGAATAGAGAATAATTTCTTTTATTAATTTGGGATCTGTAAAAGTATTAGTAATAAATTCATAATATTCTGGATTTGAAGCCTGAATTTGATTGGAGTTTAGACTAATACGACATGATTTTACTGACTTTTGATATTGCGGAGTTCCTACATTGAATTCAATTATATTATTGGAATCTGTAATTTGATTCAGCAGTAATTTCCTAGCTTGCTTGACCTGCTTAGGACTTAATAAGTCGCTAACAATTGCTACTGGAGGAACTTTGCTAAATTCAAGAAGTTTGGTTTCCCTATTAATAAACTCGTTTGTGACAAAAGTTTTATGTGATTCGTTACCTGATTCATTTCCATATTTTGCGTAGAGTTTTAGATGTTGTTTTTTTATGGCATCAGAGATTAAGAATGCAGATATTTGTTCTGGTGTAAATGATGGAATAAAAACATGTTCAGCAAACCCAATATATGGCCCATCTTTCCTAATTGCTTTTTCTACTTGTTCATACGAACATATAAATCCTGCTGAATAAAGCTTATTAATTAGAGCCTTATGAGAATGAATTAAAGGATTTAATTCAACCTGAATGCTACTAATCCTGTGAATTAAACTAGAAGAAAATAGGCTTTCACAAACATCTTCCTCTATCCCATCTACATCTAACTTGATATGTAGTGGAGCATCGTTAGGTGCATGTATAGAGGATATAAGCTGTTCTAATGAAATGTAATAAACTGACTTGTAAAGTCTATCTTTATGATGAGGGTTAAGCATGTAATCTTGATTTTTACCCAATTGATGTTGGCTTTTCCCTGGCTCATCGCTAGCTATATATAGTTGTTGAATTTGATCTGAATATTTAGTAGAAATTGCTAGCGGTAAGACGTCTAACTTTCCATGTGTATCTGAATTGCGCTCCCGATTAGCTAATAATTCAATATAATTTTTAGGCTCTGGCTCTATGGCTATTACTTTCTGTGCATGAAATAATGCAGCTGGGATAGAATAGATTCCAATATTTGCGCCTATATCAATTAGCCAGGAATCATTGGTGAAACACTGAAGCCATTCAAGTATTGTAGGCTCCTTAAACTTTAAGGTAGCTGCTCGCCAAGCAGTTGTTTTATTAGTACCACGTATCTTGAAAACACCAAATGGTGAGTAATCTACGTTGATGAAATCCAAATGAATCTCATTGCTAATCTACTAATCTAGATTATATGATAAAAAATTTCAATGCGATTAAGCTATCTCTAAAGGAGGTATAGAGACAAGCAAAAACTAGAGCTGCAAGACATGGCAGTTTGCTTCCTTATCTGCAGAAATCTATCTTATAAACTAAATTAAACATCGAGAGAAATTTCTAATAATCGATTGGCTACTGCTGGAGCAGCATTCATAAGAATGCTATGGCTTTGATCCAGGGCATCTTTTGTTTGTTCCGCTAAAAATTGCAGGCTGTCTGGATGAGATCTGACATATCGAAGCAACATTCGGTATTCCATATCGGCTGCGGCAGCTTCATCTTTCCATGACGCACCACCACTCCTCATAGTTAATACCCTTTGGACATTTGGAGGCAGAGGTATTTCATCTATAGTTTGACAATCGCTAAAAACCCAATCGGGGCGACAGGATTCGAACCTGCGATCTAGTGCTCCCAAAGGACAAGGCCTCAAAGGATTAGACTTTCTCAGAACCTTTGCAGTTAAATGGTATTTAGAAGTCAGGTAAGTCGATTATAGACTCAATATTGCAAGGAATTAGAATTTTTTTAAAGGGGTTCTAATCACTCAGCTACCCCTACAGCTACCCCCGCCACCTAGTGCTTTGTGAGCACTAACAAAATAAACTTCTGAAGTGAAACTTCCCCAGAACAAAGCTGCTCGTCTTGCTATCAACGTTGGCTTCGTTGTTGTTTGGATCTTCTTATGGCTTCCAATAGGTAACGCGATCGCATATGAGGTAGTTGGTCATGTTGGGAGTTCATTAGGAAGGATCCTTGCTCTCTTGACTCTCTTCGTTCCAATGGTCTTGGCGACTAGATACATCTGGTGGGGACGTATCAGGCCACGGCCAAGAATCACTGGAAGCCGTGAACAAGAGCGAGCAGGTAAAAAGTGGGACGCTGTTGTTGAAGAATTGATGAGCAGGAAGTAAGCAGTTGGCACGGTATTGGCGACCATAAATTCACGCAAACTTTCTTGTTTTAAATACGTACGACCTTGTGCATCTTCATATAAAAAGTCATCTATGTAACCCTTATCGATCCATGAGTAAAGAGTTGATCTACTTTTAAATCCTAAAATTCTTGCAGTTCTACTAATCGTTGCAAACGTCATACGATTAATTAACTAGTTGTCTATAGCTAAAAATTCTATCGCTAGAGAATTGACGTGGTCCGAATTTACCCGCATACCTTTTGCCAGTAAGGACCCAAGAAACACGTTAGACAGGAGTGGAGAAGTACTTAGAACATGTCGCTACGTCATCCTCTTTTTCATCGAACAATCTTGGCTCTTTTTTGGGATTCACAAGAGGCTGGTCTTCGTTCTGAGGCTGCCAAAGAGAAGGAGGAACTTACCCCTTACAGCTTTAGGCATCGTTATGCCTATTACGGTCACAACCGTCCTCAGTTAGATGGGAGTTACAGAGCACCCAAGCAAATAGCTGATGCAATGGGGCACACCTTGGATACTCATCTCTTGAGCTACGCCAGGTTTAAAACAAGAGATTTGGCTGAATCATTCGATCAATATCCAGTAGCGAAATGACGATCAGAGTTTTAGAGCTTGCTGAGCAGCTCAAAGTTGGCACGGATGACTTGCTAGCTGTTTGCACGCTTCTAGAAATACCAGCGACTTCAAGGATTAGTTGCCTCAGCCCTGAGCACATCAAAATTCTGACGGCCTACTACCAAAAGAAGTCAGATTAATGAGCAAAAACCTTTTCAAGGGCGACATTCAGGGCACTTAAAACAAACTCATTTGAGACAAAGGTGGTTTGTTTATTGGTTCTGCTATCCATTCATCAGGACTCCATCCAATTAACATTGGCTCCAATGCTTTGAGCTCAGGCCCATCTTTTACTGGTGATATCCAATCTTCTTCCAATTTATTAGGAATAATCACTGGCATTCGGCTATGAAGAGGTCTTACTAACTCATTTGGTTCAGTTGTTAATACACAGCAAGTTTCTAGTTCACTACCTTCAGGACTCATCCATCTGTTCCAAATCCCTGCAAGCCAAAACGGTTGAGAATCTTTCCTGCTTATGCGATGACCTTTTTCAAAAAATCCACTAGCTGGTAAAACACATCTTTTATGTCTCCAACTTCCTCTGAACAATTTTTTTTCTCCAACAGTTTCAGCCTTTGCATTGAAAGGTTTTGGCCTTGAAGGATCAAAGGGATCTTTAGCCCACTCAGAAATAAATCCCCAAAGCATTAAGGAAGTAGTTATTTTGCCCTCGTTCTTTAGAACAAGTACAGGATCAGTTGGTCTGATTAATTGCTGTTGTGCATACTTCTTTTCAAGACCTTTTGGCAGATCTTTCTTTAAGATTGCAGGTAGGTTTTCAAAGCTTGTTGTTAGCTCATATCTTCCGCACATATGCAAATTAGAACTCGACTAGTAAGCAACGCATAATTATTTAACCTCTGAGATTTCATAGTAGGGACGGTCGTCATAGTCTGCATCTGAGCAGCAAAGATCTGCATATATCTCTTCAAGTAAGTCATATGCATCGTCATAGTTATCAAAAGCCTGGTTCGTAATATCATCTTCTTCTTTATCTTGCCTAGTGATTACGTACTTCATTCCTTCGCTCCTTTTCTAGTAATGCGGAGGTTTTGACTCCTCAACAGGGAAGTAAGCACGATCTTCTTCGTCTGGATCCTGCTCCCTGAGCCGTTCTTCTACCTCGTCATACGAATCGTCATCAAAGTTGCGTTCAGACCTGGTCATGACTTGGCTTTTTTTCTGCCTTTCCAAATCAGGAGCAGTGGCAAACCAACGAGCATAAAGCTGCCATCAATTAATAGGTAGGTATTGAGCATGCTCACTCTTCAACCCTCACATCAACTGGTTCTATCCACTGGTCAACTTTAGCCAGCATCTGTTTAACCGCATAGGCAGCAACACCAAAGATCACCAAGACACCAATGGTCTGGATGAAATCAATGTAGGTAGCGATGAGGTTGTTCATGTTCCTTTTCTAGCCTTAGTTAAACATCACGGCATGATGATGAGAAGTTTTGGCCTTTAATAGAAGGATGCAAAACACTTTCTATCTATTAGGGACTACTAACCAAGCCAATCTTCTTTATGGGGTTGCTGCTGTTGGATTCCTCGTAGGTTCTTGGTTCCTTGGCCGTGCCATCACTGTGATGACTAAAGGTCAAAATCCGCTGGTATGGAAAGGGCTTACAAAGAAAGATGAAAACTAATGCGCCGATTACTGCTTACATTTTTCTACGCTTACCAAAGAGGCATCGCATCAGGGGACTTCTATGAGGAACCAATAGGTGATGATTTCATCTACCCAGATTGGTAATGAATTTTGCTGATAATTACGCTCGATTATTTGTCGTGATGAGCGTTCTAGGTCTCGAAGCAGCGAATTCTTATTTCGCTAAGGCTGAAATTATTGGAGGGATATTCCCAAACCTCATTGCCTTTGGTTTGTTTCTAGTAGTTATTGGCTATTTTTTGTTTACGGGCCCCTTATTTGGTAAAGGTAAAAAGGATGGATAACTGGCCAACTGTTGAAGCCGCTAATCGAGCAGTAGGGACTGTCGGTTTACTTTTGTTCGCTGGAACTTCTGCCTATCTGGTTTGGCAGTTCAAAAGGTTTTTTAGTAAGCAATAAAGATCGGTGGCTCTTACCTCTCATAGACAACCCAACCTTTAACAAGTTTTTAGTGGCTACAATTTCCTATTAACCCAGAAAGAAGGAGTAGATGAAAAGATTTCTGGATGATTTACTTCAATAAAGTCCCAGTTTTTAAGATTGGTCTGTACCTTATCTTGTGGGAAATAAGAATGATATATAGATTTACTTTGTTGAGGAAGCTGAAATCCAAGAAACTCTAGATGATTTAATGTAAGAATCTTTTCTATTTGATTTATAGTAAACCTATGCTCTTGATAATGGAAACAAAGGTCACGACATTCAGAAGTCGTGAAAAAATCACTACCAGATGTTGCTAGTGATTCAATCTCGGGAATCTTCCCTGAGATTAAATCTTGTCGAAAATTACGGATATTATCTAGACTGGGTTGAATATTCATTGACTCTATATACGCTCTTGCTTTAATAATACTTTTCCGCGATAACTCACTATATAGAGCAATTTTCATGAATCCTGTTTCATTCATGATATTTAATAAGGAATTTAAACCCTCTAATGGTTTTTTCATGTGGTGTAAAACACCAGTGCATTCTATAACATCAAAGTTTTGATTTAATAGGCCTAGGTCCAAAATATCCATTTGAATCAACTCTACATTATTAATTCCTAGCTCATTTATTTTCCTTTGGGTATATGCAAGACTAGAAGAGCTTAAGTCGATTGCTGTGATATGAGCATTTTGATATCTTTGTGCTTGTAAAACTTGATTACCAGTTCCACAACCAGCAATTAGTACTTTTAGCTTTTCAGACCCTTGATAGAAACTTATTGAGTTCGGTCTTATTTCATTATTTATAGCCTCCACAGCGCTTACTTTGTTTTCTATAAATGTATATGCATATTTCCATCTTGGATATGGATGCTCTTCATATTGTATTCTCACCTTCTTTGAAATATCATCTCTAATCGATCCAACTTTTTTGATTGATCTCCTTAATATATTTTCTAAAGCTGGTTCTGAAATCTGTATTTTAAGAAGATCATTAAAATTTTTATTAGTAGAATTAATTGACCTTATTGTTGGAACTTGGTCAAGAATTTTATGGAGTGGAAAATAACAAGCTAATAATGATGAAGTAAATTCATTGGCTCCTTCCTCTCGACATTTACGTATAAGTTTACTAATTAACGTTTTTTCGTGTTCAGTAACTAAGTAGACATATTCATTAAGAAAACATTGCTCTGCCAATGCAATAGTTAGGTTTAATTGGGATGTTTGCAGTTCATGATCATCGGACTCTAGAATTCTAAAGATGTCTCTTCGTAGCTTAGTCAGTAATTTCTCCCATCGAACATCTCTAAATGTGATAATTTTAAGTGCTTTAATAAATATATTGTCATTAATAATTTCTTGGAATGAATCCCTTTTAACAATATTATCTTCTAAATCTATTAAATCATCTATGACCCCCTTGTCATATATACAATTAAAGGCTTCAAATAAATCTAAATGGCGAACATGTTGACATTCAAAGAGATGGTTTAAAACAAGAATTATTTTATCCTTATTTATATTGAGTGTAGACAGATCTTTAATATTTCTTGTTATGAGTGTATTAAGACTTATGCTATTAGGTGAAATTTCAATTGCTTTAATATAGGCATCTATTGCTTTTTCTGGTAGTTCTAGCTCTTTTAATATTCCACCTAGACAAGAATAAGCCATTGAAAAGTTTGGGTTAAGTTCAATTGCTTTTCTAGAGGAATCCTCTGCTTCCTCTAGTTTTCCTTGTGAATATAATACTATTGCTAGATTTAAATGATAATTTGCAGAATTAGGATCAAGTTGGATTGCTATCTTTGTTGAGCTTTCAGCTTCTAATAGCCTGCCTTGAGTATTCCAAATTAGACCAAGATTAGAATATGCTTCGGGAAAATTAGTGTTCAATTCTGTTGTCTTAATGAATAACTTCTCAGCCTCTATAAGTTTTCCTTGATCTCTTAATAACAATCCAAGAGCTAAATTTGCTTCTGGTAGATCTGGATTTATTTTTAGTGCCTCACGAACAGATGTTTCAGCTTCTTTTACTTTCCCTAAAGTATTCAAAACTAAAGATAAACTTATATATGGATTTAAATGATTAGGAGCAAGTTCAATAGTCTTTCTATAGAAACTTTCTGCTTCTCCTAAATCTCCTAGCTCAGTTAGAATGTTAGCTAGATTTACATGGGCATCAACAAAATCAGAGTCAAGCTCAATTGCCTTTCTTGTATTTGCTTCTGCCTCTTTTAGTTTGCCTTTGGCCCTTAAGATTAGTCCAAGGTTTGAATATGCTGTAGAAAAATCAGGATTAAGTTCTATCGCTTTACGAGTTAATTCTTCTGCTTCTTCTAATTCGCCAATGTCTTTTAGTAGGTTCCCCAAATTACAATAGGAATTGTGATCATTTTTGTATATCGAAATCGATTCTCTATATAATTTTATTGCATCATCATTACGTCCTACCTGTTTGCAAACTACTCCATAATTGCAGTAAACTCTAGGATCAGTATAACCTCTATCAATAAATAATTGATAATACTCTATGGCTTTCGTGTAGTCACCTTTTGAATGATAGCTAATGGCTAATTCGAATATTTGATCTTTTGAGAAGTTCTTGTAAAGTCTAGAATTTTTTCTAGACTTTTTTTTTTCATCAAAGCCTTTCATTTTTCTTGGAGATTTGATTGCTTTTGATTTGTCTGTCTATGTCATAGCCCCAACTTCGTTAAGTAAAACTGGGTATTGACTCAACATGAATTTGAAGGTCAATCTACATGCCTTGCTCAGTTTTAAACCGAATCTTCTTAATTTCACAAGCGTCAACACCAAAGATCACAGTTCCCCTCCGACCTGGATAAAATAATAGATAGTGTCTGTGAGGTGGTTCATGGTTTCTTCTTTCTAGACCTTGTAAGCCTTGCCAGCATTACTTGTATACAGAATTGATCCCTGACCGAAGACAAGAATCCAAGTTCTATGAAGACATTCACTGACAAGTTATTCGATCTGTGTAGGGAATACCAACAAGAAATACCACCGAATATAACTAGAAGTTCTTAGGGACTATGCAGATAGATTGGATGGATGAATCTCTTTCTACTTAAAGGTCTTTGAAATGGCACTTCCTTTAGCTGCTCTGGATTCTTGCCTTAGCCCTGAGCACATCCAAAAGCTGACGGCCTACTACCAAGAGAAGTCAGAATGAAAGCCACATTCAATTTCTGTTATTCGCTTTTAGCAAAAGCAGTTTCAAAAGATCAGAGAAATCATCGTTAGAACTCCTAGTAAATAGAAAAGGACTTGTTGTTGTTGTTTGAGGGTTTTGATTACTGCGTCCTGCTGATCGACCAACTCGCAAGCAGCCGTAATCACCTCGTCCTTACGGGACGTTTCAGTGATATTCATTAGATTGAAAAGACTGGTTATGTCGATGGAGTGCCAAGCACTGCGCTGTCGACCTCCCTTATTTTATGTCATCTAACTATTGGAACACTCTAAATCCAAATAATTTTGGTAGGAGAATCCCAAAGATATTCCCTAATAGCACAAATGGGGCTAATGATTTAGAGATTTCGTTCAATTACGAGAAAATTAAAAAAAGTGATTTATACAAATCAAAGCTGCCTTCATTCTCATGTAGTGACATACGCTTATCGTTCCAGTGCTACGAGGAATATAAAGAATGGATACCTAAACAAACAAGAATAATTGGCTGCATGTATAACCTTGCAGATTCACAAATTCTGGACTTATTAGCTCAAGTTCCCTTCTGCAATATTGTAGTAAATGCTTCTCCTTGGATGAAAGTAAATATACAATTGACGCCGAATCAAATAGCTTATAAAGAAAAAATTGCTCAGCAATACAAGAAGCTAGATAATGGAATTACTAGGTTATGCAAGCTTGGAGGAATGAATGAAGATGAAATCTATCTGGAATTCGTTAGCAACACGTACACTATGATTGATAATGGAGAGAAAGTGCTTGTAAAAGAGTTTCTTGCTCCGTGGAAGGAGTGTATGACTAAGGATGAATATAAAAAAGTTACCGATACTCTTATCAAAGATTCAGAAGGGTATTACAAAAGTCTAACTTCTGATTTAGAAAGGTTTAATGCAGAGTTATCAGGGATACGTATCTTTGATTATAAGAAGGCTGAAGATAAATATGAATCACCTATGCATCATAAGTTCCTTGTTGGTATCGAGTACCCTGATGAGGAAGAGATAAAAAATCTTATGATAAAACAAAATGTAGATAGTATCCAGGATTTAGAAGTGCCCGATGAATTATTAAAAACATCAATTATTTACGGAAGTGCGAATCTTTCATTAAGTTCTCCGAAATCTCTTGATAGTGTATTAGTATTCACGATAAAAGAACGTGAAGAATATATTTTTGCGCATGAATTAATTTCTGAAACTAATATAATCACAAGTCTAGAAAATACAACCCCATGGCGTGAATATTTCAAAGATGAAGGAAAAGAGTATAGAAAAAAGATAAAAGATGGGGACTTGATGAAAGCAAGTTTTGATACAGCCCTAATGAATAATGAACAACTACAGAGATACAAACAAGAAAGAAAATATTAATAGCAACGTAATCTGGGTCCTTCCTAGGGCTTTCCTCGTGCGTCGTCCGAAGGGTCGAAATTTTCTTAGCGTCAAGAGGTCGAAGTAGAGACACCTCCTAGCGTCCCTTAACAACTCAGAAGTTGTGATAGCAAGGATTTAGCTGTTTTTAGGGATTAACTTTTTTTGTCCTTGCAAGGCGTTCTGCTTCTTGCTCTATATAGACATCAGGATCGAAATCAATAATCGTTTGCAGCCCTCGCCATTGAGTGTTGTGCATGATGTGCTGCGCCAAAGATAACTTTCCTGTGGGTTTCATATTGAGGTAAAGCTTCCCTTGTACAGCTTCTAAGTATTCGTCTAAAACACCGAGATCTTTCATCTTGTAGAGCTGTGATCGGCTGGAATAACCCAGAAACTTGGCCGCCTCTGTGAAGGTGCAAAGCATCATTTAAGTCGATTTAATTAATTGCAGTGAATTCAGGTTAATTCACCTAAATCCTTTTGATAACTAGTTTCTCGCTTGATCATGCCTGGTTGTCTCTAATTATTTGTGCTGTCTCTGGTTAATAAAAGAGGTCCGAATTTACCCGCATACCTTTTGCCAGTAAGGACCCAAGAAACACGTTAGACAGGAGTGGAGAAGTACTTAGAACATGTCGCTACGTCATCCTCTTTTTCATCGAACAATCTTGGCTCTTTTTTGGGATTCACAAGAGGCTGGCTATGAACATCCGACACTCGAAAACCTTGATGCTTTTAAGGAGGAACTAATCCAGGAACTAGAAGAAGGGATCTTACCGATCATAGAAAAATGCTGTTATCGCAACCCTTCTGTGACTCGCAATGAAGAGGAATCTCAGATCCCTCAGTGTTAGAGCAAGAGGGGGGGGTGAAGGTAGGAAAAATGCCATCCCCCCTCATGAACTAAGTAGGGCCGTAGAGATAACTAGGTCTACCTTTCTTGCCTGTGATCACCTTTGTTCTTTCCAGTAGACCTTGATCAAACATCTCTGTACAGATACGTCTGCCGTATTCCTCAGAAGTCAAAAGGAGGGACTAAAGGAGCCAAGACTGAACCCCGCAGACTGCACCCTCTATTTCTTGTAGATAGCGAAGGCAAGACTATCGATTGGAAGCTTCAAAGCAGAATCAAAGCAGGAGAATCCCTCCCACCATTAGGGCAGGAAGGAAAAGGAGGTGAGGCACTTAGAACGCATCTAAGAAGAAAACTTGTTTGGCAATCACTCAAGAAAGAAGCTGAACATATAGGTGAAGTCTTAGTGCCTTATGCCTTTAGACATAGATATGCCAAGGCTTCTCATGCTGCTGGATTCCCTGTTTCCAATATCGCTGCTGCTATGGGTCACACTCTTGAAGTCCATTTAGAGAGCTATGCCCGGTTCATCCCAGATGGGACAGCTGACCTCTATGCGAAAAGGAATACTGCCAAAAAACGCAAGGCTGCTTAGAAATATGCCTCGTTATAAGTTGCTCAGCCATTTAGCCGCATGACGATCAGAGTTTTAGAGCTAGCTGATCAGCTCAAAGTTGGCATTAACCTATGAGATAAAAAACGCAAAATCTAGATTTTTATACATATTTGCTACCCAAGAAAGCTTGGGTGAAGCACGTCTTGAAAAGGAAATAAGGAGGATAATGGTAACCATTGTCAATATAATGGAACTGTTTTTCTGCTTTTAAGGCTATGAACGGTACTCAAAAAGTACCAGTTACAATCCTTACTGGATTTCTTGGTTCTGGAAAGACGACTCTTCTTAACAAGATTCTTAGCGAAGAACACGGTAAACGAATCGCCGTCATCGAAAATGAATATGGTGAAGTTGGAATTGATCAGGGACTGGTGATCAATGCTGACGAAGAGGTTTTTGAGATGTCCAACGGATGCATTTGCTGCACCGTTCGAGGCGATCTAATTCGCGTACTTGGGAACCTCATGAAGAGACGCGATAAGTTCGATTATGTATTGGTTGAGACCACGGGGCTTGCCGACCCCGGTCCTGTTGCTCAAACATTCTTCATGGACGATGAAATTCGTTCAGAATTTTCACTCGATGGGATCGTTACGCTTGTTGATGCAGCTCATATTGATCAGCAATTGGGACGCAGTGATGAGAGTTCCGAGCAGGTTGCATTTGCCGACGTACTGGTTCTGAACAAAACTGATCTCGTTTCTGATGAGTCGCTCGATACTCTTGAAGCACGACTACGTGACATGAACCGTATGGCGCGTGTCGTACGTAGTAAGCAAGCGGATGTCTCTGTTGAAACTGTTCTAAACCTCGGTGCTTTTGACCTTGACCAGGTTTTGGAGCGCCGCCCCAGCTTCCTAGAACCAGAGTATCCATTTGAGTGGACGGGTGTTTTTCAACTTGAGCCTGGTCGTTACGAAGTTAGTCTCGAAGAGGGGCCTGACCCGATGATGTCTCTCGTCGTTGTAGCTGACCAAGGCACAGACGAAGAATCTCTCAATGAAGGTGCAGAATCATGTGTGCGACTTTACGCTGAATCTGCTGAACTCCTACATCCAGGTGACAAAATCCCACTGAACAAGCATGTGAACCTTCAGCTGCAGTCCGAGGGGCGCAAGTCGTTTTCGCTTGAAGTTGAAAAATCTGGACATCTTGGTTTATTCACTCAGCACACGGCCGAGGAATTCGATATCAAAGTGAGAAGAATGGATACTTCAGTTTCTGAGTCAGGAAGTAATCAACAGAATGATCTTTTAATTCCTCCTATAGCAGAGCGAACTTGGGTAGCACAACACGAACACGATGATGAAGTGGGCTCAATTGCTATCGAGCGATTAGGCGATGTCGATCCAGAAAAACTCAATAAGTGGTTAGGGCGTCTCCTCTCAGAAAAAGGTGTAGATATTTTTAGGACAAAGGGGTTTATTAGTTATGCAGGCGAGCCGCGGAGAATAGTTTTTCAAGGTGTACATATGCTCTTTACCTCACAGCCTGATAGGGAGTGGGGTAATGAACCTCGCCGAAATCAACTCGTGTTCATCGGTCGGAACCTTGATGAAGAGGCCTTGCAAAGTGGGTTCGACAAATGCCTGACATAAGAGAACTCGGCCCTCAGGGTCGGGGTATGCTTCACGAGGGGTGGAGTACTGAAGTCGCCGATTATGTCATTGTTTGCGGATGGGCACTAGAAGGTAATGCTTTTTTGGTGGGTGATGCTGCAGGAGGCCTTTATGCCTTTGAAGGCAAGTCTGGAACCACCCTTTGGCATCGAAAGGAAGTCCATGAAGGTGGCATACTTGCAATGTCCATTCATCCAGATGGACATATCTTTGCTACTGCAGGTCAGGATGGACGTGTTCTGATTTGGAAGAGTAAAGAAGGTGAGTCAAATAAGGCATTGGAAATCGGTAAAGGATGGGTCGAACATCTCCAATGGTCACCAGATGGACAATTCTTAGCCGTAGTCTTTTCGCATTACGTCTATGTTTTTGGTGCTGATGGAAAAGAACATTGGCGCTCAGATAAACATCTGAGTACTGTCAGTGCGGTTGCTTGGTCAAAGTCGAATGAATTAGCAACTGCATGCTACGGCCGAGTCACTTTTTACGATGTAATTCGTGACCAGGTCAATCAGAAGCTGGAATGGCAAGGCTCACTCGTGTCTATGGTGCTTAGCCCTGATGGCGACATTGTGGCTTGCGGTAGTCAAGACAATTCTGTTCATTTCTGGAGACGTTCAACTGCGCAAGATGCTGAGATGACTGGGTATCCAGGCAAGCCAAGTCAACTAGCATTTGATCAAACCGGCATGGTTCTTGCCACTGGAGGAGGTGAACGAATAACAGTTTGGAGTTTTCAAGGTAATGGTCCTGAAGGAACGGTACCAGGAGAGTTAGACCTTCACATTGGAGCGATTTCCAGCCTCGCTTTCTCCAATCGAGGGTCACTATTAGCCTCTGGATCAAGGGATGGTTCGGTTTTTGTATGGCTTCTCCAGAAGAATGGTCATGGTGAGCCACTTGGCGGTGCATTCGTAGGAGGCCGTGTCGAAGCAATTGCCTGGCGACCTGATGACTGTGCTCTAGCAGCCGTTAATGCAAACGGAGGAATTAATGTTTGGGATTTTAAAAATCGAACTAAATCATCTCCAAAAGGGTTCTCCTAAAAGATTTCTTACCTTGTCAAAGATTAATACCATAGATATCAATCATTCTTTGATTTGAATAAATTTATTTTAGAAATTAGATGATAAGCAATTGCTTGCATATTTATACAAATAAGTTTAGACTTAACATTGTATATTGCATTATTAGCTAACTATTTATGGAGCAAAAATTTTGTCGCTTTGCTTAAGATATATTTATCACTTAATATTAAGGAAAACAAGCAAAGTACGGCTATAAGAGGTCCTGGAGAAAGGTTTAATGCAATCGCAAGTAAAAAACCTATAAAAGATATGATGAGCCCATAACCAGCAGAACGTATCATTGCAGAATTCAAGCTTTGGGCTTGATTTAATCCCAATAGACCTGGTGCAGCAAGTAAAGCTATAACCAAAATCACTCCTACAGCAGACATCGAACTCACAATCACTAGGGAAGTCACAACAGCTATTGAAAACTTTAATCTAGGAACTCTTAGGCCAATTGAAGCAGCACCTTCAGGATCTAAACCTAGGTAGATCAAATTCTGATAGGAGTTTTTTAATAGCAATAAAAGCACTGATGTCGCAATTGACACTCTGATTATGTCAGTCGGACCAGCGGCAAGGAGATCTCCAAATAAAATAGATTCCAGGTCGATTCTTATTTTTAAGAGTGGAATTAATAAAACTCCAAAGCCAAGAGAGCCTGCTAGAACAGTATTAATTACAGCCTCACCATATTCCTTTCTTCTTAAGGCCAATCTTTCTGCCGTAAGAGCTCCGATTAATCCACTAATAATTCCACCTAATGAAGGATCAATTCCTATGGCAAATGCTAAGACTAAGCCTGGGACAACTCCATGAGATATCAAATTGGCTTGCAGGAGCCGACCTTGTGTAATTAAGAGAGCACCAGTTACTGGACAAAGTATTCCTACTAAAAGAGTCATTAACAAAGGATAAATCCACCAACTTCCCAAAATCACTTGTAGCATTACCCTAAGCCTCTCTTGTTTGGAAAGAGTAAGAGATCATCACTGAAGGATGAACGAAAAAACAGAAGCTCTCACAAAGAAACAACAACAAATACTTGATGAGCTGAACAATTGTGCTCATGAGGTCAGCGGCCAACAGCTGCATCGCACCTTGATTGAAACTTCTTCCAATATGGGGTTGACTACGGTTTATCGACATCTTCGTACTCTTCAGCTGAAAGGATTGGTGCGATGTCGGAACCTCCCAAAAGGAGAAACACTCTATAGCCCTGTGAATAGGGATCATCATCATTTGACTTGTGTTGACTGTGGTCAAACAGTTGTTTTGAAGTCCTGTCCAATCAAAAACATTGAATTGCCTAAGACGCAAACAAAAAACTTTGAGCTTTTGTTTCATACACTTGAATTCTTTGGCCTTTGTAATAGTTGTCGCCAGCGTCAGAAAGTAGCTGAAACCTGAATATTGACTAGCCACAACAGTGGTTACCCATACTACTAATTGATTGAAGCTTGCTTCTCACCTCTTCTGGAGTTCCAAAGGCCAACACAGTTCGATCAAGTGTGATTACTTTGTCGTAAGCATTTAAAGCTTGACCCCAGTCATGGCTACTGACAAATACCGTTAACCCTGCTTCGGCAAGCTGACGAATAATGCTTAGAAACTGCTCCCTGGATGGAGGATCCAGTGCTGCGCAGGGTTCATCTAAAAGGAAAACTGATGCATTTTGGGCAAGTGTTCTTGCAAGTAAGGCTCTTTGTTGCTGTCCTCCAGACAGTGCATCAAGTCGTTTCTTAGCTAAAGCAACAAGACCAACCCGTTGAAGTGAGGCTTCTGTCTTGCAACATGATTGATTGGCAGCATTCGCTTGACCCAGTGCTACCAATCCTTCAGTAGTAATAGGGAAATTCCAATTGATAGAGCTTCTTTGAGGCATTAATGCAACTTGAGTTCGATTCGCTCCTAAAGGATGCTTATCTAAAAAAATTTCTCCTTGATGCGGGATCATCTGACCTTGTAATAGGCGCAGCAAGGTTGATTTTCCTGCTCCATTTGGACCAACAAGAGCGGTAAGAGTTCCTGTTTTCAGCTCTAGAGAAATGTCCCTTAGAACAGATTCTTTGCCATAGGAAAATGACAGGTTTTTTGCAATGAGATTAGTCAATCAAGAATGCGTGAAAGTCTCGCCTTCAGAGACTAGCTCATGCTTGAAATGAAAACGATTTTCATTTCAAGACAATTCTCTCTCTGGCTCGGTCTAAATGCTTATCATTTCAATGAAATTTTTCTCTTGATTGAGTGAGAGTTAGATCTGTTCTTACTGGCTTCTCGGTTATTTGCAGCCTTTTCTTTGGCTCAAGCCTTGCAAGGGCTTCTGATGTTAAGCCAAGTTTAGTTGCTTTTGATGGTGTCCTTTGTGATGTTGTTCGGACTATTGCTTCCAAATCTGCTGATGTTTACTGTGTGATTCCACCAACTGGAGATCCACACTATTATCGTCTGAAGCCCAAAGACTTACAAGCTATAGCAAAGGCAGATATTGTTTTTCATAACGGTTTTTATTTAACTCCTTCAGCTCTACGACTTACCACAAAAGCTCCTGTGATAGCTGTCGCAGAGGTAGCTATGCCTAAATACAAAGCTAATACTCCTAAAGATAATCAAGATCCACATGTTTGGCATGATCCAAATAATATCTCTGCAATGTCGACGATTATTGAACAAAGCCTCCAAAAGGTGTTGCCCCAATCTGAGGTCTCGGCACTAAACTCACGTACTGAAAGCGCCAAGGCTGTTCTAAAGGACCTAAGTAACTGGACTTCCGTTCAGTTGAGATCGATACCGACTGAAAGCCGAGTACTCCTGACTCAACATCGTGCTTTTAGTCATTTGACCAATAGATTCAAATTACGAGAACTTCCCGTCATTGACTCTTTCGCTACTGGAGGGAAACTTCGTCCGTCGAATATGGCCAAGATTACTTCTGAAATTACAGAATCTGGGAGTCGTGTCTTGTTTGCAGAATCTCTCCCAATAAGCAAGACCTTAAAACGTATTAGTCGTTCTTCGGGTAAACCTATATTTAAATCTCCTCTATATCCTGATGGCCTTGCACCTGGTGGCCTTTCAACAATTGAGACTGCGACCTCAAATATTTGTGTAATTACAAATGGTCAGGGAAGCACTTGTGATCAAAAAACAGCAGATCAGATTGCTCAAAAATGGGCGGACATTCGTTAATCCCCCTATCAGTTCATTGCCTAACTCAACTACCTAATCAATTTGATGTCTACCAATTTTATTAAAAGACTAAATCCTTTGAAAGCCTCATTGCTCTTAGGCGTTGCATTGACGAGCGTTGATGCTTCACTGTTACCTCGTATGGGGCATGCCCACGGGGGAGGAGGAACTGAGCCTTTAGAAGCAGGTGAATTTAGGTTGACGCCTCAAATAACCGTGGAAGCTCATGGTGGTTTTGAAAATAATATTGAAGGGAAACCAGAACATTATGGACTTGATGGACTCTTTGGAGGTTTGATGGAATGGGGGTTAGAGAACGGTGGGAAATTCTCTATTGAAGGTGCTTTTGGACCTGTCGGGGTATGGGGTGAAGCAGAACATTTTTATGGTGCCGTACATTCTGATCATGACGATCATGACGATCATGACGATCATGACGATGATGACGATCATGAAGAAGAGCATGCTGAGCACGACACTGACTACAAACGAGAAGATTTCCGTGGTTACTTAAAAGCTACCTATGCTCCTAATGATCGCCTTAGTGTTGCAGTAGATACCCAGCCTTATATAGTTACAAAAAACCAGGGAGAAGAAAAGAAAGGAACCAAAAATTCAATTGGCGCAAAAGTACTATATGCTTTCGGTGACGGGGATGTTAATTTCGCACTCGGCGATAACTTTAAGGATCTCACTGATGGAGCTTATGTAAGTTTGGAACACCGTCAAGGTTGGAATTCAGTTGGAGAATGGCAAGGTAACTTCACAGATCCTAGAGTAGGAGTTGAATTTAATTACGATTTAATTGCTCTCAAAATAGAAGGTGGGCCTCGTTTCTTTGTCCCATCATCTGAGGCAAGTACAAGCGAACGCACAGATTTCGCTGGTGAAATAGAGATTGGTCGTCCTGTAGGAGAAAACGCATACGTATTTATTCATTGGCAACCTACCCGTAGTGATAAGGATGGCTCTGATTGGGGAGAAGGTTGGCAACATCATGTTGGAACAGGAGTAACATTTACTTTCTGAGAATTAAACATCTTAAAAACTAATTTAACTACATAGTAAAACTACCGCAAGTGAATTCATTTGCGGTAGTTCGCTATTAATTACTTTAACCTTGAGATAATAAAATCTAATCAGAAAACCATGAAAAAGTCAGGAGATGATTTAAACAAAAGTAAGATACAAGGAATTCCTGTAACCATTTTGACAGGTTTTCTTGGCGCAGGAAAAACAACTGTCTTAAATCACATACTGACCAAGCAAAAAGGACTTAAAACAGCTGTATTGGTAAATGAGTTTGGAGAAATAGGGATAGATAATGACTTGATAGTAAAAACACATGAAGATATTATTGAACTGGCTAATGGCTGTATTTGCTGCACAATTAATGGAGAGTTGCTAAACGCAATAAATAGAGTTCTTGCAAATAATGAAATTGAATACCTAATAATTGAAACTACGGGCCTTGCTGATCCATTGCCAGTAGCGATGACAGTTAATAGTTCTAGAGACCAATTAAGGCTAGATTCTATAATCACATTAATAGATGCTGAAAATTTTGATTCTGATATACTCTCTAGCCAAATAGCGAGGTCTCAAATAATTTATGGAGATATCTTATTGATAAATAAATGCGATCTCGTTAATGAGGAAAAAATATCATATATAAACTCTAAAGTTTCAGAGATAAAAAATGATCCAAGAATACTAAAATGTATAAAAGGTGATGTGCCATTGGGACTTTTATTAAGTGTCGGACTATTTGAATCTGACTTAATAGCCAAAAATGACCATGACCATGACCATGACCATGACCATGACCATGACCATGACCATGGTCATAAATTAAAGATAGAGGGATTTACTTCATTCTCATTCCAATGTAATCAGCCCTTTTCATTGAGAAAGTTTCAATATTTCTTAGATAATCAATTGCCATCAAGTGTATATAGAGCAAAAGGAATACTTTGTTTTGAAGAGAGTGAAATAACTCATGTATTTCATCTGTCTGGGAAAAGGTTCACACTTGAAGATAGCGATAGAAACCGTGAACGAAAAAACAAGGTTGTTTTAATTGGGAAAGATATTGACCACGGAACACTCGAAAAACAGATTGAAGCATGTATTTCATCTAATATTTAATTTAAAAAATAATTGCAGAATGATCTCCATCAAGAGATTAGAAGGAAGGTGCACTATATTTTTCTTATAAAGAAGTGATCCAAAGATGATCCAACCATGGGCAGTATTGCTGATGGCATGAAGAATCAACCCTAAATATCAGCACATGCAGCTTGTCTTTATCTATGTACTAGGCGTCTCTTAATTTAAGTAGATAGGAATGGTGTGAACTTTCTGTGAACATAATATAGCAATTCCTTGAGATCCCAGTCCACCACTGAAACGCCGCTTTTCATTAGCCACCAGTGGATGTCAGCTATAGCAAAGGATTCGGGGGATAAAAGTTGTTGTTTTTAGGCTTTTTAGGGTGTTGAAACCCAACAAATGCCTGCATTTTCTCCTCTATTCATAGAGCTTTTGATGGCATTGAGCAATATTTTGGCTACCAATCTCTCTTTCAAAATAATGACGAGGTTTATGCGAAACCCTTCCTTTTGGGATTTGTTTTGCTACCGGCGGTAAGGAAGTGCGTTTTATCACTACCAACGTCATAGAGGGTGTAATGCACCCCTGCTCCAATGCCAATCACGCTTCGCTTGGGAACTTCCTGTTGTTGTTCACGTTTACCGTTTAGATCCTTTACTTGTGAGTTGATCCCTCCTCCTGTCAGTTCAAGATGAAATTGTTTAGTACTTCGCGCTGTGAACAGTCTGTTCACATTGAGACGGGTGAGTCGATCAAGGAGGATCAGTGGAGACGTTTCAGATGTGAGGTTGTCGCCCACATCTGAAGAGCTTCCATGGATGAGTGCACAGTCAAGTTCAATGAAGCCAAATTGCAGTGATGCCAACCAGTTCAGGTGAGAAGGATTAACAGTATTTAGCAGTGCATTGACTGCATCTTCTCCTTGGCTGAGCCGCAGAGCATCAGCTTTACGTTCACCACGAAACCCACGCTCTGCAAGTAGTTGCTCTTCCCACCAGCCGTAGATGCAATCTGGTTTTAAATCGCCTCGATGGGGATTCTTTAGTCGATCCAACAGTGCGTCACAGTTGCGTTCGGGTCCGACTAGGTCTCCAAGGACAAATAAGGATGTAACTCCACGAGTCTTCTTTAGATCCCGTTGAATTAGGTCATAGGTTTCGAGATCTCCGAGTAGACCACTTACGAGTGCCCATCTTTCAATCATCGCTCACACACATGACTTGCATCTTCGGCCTGTTCGGCGAATTCAAAACCATGACTCAGTCGCCATGCGAAGACTTTCGGTAGCCCCGCCTCGACAATCGCTTGACAAGTTCGACCAACGTCATAGGCCACCTCTTTTATCTCAACTTCATCAGTTGCATCATTGTGAATTACATAGGTGGCATTGGTAGTTCCATGACGTGGCTCGCCTACTGATCCTGCATTGACGATTTTGCGCATCGGCAGAGTCAGTTCTTCACGCTGACCGGAGTCATGGTCAGCATTTTGTAAACGCACATGAATTGATCCGCCTCTCAACTCACGTACATAAGGCTGGTGGGTATGCCCGCAAAACAGAATATCGGCCCCCGCTGTTTCTACTCGCTCGAGAGCCGCAAATGCATCCATGTCTGGCAGAAGATACTCATGCTGACTGTTGGGACTCCCATGCACGAAGAGAAGTCGATCACGACGTAATGAGGTTGGGAGGTTGGCTAAAAAACTTTTGTTTTCGTCGGTTAGCTGATCATCTGTCCATTGGTGAGCTAGGTGCCCACGCCTTTCTGCTAGCTGAGAAGGGTAGCTGCACTCGCAGGCATTAAGACCATCGATGATATCTTCATCCCAGCAGCCCTGGCAGGTTGCGATGCCACGCTTTCGTATCAGCTCAACTACTTCGTTTGGCTGCGGGCCATAGCCAACTAGGTCCCCAAGACAGGTAATGGTTTTAATCCCTTGCCTATCAATGTCATTCAAGACGGCTTCCACTGCAGGGAGATTGGCGTGTAAGCAAGAGATAATTGCGTGATTCATGGCGATTAACTCAAGGGAATAGCTTCTTTTTGTTGATCTCTAAGAGGCATTTGATGCATCTCCAGTACGGCATCGTTTAGTAGGCAGAGGTCAATCGTTGATTGAATGCGTAAGCAATCAAGATGTTTCCCTTGCACGACAAGCTCAGACAAGCTGGCAGGTCTGCCATTTGGAGCTGAAATTTCTTGAAGAGGAAAGAACTGTGAGCTTTCTTGACTCACAATCCAGTTGAAGAACATAGATCGCCCATCTGGCAAGTTCATCAACGCCTTAGCTCGATAGACGTCGCCATAGGCTCCGTTCACTAGCTCGAACCAAAAGGTATTCAGACTGGGTGGATCCCAGACGCTGCGATTAAGACTGAGATTGAGAGATTCAAGTTTTTTGAACTCCAATTTGTCTTTGCTTGGCAATTCATGATCACGACCAAAGTGGAGATGCCTATCAGGATGAAGTTGCAATGCTTCAAGCTGATTTTTGATGCGAGGATCGATACCCGCTAAGTCAACATGCTGAGGAGAGTGGAACTGAGGAAGCTCAATCAATGCCAGCAAGTCATCTTGTTGCGACCTGGAGGCATATTGGGTTTCAGATAGATCTAGCAGTTGAGGAATTTGATCTTTGAGAAATGCTTGATCAATTCCAGAGTTAGATGCCTGCTCGAGCCCTATATCGGAATGACCATCGAGGCGCAAATATCCGCATGCACCAGGATGACTAAGCATTGTTTTGAGTATCCAGCTGGTTTTCCCACACCCTGGCGAGCCCGAAATCAGCCATGTCTGACTCATTATTGGAACAATGGCAGGTCACGACTAAATCTATCAAATAATGGAAACGATAACCATTTTATTTTCGCCTCAGGACAATCTAGTTCCCCAAAGGACTAGGTCGCTCATGGGGAGCTAGGAGGGGAGCTAGGAGATTGCAATCCCTTTAAATACGTTGCAATTATTAGAAGATTGGATAGCTGATCTGAAAAAGAGTTGTAAGAATGCAGCAAAGCCTTGTTCTTAATCCGTACTTATAGGATCTGTCTTTAATTGATCAACTCTTTAAAATATCAACAACATTGTCTTCTTCAAGGCATTAATTGGTGTTCTTGTTGCCCTCGCTAATGAACGATACCCCAATCAGTAAAACCGTTCATATTGATAAGTAAATATACTAATTAGTGGCAATATGTCTCAGTGATTCACAAGATTCTAGAAGAACTTCTATTTAACTCAATAGTCATTTTACTTTGTTAATTGATGGGTACAACTAGAGTCTTCTAAGCTCATATCTATTAACCAATTTTTATCAATACCAAGGAGTTCAATAGCTTTTAATTCAAAACTATCAAGTTCAAAGTAGTTGTAAGGAACATTTACCCGTAAGGTTAATTGCCCCTCTTCTCTTGAAATGGAATGATTGGAAAATTCAAGTTCTTCCAAATTTCCATCAACATCATTTGAGATAGTTAGTTTTAAGATCTTCTTCAGATTCCATGGAGATTTATCCATGAAACTTGCTTGATCTTCCCAGTATCGTTTATAGGCTTGGAATCCTTTTTTGACGTACATTGATCACTCCATTTAAAGTTGATTAAGGGTTATAGTTAGTATTATAAATCAACGGCTGGTTAACGAGTCGAACCTATTTGAAAGTTGGTTTCCTGTACTCTTATTGCATGAACCTCCCAAAGAATTAACGATTGTACAAGTGTTATGAACAGCGACAGAAGCAGAAAAGTGTTGGTGTAAGTGTTGTTGTATTAGAGAGATCTCAGAACTGGATTGAGCCATAGATGTCCATCGAAGAACGACTCAAATGGACACCCTCTCCATTAGCCAGTAGCTAGGTTCCTCTTTTACTATGGGATCTCAGCGAGAATGGGTGAGGCACCTGAGGCAGAAATCTTCAAGGCGCGATGAGGTGAATGGTCGTGATAATGCTGAGCAATACAAAAGAGTTTTCTGTTTGCCCTGGAGGTCTTTGATTACTGCGTCTTGCTGATCGACCAACTCGCAAGCAGCCGGAATCACCTCGTCCTTACGGGACGTTTCAGTGATGTTAATTAGGCAAAGAAATGCTTTGATGTCGATGGAGGGCACATGCCCAACGCTTTCGACTAACTTCTTCTTATGGACAAAAAAGGTGCAAAAGGTTATTGGATCTCAACCTCAACAGTTATTAATCAAGAACTGTTTAAGTATTAGGGAATACTTAAATCCAATACTATGTATTTATTGAGACTGAATATAGTTAGGCTATCAATATAAAGCTCTCTTTTAATGGAAAATGTACCAAAAAGAACAATAAGTATCTTCATTAATTTGTATGTTTAAATCACTTCATACAAGTTCACATGAAAAGCCCCATCAGTACAAAACAACTAAATAGAGTTCAAACAATCGTTAGGCATTTTAAAAATTCTCCTCCACAAGGATATAGCTATATATCTTCATCGATAATGCGGCCTCTAAAAAATAGAATCGATGACTATTGGAACCGTGAGATTGAACTTCACAATAGAGAATATGAAATATAAATATTTTAATCACAATTATTTTCTAAAAGCTTTCTTGACTAGCCTTGAATCTTGAAGGCCTCGCAATTTCTAATGTCTCTTTCTTTGGAAGAACTTCAATCAAACTTTCATACGGATCAAGCTCGTTGGCTATCTAACAAGATTCATATGGTTCTAATTCTACAAAACATTGCTCATCATGAGAATTCATAAATAATTGATAGAGACTATTGATTGAAAGAGAAGAATTTATAGGAGCCAAAAGGCTCCTATAAAGGTAATTAAAATATGCCTGGAACTATTTGCCCTGTAGTGGCATATGTTCCAATTGCCACTAGAAACCCAAGCATTGCTGCCCATCCATTATATTTTTCAGCTTTCTCACTCATCAGGTCTTTAGCAGTCATAAGAAATCTCCAAAAGAAAGGATAATCAAAAGATATCCAAATAATTAATTAGTCACTGTATATAAAAATACATTTCATATCGATTGGGCAGATTTTTGTTCATTCTCTAGTTTGGAGTGATATCAATAGCTACAAAAAGCTTCAAATCTGTATAAATTATAGCCAATAGTTTTTATTATTTAAAAGCTTTCATAGAGATCTTCTTTAACAGTATAAATAAGTACATAATCGACCGATTAATTGCTTAAAATTAGTTTAGTTGGATGAGCTATTTTTACGAATGGAATCAGAAGCAGGTACAAAAGAATGTTATGCATTACTAAAAGCCAAGGTAAATATTGAAGAGGCAATAAAATTGATAGCAAAACTAAAGTATGCAGAACATATAAAACAGCAATTACTAGCTGTTCACAACCAGCTTGAAGGCATGCATGAACTTACACGACGCGTTGTTCAGTCAAACGCTGAATCTTCAATCTAAGGAATTTGAAAAATCCATTCACTCAACTCACAAGCAGCGGTAATCACCTCGTCCTTACGGCACGTTTCAGTGATGTTCATTAGATTGGAAAAAGACTGCTTATGTCGATGGAGTGCCAAGCACTGCGCTGTCGACCTCCTTATTTTATGCGCCGTTTACTGCTTGCACCGTTAATACTTGCGCTTGCTTCCCCTGTTCAAGCTCATCTAAAAGGAATTTACAAGACCCAAAATGAAGCTCGACAACAGTCAGTTAAATTGCAATGCGAGGGTATTCACAAGAATGGAGACTATTGGATGCCTTGTGCTAATGAAAAAGAACTACACAAAGCACTTAGAGAAAGATAAACATGAGAGAAGCCTCACCAGTAAGTCGTTTTTGGCATAGGAGAATTGCTTTTTTTCTAGCCATTCCACTCTTATTAACAATTCTAAGTGGATCGATCTATTCAATTCTTTTAACAGTTGGCATAGATGCTTTTTGGTTAATTAAATTACACACTGGGAATTTTGGAGTGATTAATTTACAGTCCGTATATTCACCATTGATCGGCATATTTACCTTGATGCTTCTTTTAACAGGTGTTTCGTTGTTGAGACTTCCTCAAGGAAAGGGTCCTTCCTAGGGATTTGATTGTGGGTCATCCGAAGACTCAATAGTGATTAACCCAAGTTCGTCTCTTTGGCGATGCCGCCGCTGGTTCAATCACCATCTGATGCATCAACTTGATCCCAGCGAGTGCCGCTCCATAGTTCTTGGTCTTCATCGATCCTCTGATTGATTGCTCGGTTTGGTTGATTAGTCGGCTTAATAAATGGTGCTTATCCACCTCATCCAAGTCCGCAACCATTTCTAAGTGAGCTGCTTTTATTGCTCTTAGTGCCGTCTTCCGACTCACCCCCCACTTGTCAGACAGAAGCGACGCTGACTCACTAGTGCCATAGCCGTCACTGAGCATTTGTAGAGCTTCAGCCTGACGTTTTTTGAGTTCATGCTTAATGGCTCGGCCCATATTCCACCTCGATTACATAAAGCATTAGCTCCCTTTGCGTGATTGCTAAAGCACAGCCAAACTCCACTACCAACTCAGGTAAGAACTTGCTTAGAACACCTCTACCTTCAATAGATCTGAAGGTAGAAGTCAATACTTCAGCAAGGATTCCAAGGGAAGGATGAACCGCATTTATAGGTCGGTTAATTGCTCCAAAACCTAGTGCTCCAGGCACTTCTGCTATACCAATGGATTTGGGCATTTGTTGGCGATTTGTTGGCTCAAAGGGGCCAACAAAATATTGTGCTGACTAGATAATAGCCAAAACCATTGCAATTACAGCACTATTCCAATCGGGGCGACAGGATTCGAACCTGCGACCTAGTGCTCCCAAAGCACCCGCGCTACCAAACTGCGCCACGCCCCGTGCTTTTTGATTGTAGTTGGTAGCTTGTCTCTAGGCCAAAAGAAGTCCTCTAGCTGTGCCTCTTTGTCTGGTAAAGGAGATTTAAGTTAGAGAAAAATCAACTTCAAAGACGTCAAAATACAGAATTTCATCAATTTGTCGCGTGCTGACATTGCAAGATCTGACCATTTTGCGTACATTTGTTCCAATCAAAATGGAATGATTTTCCATGCTCACATTTTTTATGTTTTGATAGAAACTCTATAGAGAAGGATAAACTAGACTTTACTCCTATTGAACCTAATGAAGGTTCTATATATGCAGGAGATATTGGATCAAGAGTTAGAGATTATGCAATTAATAGCTTTACTAGGGATCAGTGGGAGCTTTTAGAATTTTGTACTATGTCTGAATTCCAGAAAAGATCAAAGATAGATCATTACTCTAAAGGATTGGATATAGTTAATGTGAGTGATCAGGTAAATGATCTTCTTATGAAATTTGATTTTATTATTTGGAGAAATCAGCGTTTTGCAATTCACATGAGCAACTTTAAGCGAGGATTAACGAATCTCTCTTCTGTAGAAAAGGAAAAATTAGCGAAATCCTAATATTTTTAGAAATTTCATTGACGAGGATTTTCAATTAATATGTGTAATTTAATTATAATAACTTTGATCACCTGAAATACATGCTTATATCATCTTAAAAGATCTAAACTTGTTCTCTGATATTTCGCTTTTATATTACTATTAGAAGCAACCAGCCTTCTCAACACCTAAAATGGGTTAGGAGAGTAGCAATCATTCATGACACATATTATAACAGAGCCACATCCTATATTTTCATATAAAGAGGCAATTACTATACGCGAATGTATTAATGAGATTCCTCCTGAATCTTTTATGGAAGACTCAGGGGCGAAACAAAAAATATCATCTAGTGCTGGTAAATCAACCAATATACCAGACTTGATTTGGGACAAAATGAACTTTTATTTATCTGATGAGTATAAATCTTATATTATTCGTACAATAAAGTCACCAGCCAATCCCATCTCTGAATTTTATTCTGAGATCTATAAAATAAATTTTATAGATGAAATAGATTTGGATTTAAAATTAGATGTTGATATTTATAATCAGTTAAAATTACTACCGGAATCTCATCGCCGCACACGACTTAAATGGTCAACTAATCCCAATAAAATAGTAGTTGACACCAAGACCTTTAAGAGTTATCTGAAAAAGGGCATCTTAATAGTTATACCTGTATTTCATATTTCAAAAATGCCTCACGGAAGTTTTATTAAGCCACATACAGATAACTGTAGAAAACTTATGTCGGTTATGCACTATCTTCCGAGTCCTGAACAAAACAATAATACTGATCTAGGAACAATATTTCACTATTCTAATAAAGTTAGGATGTCTACTAGCCTCTTCTCCAATGGTAAAATTAATCTAGATAGTGACAGTATTAAATATCAGGAATTAATATCAAATACAACAGTTTTTAAGACCTCGTACTCATTTAATGTTTTAGTTACATTCTTCCGCTCTCCTTTTTCATGGCATTCATTTAATTACCCTGAATATGATATAGGTCCAAGGATAAGTATTAATATAAATTATTTTCTTCCTATCTCCCCAGTATTCAGAATTCACAATCAATAAAATTTTCTTGAATGATAGATTAACTATTACATCTAAAGACAAACTGGCTCATCGCAATGCAATCTGGGCATCTGCCTTTTGGGCTTGGCCTAAAGGTGAGCAATGGCATTACAGCCAAGAAGAAAATGAGGCCATGAGTAGACCTGATCAAGATTTTGCGTCTAAAGATCCCCTGCGAGAACAGCTAGAAACATGGTTAGAAGAGAATCCAGAATTAGTCGAAATCCCTGTTGCTTATACACTTGTTGCTATGGGTTATGTAGATCAAAAAAGGGATAAATCTATTTGTTCATCAATGGCAAGACACTTTCAATTTCTGGGCTGGACGCCAACGAATCAACGTAGCCGTTATCAATTACCTAATGCCTCGAGGTCAGACAAGACAACTGGTTGGTGTAGAACGGGCAGTTCAAGCATTCCTTTTTAGGTGCCCATACTTCTGCGCAATAGATGCCCATGCTCCAGATCCATTTCATATCAATGGTTCTTGAATTACTTGTGGCCCTAGGGCATTAGAACGTCGAAGCATTAACTCGAAAGAAGAAGCTAATAAACGCTGCTTTTTATGGAACTATTGCCCTACTGCCCAGCTTCCTAAACTTTCATGGGTCCTATTTCATCAATTTTTCACAAGCTATTTGTGCTTAATACATTGATGAGTAACGGCCCCAAGCATTAGTAGCAGTAGGTAATGCAATCGCAGCGATTAGTGGGAGTAGTAAGCGGTGCATGATTAATGATGGAAGAGCCAGTGGAGAATCAGAGTTGCGATAACTCCTACGGCAAAAACAAAGACCCAACTAAGGTTGACCATTCCATAGTTGCTCAGTCCAAAGCGTTTCTGTACTGCTTTGACAGCTTTCTTATCTAGGTCGATCAGGCTCATTTCATTACCCTAGGGTTCTCAGTTAAGACGCTCTTATAAACCCAGTAGCAAGCGTATCCAGTAATAGCTATAGGAAGTAAGAGGCCTACGAGTTGAAAGACAACATATAAAGCAATGGCAGCTACACCTACCTGCTTGATAAGCAGCCGGTTGTCATCAGTTAGGTCTTGCCAGTAGTTAGTGATCTTTTCAATCATGTTGTTTAAGAAGCGATTGGTTCGTTGTCATGAAATGAATCCCAGTATTTCTAAATTGTTTTAAGTTAAAGGCGTAGAAGTTGATGGAATCCTTAGTCATTAGGGGGAAATCATTGATTAATCCTCCACATCTCTAATGCTGACATGGTTGGCAAGGGCTAGAAAGGGAACATGAACCACCTCGCTGCTACCTACATTGATTTCATCCAGACCATTGGTGTCTTGGTGATCTTTGGTGTTGCTGCCTATGCGGTTAAACAGATGCTGCTTTCTGTAGAGAAAGTACAAGTCAAAGTAGAAGACTGAAGTGGATGCTCTTGACCCACTAATCCAAGTTGCTGGAGGTAATGCTCCTTCCCCGCTGCTGTTGATCATGGGATGTATTGGAGCGTTTTTTGCTGGTGCGTTGATCACCTCCCTAATGAGAGGAAGGAAAGAGCAGGTTTGGTTTCAAAGAAAGGAGAAAGGCGATCAATGAAGAATCGCGAAAGGAACTTTGATGACGATTCGTATGACGAGGTAGAAGAACGCCTCAGGGAGCAAGATCCAGACGAAGAAGATCGTGCTTACTTCCCTGTTGAGGAGTCAATACCTCCGCATTATTGAAAGAACAGAAGAGATGAAACCCCATGCTCTACTCCTGGTTCTCGTCTTAGTTCTGGCACCTCCAGCCTTAGCTCAAACCACTATCACCATTGATCGCTGCCACGACGGTGATACCTGCACCAGTACTGAAG